>JBPCVV010000191.1:0-49837 GCA_051010195.1 Anderseniella sp. | reverse complement strand
TAGGTTGCGAACACCTGCTTTTTCACCAGCGACCAGACCGCTGCCATTGCCGGCACCGAGCTTACCGCGCCGGCGACCATGAAGGACATGGCAGCACCTGCGCTCATGCCCTGTTCCATCAAGCCGGACAGCAGCGGCGGGGCTATGTAGGAGTTGAGATAAGCCGGCATGCCGACCAGGGCCGCGATGGCAATAGGTGTTACACCCTCGCCTCCAACCAGACCGGCAATCATGGATGCAGGAATATAAGTGATGAGCAGTGCTTCCAGGACGTATGCCAGGGCCAGCCACTTGACCAGGAACAGGGCGTTGTTGACAAATTCAGTCCGGAACACCTGCCGGCGTTCGGTTTCATGCCAGAACTGCCATACCGGCCTGCCGTCGAACGGGTTCGGACCGCAGCCGCACCCGGTGGCTATCTGCTCACGCAGCGGCTCACCAAACCAGCCGCCTTTGAGCAGTACTTTGATGGCGAACCCGCCGAACAACCCCAGGCCGATTGCAGCCACAGCCTTGCCAATGGCAAACGGCCAGCCCAACGCAGCGGCGGTGATCAGCAGTGTCGGCGGATCAATCAGGGGAGAAGACAGCCAGAACGCCATGACCGCGGACAGCGGCGCTCCCAATGCCAACAGGCCGGCGATGAACGGGATCACCTCGCACGAGCAGAACGGCGCCAGTCCGCCAAACAGGGCCGCGAGTATGATCATGCGGTTTTCGCGGCCCTTGAACGCATTGGCAATAACGGCCTCCGCGCCTGCCGCCTTCAGTCCGGCAATCAGAAACACAGCAAATGCGATGTAGGGCAGTGTTCCCAGAAACGCCTTTACGGCAAAACTGACAACCGGGACCAGGTTGGGAAAATCCAGCACTGCAACCGCAACCGGCGCCAGTAAGGTAATTGTCCAGGGTGTGGCCAGACGGGACTTTATCTCGCCTGCCAGAGGCAGCTGCTCACGGGATACATCGCTCATGTTCCGGCCTCCTGGTCCGTACAACATTCTTCCAGAATAAAGGCTGCCAGCGCCTGCAGGTGCTCGTAATTCGCCTTGTTGACAATGGTACGCCCCTGCCGGTTCTGAACGATCAGATCGGCTGACGTGAGAAACTTCAGGTGATGGGCAAGGGTTGACCCCGGAATACTGGTGCGCTGCTGGATCTCACCAACCAGCAAGCCGTTGTCCCCTGCCCTGACCAGGGTTTGCAGGACTTCCAGACGGGACTCCGAGCCCATGGCAGAAAATCCTTGTGCGGCGGTGACGAGTTCCATGACCTGATAATCCGTTATTTCTATTAATCTAGAAATATCGAAATAAAATGCCGCTGTCAAGCAATCACCTCCTGTGGGCCAACCGGGCGTTATTCGTGACCGGCAGTGCGATGACGGTGGATGGCGGTATCCCGATCAGGCTGTAAAACCTAGCTCTCGGGCGGAAACATGCCGGCGCAGGTCTGCAGGGCATTGGCCAGGAAATCATCGTGCTTGGCCTGATCGATCACGCCCTTGTTCAGCATGTCTGCGATATCGGTGCTACGCTTGGTCCGGCATTCCTCGAATTTCGGATTGACCGCGGGCGCATTGGTGTTGCCGGCGCCAATCACACCGGCGGCAGCAATCGGTCGGCCCGCTGTGTCAGTGTTGTTCTGCTTGTGCCAGGTCAGCGCCAAGCCGGACAGGGCCAGGACACATATCAGGCCCGCCAGGAACCTGGCGCCGTTCCTGTCCAGAAAATGACGGCTATCCATTGTGCAATTCCTCCCCGCGTTTGCCCCTGCTGATTGATTTTTGGAATGCTGTTCCTGCTCTTGCGAGGCATCCATTACTTTATTGTCTCAACTGCCGCGCTGCAATGGCAAGTTGATCAGCAGGTTCTGCGGTTTCATGTTCAATTTACCTGCTGGCGATTTCGCCAGACCAAGCCAGACCGGCTTGCCACGCGCGCGTTCGATCACCGATTGCTGATCGAGAATATCCATGCGGAACAGGCCGATAATGCTGACTTCTTCCTCAAGCGACAGGTCCGCGCCTTCGTATAGCTTGTTCATCAGCTGGGTCGCGTGGGCATCCATGCCGATATGCCAGGTCCATTTCTCATCATCGATACGCTGCACCGGCTGAACCCGGACGCTGACACCGGTAAAGTGGTTGATCCAGTGTTCGACGACTCTGGCAAAGGCATCGTTGGCGGGCTGGGTGAAGCGAAAGTCGATCACCGTGTCGAAACGTTCGGCACGGGCCCAGTACATCTGCTTGTTGTCTTCATCAAGCACGTCGAGCTCGATCTGTTTCAGCGGCGTCGCCGCTTCCATGACAAGCTGGCCAAGCCCGCCCATGCCGCCGGTTTCGGCAAACATGTCGACAACTTCCTCATCAGCCAGCATCAACTGGCCTTCTTCAGCGGACACATTCTGGGAGCGAAAGAACACTTCGGCTGCGCGCCAGCGCATCGGATCGGTCTGGCCATGCAGGATGCTGGCCAGGATGGCGTGCACGATCTGCTCGACAAATAGCGGCGGCACGTTGCCCGCCTCGCCGCGCACAATTGCAAGATATGCCTTTTCCAGCGTTTTCGATGCCACCAGGAGATCGCGGAAGGCCAGGAACACCTTGTAGTTCTGGCCGGCATCGGCATCTTCGAACTCGGCGAGATCCTGCTGCGACAGCTCAAGATAAGGATTGTCGACGAGGCGGGCATGGGCCACCCGTTCCGCCTCGCAGCTTTCCTCAATGGGTGCCAGTTCGGGGCGGGCGAAATAGGCCCTCAGGTAATCTGCAGTCACTTCCAGTCCGCCGCGGCCGGGCAAGCGGTTGAGCAGGTAGGCGCCGGATGTATGCCAGGCACGTTCATTCATCGGTTATATCCCAGATACGGGTGTGCGGACGCTCCTGTCCGGGCGGTGTGATTTCTCGGTACTCTTCATGTATCGCGCCCTCTTCGGTCAGCGTGCGATGCACGGTCAGCAGGGTATTGAGCGGCTTGCCGCGCGCCAGCTCACATGCGAACTCCATCTCCTCGCGCGCTGCCTCACGCGCCGCATCAAGGTCAGGCGCTCGGTAGTCGTCAATGAACAACTGGGCAAGTGCATCGACCGCATCATTCACCTCATCTTCACTGGCTTCGCCGACGGACACGAAAGTCGCCCGGCCCAGACTGGGTAGCGCCAGGAACCCGTTGGCGAATGCCTGCCGGGTCTTTCCCCTTATCTCATCCATTCCAATGCCGGCAAAAGCAAAAGCGCCCGACAGGGCAATCTCGTCCGGCGCTGCCGGTGCGACGAACACATTGTCATCAGAACTGTCAAACCTGATGGTGCGCAATATTTTGGTCATGGTGCGCGATGCCCGACAATGGTGTCAACGAGTGCCAGCGCCTGCACCGGTTTGTCGACTGGCGTGAACAGCAGGTTACCCTCTTCATCCATGCCGGTGACCCGGCCACTTACCGTTACACCGCCGTGGGAAACCGTCACATCCGTGTCCGACCCCATCGCCCGGCCGAGCCAGTTTTCATGCACGGCCTTGAAACCCTCGTTCATCCAGCCGTCGATCCAGGTCAGGAAGTGCCGCGAAACAGACTCAAGCAGCATGGTGCGGGTCACGTCGCCGGCACCTTCCTCATGCAATGTGGTGCTGTCCGGCAATTCGCCGGGGTCGTCAACGGACAGATCAAGTGTAATAGCCACATCGAGACCCAGCACCATCCACGACGGCACCTGATCGCGGGTCACTCCCGCCGGCATGTCCAGCGTGATCCCGCCAGCCCTGGCACCGTTGACAAGAATGTCGCCCGGCCAGCGATAGTGGACGCCGATCTCAGGCGGAGAGATGGCACCAAAGGCATCGCCAAACGCAACCGCCAGTACGTGGCGCACCTGCGCCGCACGCGACAGCGGCACATCCGGTTCAAGCACGATGGCCATGTTGAGACGGTCTTCCGACTGTGACCAATACAAGTCCCCAGCTCCCGCTTCACCCCCGATAACAGCGGCAACGGCGACGCTTGCAGTATCGGTGCCCGGTGCAACGGCGATGCCGTTCAGCAGGGGCGGAAAGACCGGCTCTTCATTCATGACAATCAGCCGAGGTCAATCTCGCCGGTCACCGTATGGTCCAGGGAAATGTCGGCACAGCTGATCGTTGCTGTAACCCTGACACTGCCGGAAGATTTTCCGGATGCACGAACCGCCTCTTCGATTTTCTGCTGCGATGTCACGCCAACCTGCTTGAGGAACTTGCGCATAGACATGTTGAACTTGTCGTCATCCATTTTTCGGTATTTCCCTGTTGTTGCGGGCGGAGTCTGTTTCAGACGGGGCCTCAGCCATGGTCGCTGGCCGCAAACGACCAGACACGATTATGTTCTACTGGCGCACATTGTCGGTGGCGTACACATTGCTCGCCGAAAGTTCCAGCGACGCCAGTCCGAAATGTGCCCCTACACCGATCACAGCCATGGCTGCGCATGCCATTACAAATGCTTTCATTTAATTGCCCTTCCTGTTTCCCCTGATGCGACGATCCTTACGGACCGTAGCGAACGCCGACATTTCATTGATATAGGAATTACAAGCACCTGTGTGCAATCTGTTTTCACTCCGTCGCCTGATCCAGTGAGCTTTTCGTCTTTTCCTTCAACCACGAAATCATCGCATCGCGCTCCTCGCCATTGGACATTTTCTGCAGCGGCATCTTGGTACCGGGCACCAGATGCTGCGGGCCTTTTTCAAACAGTTTGCCGATGGTATCGGCGTTCCACACAATGTCGGAATCGAGCAGGGCTTTCGAATAAGGATAGCCAGGCAAGGTGCCAGCCTTGCGGCCGAATACACCGTAAAGGGTCGGGCCGGCGCGATTGGCATCGTCCGGCGACAAGGTATGGCACACGGAACACTTGCGGGCAAACTGGCGTTCACCGACGCTCAGGCCCTCGTCGGCCTGAAACCGCCGCGGATACTTGCCGCGGGCCGGTTCGAAATCACGGCCCGGCCGAAACTGCCAGTAATGCACGGTGTCGTCGAGCCCGCCCAGGTAAAGCGTATCGCCGTCACCGGAAAACGTCAGGGCCCAGATCGGGCCGTACGGATTGTCGAGCAGCTTGACCGGTGTCCAGTCTCTCATGTCATGCACCGAGACAATGCCGTCGCCACCGCCAAATGCCAGAACCTTGTGCTCTTCCGACACGGCCACAGACAGGATCGGGCGATCCCGCTGCGCCAGTTGATGGGCGATTTCGCCACTTTCGATATCAAGCACCGCTGCGGTACCGTTGAGTGCTCCGAAGGCGAGCTCCTTGCCTCCGGGCAAGGCCGCGAGCACATTGATGCCCCAGCCGTTACGATAGATCACCCTTTCCTCGGACCCGTCGCTGACCCGCCATTTGCGTATGGCGGCATCGGTGCCGGTGGAGTAGATGAATTGTCCGTCCGTCGAAAATACGGCTGCGTTGACCGTGTTGCGGTGGCCCTTGAGAACATGCAGCAGACGTTTTTCCAGCAGCGACCAGACCCGCAGCGTGCGGTCCCAAGAGGCGGACACAACAAGCGCCCCGTCCGGTGACACGGCAAGACCAACCACTTTGAGCTCATGGCCCTTGAACACGTGTTCAACTGATCCCGACTGCAGGTCGAGCAGCCGCACCATGCCGTCATCGCTGCCGGTCACCGCATGCCGACCATCGGGCAGGACGGTGACCGCATTTACCGCCCCGTCATGCTCAGAAAAGCGCTTGCGCAGGGCCGGGTTCGCCGCGTCAGCGATATCCCAGTACATCATGGAATAGTCGAAGCTGCCGGACACGATGCCAACCCCGTCGGGTGATGTCGCAACCGATTTCACCGGTCCGCCATGGCCTTTGAGATCGCCCTGCCCTGACTTGACCTCAGCGTGGGCGGGCAAAACCAGTGTCGCGATCAATGTGAACAGCGCGACCTGAGCAAGCAGATTGATCCAGGCCCTCAAGAGGCTGTCGGCAAAACTTTGGAAAACACGATCACCAGTCAAGTTTCCAACCCCGGCATCTTATTCCGCCGGCTGACCGGCCGAGCCTGCTGCAGGAGCCGACTTGGCCTTCTGCTCCACCTCTTCCACCCACAGGCTGTGATGTTCCCGGGCCCAGTTGGTATCCACTTCACCGGACCCCATGGCGTCAAACGCGCCTTCCATGCCGACAGAACCGATATAGATGTGGCCCAGTATGATGACGATGAACAACACGCCGACGATGCCGTGCCAGATCTGGTTGAGTTGCTGTTCCTGTATCGGGGTGACACTGGTCGGCAGGTCAAACCCGATGGCGTTCAGGGCTGCAAAGGTTTTTGCCATGAACACTGTTTCGAACGGGAACATCAACGCAATGCCGGACAGGGATATGGAGATTGTCAGGATCACCACGCTCCAGAAGAGTATTTTCTGGCCTGCATTGAACTTTTTCGCCGGCGGATGCGACCCTTTGGTGAACAGCCCACCCCCTTTCATGAGCCAGACCAGATCATGCCGGTTGGGGAAGTTGTGTACCACCCACAGAATGAAGGCCAGGGCGACGCCGAGCATGAAGGCGAATGACAGGTAGTTGTGCAGGTACTTGCCCCAAAGGGTAATGGCGGCAAACGTTTCCTTGCCGATGACCGGCATCAAGACATAGCGGCCAAACAGCATGTTCAGGCCGGATACCGCAAGTATCACGAACGATCCCGCCATCAACCAGTGGGCAAACCGCTCTAGCCCGTTGAAACGCTCCATGGTCACGCCTGAACGGCCATGGTCGATCTTGATGCGGCCACGCAGCACAAAGTACAAGGACAGCAGGAACACCATGCCAAGCAGACCGTAAACCGAATACAGCTTGAGCGGACCGTTGCGAAATGCCCGATAGGCGGTATCACCTTCAGACCGGATCAGGACAGCGGCATTCTTGTCCGGAATCGAGACATTGCCGGTCGCACCCTTGCGGATCTGACCCCAGAAACCTGTGTTCAGATCAGTGCTTTGAGCTTCGGTCGCCACATCCGGACTGGCTGTCTGGGCGGCTGCAGGCGTGGCGTAGCTGCCGATTGTGAGCATTGTCACCGCAAGAAGAGCCGCAAATATGGTGCGAATGGATTTCGCTATATCGGAACTGGATTTCATAACGCTGGTCCCCTTGGGTTGCCCGTATCAGGTATTGAATTGCTTGCCCCGCGATCAGCGGTTGTCGCCCGGGCTCATATGCTGCCACCACGCTGGATGATCATGCGCCGGCGCAGTTTCTGGTTTGTCTCATCACTCAATGTTTCGTCTGCCTTGCCACTGTAGACGCCCTTCTCCTTCATAAACGGGTTGGCGTTTTCGCGCTCCTGGCACCCGGCAAGCAACCCGAGAAGTATCGCCAAAACGAAAAACCGGACGGTTCTGATGGTCATAAACAAAGTCACCCCTTTCAGGCGCAGCATGATTCTAATGGTGCCGGTACAAGTTCAACAGGTGCAATCCGGCAATACAACAATCATTTGGAAGAAAGGCGGCGATTTCTCGCCGCCTTGTCCGGACACCAACAAGGTGCCCATATCATCGCTGTGAAAGCCAGGAACCGCTGGGCAGTTCCTGACTGATCGATATCGGCCCTTACGAGCCAGAACCGGGATAGGCCTTGCCCCATCCCCAGGCGCCGGACCCGAAACCGCGGCCAACTACACGCTCGCGATAGATGTTGGCGACCTGATCGCCGTCACCGGCAAGCAATGCCTTGGTCGCGCACATTTCTGCACACAGGGGCAATTTGCCCTCGGCCAGACGGTTGCGGCCATATTTCTTGAACTCCTTGTCGGAGTTGGCTTCCTCGGGACCACCGGCACAGAAGGTACATTTGTCCATCTTGCCGCGGGAGCCGAAATTGCCAACCTGCGGGAACTGCGGCGCGCCAAACGGGCACGCGTAGAAACAGTAACCACAGCCGATGCAGAGGTCTTTGTTGTGCAGAACCACGCCCTCGGCTGACTGATAGAAACAGTCAACCGGGCACACGGCCATGCACGGTGCTTCCGAACAATGCATGCAGGCAACCGAGATTGAGCGTTCACCGGGCTTGCCGTCATTGATAGTGACGACGCGGCGGCGGTTTACACCCCACGGAACTTCATGCTCGTTCTTACACGCGGTGACACAGGCGTTGCATTCGATGCAACGTTCAGCATCACACAGGAACTTCATGCGAGCCATTCTGTATCCTCCTTATGCTTTTGCAATTTTGCAGAGAGTGGTCTTGGACTCCTGCATCTGAGTGACTGAGTCGTAGCCGTAGGTCTGCGCCGTATTGGTCGCTTCACCCAGGACATACGGATCAGAACCGGCAGGGTAATTTGCCCGCAGGTCTTCACCCTGCATGTGGCCACCGAAATGGAATGGCATGAAGGCGACGCCTCTGCCAACCCGCTCGGTTACCATGGCCATTACCTTGACCTTGCCCTTTTCGGGACCCTCTACCCAGACCGTGTCACCGTTCCTGATACCGAGATCATTGGCATCGACCGGATTGATCTCGACGAACATGTCCTGCTGCAATTCCGCAAGCCATGGGTTGGAACGGGTCTCGTCACCGCCACCTTCATACTCGACAAGCCGACCCGATGTCAGAATGATTGGATACTCTTTCGAGAAATCATTCTTCTGGATCGACTCATACAAAGTCGGAAGACGGTGCATATGACGATCCTTGTAGGTCGCATACTTCGGCAGAAGATCACGGCGCGGTGTGTACAGCGGTTCGCGATGCAGCGGCACCGGATCCGGGAACGTCCACACAACCGTGCGGGCCTTGGCGTTTCCAAACGGTGCACAACCATGCTTGATTGCGACCCGCTGGATGCCGCCCGACAGGTCAACCTTCCAATTGATCTTGTCGAGCTTTGCCTGATCGTCAGTACCGGCAACCTTCTTGATGGCAGCCAGTTCGTCTGCTGTCAGGTCACCATCCCAGCCGAGCTTGCGCAGCATTCCGTAGGTGAACTCAGGATAGCCATCCTTGATTTCAGAATCTACGGAATAGGCGCCTTCAGCCAGCATGTTGGCACCACCCCACTCATCCGGCGCCTTGACACCGAAACGGGCACGGAATGTCAGACCACCTTCAGCCACCGGCTTGGAGTTGTCGTACAGGTTCGGCGTGCCGGGATGCTTCATTTCCGGCGTGCCCCATGACGGCCATGGCAGACCATAATAGTCACCGTCGGCCGGACCACCGCGGGCCTGCAGCGTCGTTCTGTCGAACGTGTGCTGGTTGGCCATGTGCATCTTGAGACGCTCCGGCGACTGTCCGGTATAACCGATCGTCCACATGCCGCGGTTGATTTCGCGCAGCGTGTCTTCGATGTTCGGTTCCTTGACCGTCAGTTTGCCGATCTTGGTCTCTTCCACCTTGATGTTGCGGAAGAAGCGGTCGGCAAAGCCGAACTTCTCGGCAAACATCTGCATGATGACGTGATCCGGCAGGGACTCAAACAGCGGGTCCATGACCTTTTCACGCCACTGCAGCGAGCGGTTCGACGCGGTAACGGAACCATGGGTTTCGAACTGCGTCGTCGCGGGCAGCAGGTAGACACCGTCCTTGCGGCCGTGCATGACGGCCGACATGGTCGGGAATGGATCAACCACGACCAAAAGATCGAGCTTCGCCATTGCCTTTTGCATGTCGGGCAGACGGGTTTGCGAGTTGGGCGCATGACCCCAGAACACCATGGCGCGGACATTATCCGGCTGATCGATATTCTCTTTCGCTTCAAGGACTCCGTCGATCCAGCGCGAGACGGGAATTCCCTTCTCGTTCATCATCGCCTTGTCCTTGCCGTCCTTGTCCTTGCGGGTGCCAAAACGGCCCTTAAGCCAGTCGAGGTCTTCCTCCCAGACACGTGACCAGTGCGCCCATGCGCCTTTTGACAGGCCATAGTAACCAGGCAAGGTGTCCATCAAAACACCGAGGTCGGTTGCGCCCTGCACATTGTCGTGGCCGCGGAAGATGTTGGCACCGCCACCGGAAACGCCCATGTTGCCGAGAGCAAGCTGCAGCACACAGTAGGCACGGGTGTTGTTGTTGCCATTGGTGTGCTGGGTACCGCCCATGCACCACACAATGGTACCCGGCTTGTTCTGGGCCATGGTGCGGGCGACGCGCTTCAACTGCGAGCCGGGAACACCGGTGACCTTTTCAACTTCCTCTGGCGTCCACTTGGCGACTTCTTCCTTGATGTACTCCATGCCCCAGACGCGGCGGGAAATGAAGTCCTTGTCTTCCCAGCCGTTTTCGAAGATGTGGTACAACACACCCCAGATCAGCGCCACGTCGGTACCGGAACGGAACCGGACATATTCGGTGGCGTGAGCAGCGGTACGCGTAAAGCGCGGATCACAGACAATGAATGCCGCGTTGTTTTCTTCCTTGGCTTTCAGCATGTGCAGCAAAGACACCGGATGGGCCTCTGCCGGGTTGCCGCCAATCAGGAAGATGGCACGCGAATTGTGCATGTCATTGTACGAGTTTGTCATCGCACCGTAGCCCCAGGTGTTGGCAACACCGGCAACCGTGGTCGAGTGACAGATACGCGCCTGGTGGTCACCATTGTTGGTGCCCCAGTAGGCGTAGAACTTGCGGAACAGGTAGGCCTGCTCATTGTTGTGCTTGGCGGAGCCCAGCCAGTATACCGAATCGGGACCGGAATTCTTGCGAATATCCAGCATCTTGTCGCCGATTTCGTTGATGGCTTCTTCCCACGACACCTGCTGCCATTTGCCATCCACCAGCTTGGTCGGATACTTCAGGCGGCGTTCGCCATGAGCATGCTCGCGAACTGCAGCACCCTTGGCGCAATGGGCGCCGAGGTTGAACGGGCTGTCAAAGCCAGGCTCCTGACCAACCCAGACACCGTTTGATGTTTCCGCCAGCACGGTGCAACCAACCGAACAGTGGGTGCACACTGACTTCTTGATTTCAACCGCAGCGGACTCCGATGCTGCTTCTGCCTTGCGCACCATTCCCGTCGATAGTGTCGATGCTGCCGCGAGACCGCCTACGGCAAGTCCCGAACGGCGCAAGAATGTCCGCCTGTCAATCGCTCCACCGGTCAAATCGGTGAGGGCCGATGACAGTCGAGGGCCGAACGCCACCTCTCCCGTCTTCTTCCTGAGCATGATTTTCCTCCAAATGCGGCGCCTTCATTGACGCCTTAGTTAAGTCCCTTGTCTCCGCAATTTCAGTTCCGCAAAGAACCTAGAATGCGGCCAGCTTGTAGTAGGTCTTGACGTGATCAGTTTCCTGATAGCCAGCTTTGCCTTCAGCAGGCGCTGCAGCTTCTGCGGCGACCGAGCCGGCAGCAACAGCTGCAGTTCCGGTCACGGCGGACACACCAGCAAGCTTCAGGAAATCGCGCCGGCCTTGGGCCTGCTTGTCACTTCCTTTTGCCATTTTCTGCTCCTTCAGTTTTGGACGGTTGCCCGTCCGCCAATTTGGACGGCGACAGGCCGTCCGGTTACATAACAGGATCAGACCATCAAGAAGGCCTGATCCTCTACGTCCATGAACGCCGCGCCCAACTGCCCGATACAGGCGTAGAAGACCGATGAGCGCGCGCCTTCAAGATCTGTGAAAAAGTGTTTGGCCCACGATGCAATGTGGGCCTGGAAAAACTGTTTCTGATCGTCGAGGTCCAGCGCCTCGCCGTAGTCACCCATGATCAGGCCGGCCATCATTTCGCACAGGGCGGCAATGTGGTCTTCAGGTTCGGCAACATCATCGCGCCGCTCGATACCTAGACGGTTCATGTCGTTGCGCAGCCGGGCCAGCGGCTTTTCGTGCAGGAATCCGGTGAGATAATAAGACCCGTAAGGCACCAGTTCGCCGCGCCCGACCCCGATGAACAGGTCATGATACTCGCGGGTAACTTTTTCCGGACTGGATTTGGCGGCAACACGGGTGATGGCGGTCACGGCCTGGCCGATCGGCGTGTCGTCTCCGTGCATGTCGGCAAACATATCGAGATTATGCTGCGACGGAGCCGCACGCAAAGTGGTCGCCAGCAATCTGTAGAGATTTGCCCGCAACACGTCTTCTTCGCAAATTGACAGCGCTAACTTAGCCTCACCCATACTCTGATAATGGCGGCCGCACCCTTCAAATGGAGTACGTTGTTCGCCTTCCTCTCCTAGCTGGCGGACAGAATGGCGTAGAGAACGCGCCTTAGGCAAGCACATTCGGAGGCTTATGGAGAAGCTTTCACAATCTGGTAATGTAGAGTATTTTACTCAACAATTATGCGTGGCGCTGCCCGTTTCTGGCCAGCCGCATCACCCTCAACCGAGGTCCAGATGGCCTGTGCGATGTCGCGATACAGCCCGGCATGAAGGGTATCGGGGGCCGAAACCACAATTGGCTGACCGGAATCGGAGCGAGAGCGCAAATCCTTGTCTAGCGGCACTTCACCCAGGAACGGCAAGCCGAGCTTCTCCGCCTCGTCGCGGGCGCCGCCGTGACCAAAGATCTCATGGCGCTCGCCACACTTCGTACAGGTGAAATAGCTCATGTTTTCGACAATACCCAGCACTGGCACGTTAACGCGCCGGAACATGTTCAATCCTTTGCGGGCGTCGATCAGGGCGAGATCCTGCGGTGTCGACACGATAACGGCGCCTGAAAGCGGCGTTTGCTGGGCCAGAGTCAATTGAGCATCACCTGTGCCTGGCGGCATGTCGACGACCAGAACATCCAGATCGCCCCAGGCAACCTCGCGCAGCATCTGCTGCAGCGCCGACATGACCATCGGCCCACGCCAGATCATCGGCGTGTCTTCCTCGACCAGGAACCCCATCGACATGGCCTTCAGGCCGAACCCTGCAAGTGGTTTCAACGTGCGTGAACCTGGTGAATCCGGTTCGGGCCTGCCGGTAATGCCGAGCAGGCGCGGGACCGACGGGCCATAGATGTCTGCATCCAGTATGCCCACTTTCAACCCGTTCGCCTGCAGGCCGAGCGCCAAATTGACTGACGTGGTCGACTTGCCGACACCGCCCTTGCCGGATGCAACGGCGACAATGTGCTTTACCCCTGGCACCCCGGCCATGGTCTGGGCCGCCTGGGCTTTCGGCCCGGGCTGCTGCATGGGCGGAGGCGGCGCCATGTTGGCTCCGGCGGGCGGCGCTGTCTGGCCGGCGGCGGGTCGGGAACCGGGCTTCACCTCTGCGGTAAGCGCGGCCATCACCTTTGCAACGCCGTCGACCTTGCCGACAGCTTTTTCTGCCGCCTGGCGCAGGGGCTCCAGCTCACTGGCTCGCGAGGCCTCGACGGTGACGGCAAACATCACGTTGTCACCACTGATAACCACGTCTGATACCAGGCCGAGCGACACAAGGTCGCCGTCCAAGTCAGGCCCGCGCACCTTGGACAGGGCCGCCATGACTTGCTGTTTGTCTACCATCTGAAATTCCTCAAGCTCAACTCACCGGCTGTGCGGCGATCCGGTTATTCCTGTTTGTCTGTGGAAATCTTCAATCCATTGAAAAGCCAGGGCTAATTCCCGCATCCAATCCATTCAGCGCCGAAGCTGCATACCACCCAGTTCGGCGGTTATATCATTGGCGATCTTGTTGACAAGTTCGCCCAGAGCAAGCACCCGCTGGTCGGTGACACGCGCTGTCGGGCCGGACACCGAGACCGCACCCAGGGGCTCGCCGTGTTCGTCGAAAATCGCCGACGCCACACAGCGCAGACCGATGGCATTTTCCTCGTCGTCAATGGCGTAACCACGCTGCAGGGAGACCTCCAGATCCTGGAACAAGGCCTCGATGGATGTGTGGGTGTGGGACGTTTCCCGGGTCAGGTCACGACCATGCAGCACCTTGCGGGTGGCTTCTGGATTCATGTGTGACAGAATGGCCTTGCCGACACCGGAACAGTGCATGCGGGCGCGCCCGCCAGGCCCGGCAATGGCCCGCATCATTTTCTGGCACTCGACCTGGGCCAGATAGACAATCTCGCCCCGGTCGGAGATACCGAGGTTCACTGTCTCCCCCGACTGCTCCATCAAGCGGCGCATATAGGGACGCGCGATGGTGACCACATCGCGGGAGCGCACGAAAGCAGAGCCGACCCTGAACGCCTGCACGCCGATCAGCCACACGGAGCGTTCGGTATCGAATCTCACGAACCTTTCGTTCTGCAAGGTGGTGAGCAGGCGGTGGGCGGTTGAATTGGGCAGCCCGACTTCCTGGGCCACTTCCGACAGGGACAGGCCCGATGCATGATAGGAAAGTGCATTCAGAAGTTTCAGCGCACGGCTCAGCGACTGCACCTGACCGGAGGCCCGCAGGACCTCCTTGCTCGGCACCCGAAACTCTTCGCGACGTGCGGCCTCTCTGTCCTTGTCCGACACCTGGTTTTCGAGCATAGATGTTCCCAATTCAAATTCGCCTGATTCAGAGGTATATACGATGTTGTTCCACAATGTGGATCAAAAACCACGCACCGGAGCGTTCTTCGTTCCAAAAGAACCGACAGAACCCATCATTCCCTTAAAATTTCCAAGATCTGCGGGCCATCTGGTCTAACGAACCCCGGTAGAGCCCAGCTTCGAACTGGCAATACCTTGTCACAGACCGAATTGGAACGCAATTCCATATGCTGGACACACTTGTAAACAACGCCTACTGGCTACTGTATGCCGGCACCATAATGGAAGGCGAGACCGCCCTGCTGCTGGCGTCGCTGGCCGCGCATCAGGGACTGATCGAACTGGCCTGGGTAATCGTCATCGCGTTCGCAGGCGCAATCACAGGTGACCAGATCAGCTATCAGGTGTTCCGGCGGTTCGGACCGACCATGGTGAAACGCTCCGCCACCCTGCAAAGACGCACCGAAAAGGCGCGCCGGCTGCTTGCCGGGCATCCGGTGAAATTCATCATTGTGTCCAGGTTTTTCTGGGGCCTGCGCTCTGCCTGCATGCTGGCGCTGGCCGCGTCCGACGTTTCGACACGGGTATTTGCACCGGCAAATGTGGTCGCCTGCGCCCTGTGGGCGGCCGTGGTCGGCTCGCTGGGCTATGTATTCAGCAGCTGGGTCACGCGCATCGTGACCGCAATGGACGGCCTGTCGGGCCGCGCCCCTGCCCTACTGGCCGGCTTCATCGCCTTCGTCGTGCTGATTGTGCTGGTGCGCCGGGCGGTGCTTAAGTTCTGGAGATCACGGGAAACTCTGTGACACACTGACCGCCGCAAAATCCTGCCTCCACCGCGGCCAATTGACTGATCGATTCGCAAAATCCGCGGTTGCGGAAATTTACTCTTGAACATGACGGCAAACAGTCCTACATGGCGCCCACACAAGCCGGCAACATGGAGACACCGGCTTGTCATTCTCCGCTAGTGCGCGGGGAGCCATTGCTGCGGTCAGCGCAGTGACAGGTCTCGGGGCAACCCGGGGTTGGCAAGCTTGAGGTGGCGGCCATGCGCCGGCTTTTTTGCGTCTGCAGGTCAGTTCTGATCGGCAGACTGGATACATCTACTGGCTGGGGAGGGACCCAAAATGACCGAGACCAACGCCCTGTTCCAACTGGGGATGGACCTGGATGCGCCAGGCACCGCCCAAGAAGACAGACAAAGTGCGACAAACAACGTTGTGGCATTCCACAGTGACGCGGAGCCGGCTGACCATTTCATCGTGAAAAACGGCGTGGCGTGTGCGGGAACCCACCTGATCATCGACCTTGTGGACGCGGAAGGACTGGCCGATATCGACCTGATTGACGAGGCCATGCGCGAGTGCGTGAAAGAGGCCGGTGCCACCTTGCTGCATATCCACCTGCATCCGTTCACACCGGAAGGTGTATCGGGCGTGTCCGGTGTTGCGGTCCTGGCGGAAAGCCATATCTCCATTCACACATGGCCGGAACGCGGTTATGCCGCGCTGGACGTGTTCATGTGCGGCGACTCCGAGCCTGAAAAATGCATCGACGTGCTGAAGAAGCATTTCCGGCCGGGCGAAGTGAAAGTCTCCGAGCTGCTGCGGGGGGCGGACCTGTGAGCCTGAGGCGTGAAGATGACGGCTCGGTATGGATGCATGAACACCTGCACACAGGGTTCAGCACAACCTACCGGCTGGAGGAAACGCTTTATGACAGCAATACCCCGCACCAGAGACTGGTAGTCGGGCGCACCGAGGCGTTCGGCAACGTCGTGTGGCTGGATGGCGTGACCCAGGTCACCGAACGCGATGAGTTCTGCTATCACGAAATGCTGGCGCATGTGCCTATCCTGGCGCATGGCCGGGCAAAGACCGTGCTGATCATCGGTGGCGGCGATGGCGGCATGGCCGAAGAGGTGCTCAAGCACACGACGGTGGAAAAACTCGTCATGGTTGAAATTGATGCGGGCGTCATTGAGTTCGCCCGTGCGCATCTGTCTTCGATCAACAAGGGGTGTTTCGACGATCCGCGGTTCGAACTCGTCATCGCCGACGGTAAGGATTTTGCGGCAACCTCCAAGGACCGGTTTGACGTGATCATTGTTGACTCGACCGATCCGGTCGGGCCCGGCGAAGTACTGTTCACGCGTTCGTTCTATGCCGACTGCAAACGCATGCTGAACGATGGCGGCGTGCTGGTGACACAAAACGGCGTGCCGTGGTTCCAAGCAGATGAACTTCACAATACGATGTTCAACTTCGCCGGCCTGTTCGCCGATGCAGGGTGTTATCTGACCGTGGTGCCGACCTATGCCGGCGGCTTCATGGCGCTTGGCTGGGGAACCGACAATTCAAGCCTTCGCGCAGTGGAGGAAGCCACGCTGACGGCGCGCTTCGAGGCGGCGGACCTCGGCTGCCGGTACTACAACCCGGCGGTTCACAAGGCGGCCTTCGCCCTGCCTGGCTTCATTGGTGACATCGTGGACAAGGCCAAACGACAGGCGGGCAAGGCCGGGTAATGGACTGCCGGTCAACGGTGCCGGTTCGTCAGAAAGCAAGCTGGTGACTTGGCCACAGTTTGTCCAGGCATCCCGGATCGTCCAGACGCAGGTCTTTCGCCGTGCTGGTAATCGTATACGCCGGAATTCCAGCAACATGTCCGCTCGCCGTCCTGTGACTGTGGCCACAGAATATCTGCCTGACATTGCCATGGCCGGACAATAATTCCGCAAATTCGGCCAGGTTGGCGCGGTCCTCGAACTGAAGCGGCACCTTCGCTATGGCAATCTCGAAAGGCTGATGATGCATGAAAATCACCACGGGCCTGCCGTCTGCTTCGTTCAGCATGCTATCGAGGTGATCCAGACGAACCTGGCACAGCCGGCCCTTGTTGCTCTGGGTGCTCAACGTATCCAGCATGATCGCACAGAGCTTTTCCGTGCTCATCATATACTGGACAAACTCTTCATGGCAGTTCGCCGCCAAATGGTCCGCGAAGGTCTCGCGCAGCTGCCGGCGATCATCCCGGTTGCCCGGTATGACAAAAAAAGGCGCGCGTAATCCAGCCAGCTTTTGCGCGGCCTTTTCATATTCGATTGTTTTCGCATCATGCGCGATGTCGCCTGTGTGCATCACCAGGTCGGGCTGTGGATCCAGCGAATTGACATAGTCGACGCACCGCTCCAGATCGCCCAGCCTGTCGGTTTCCTCCGCAGGCGGCCAGACGATGTGGCAGTCCGAAATCTGGGTAATCAACATAACTGAATCCAACAGGAAGGCAGGAAAGGTGTGATCCGCTACGCCCGGCCCGGCGCGTTGCTTGAAGAGGTGGCCGGCATGGTAACCACATCGACATGGCGGATTCAATTTGCTTATGGGCCTTGCATGGCAAAATCCGTTGGGTGTAGCTTCCGGTCATGAAATACCTGAATGAAATTCGCTCAGTGACAACAAGCCTGCCGGCATTTGAAATGCTGCGGTATTTGCTGAAGGACAAGTTTCCTGGCCAGACCGTCGTAACCGCGTCGCTCAGATCACCCAGTGTCGTTGTGCTGAAAATGGTGTCGGACATCGATCCTGCAACACCGGTAGTTTTCTGCCACCCCAGATCAGTGTTCCCGGAAAGTGAAAACTACCGCGATCAACTTGTGAAGTTGTTCGGACTGAGCAATGTCAAGGTGGTGACCCGAAGTGATGCAATTGCCGGCAAGCGAGCCTTCGAGCGCAGCGAAAAACTGCTGAACGAGGCGCATGGCAATACCGGCGGGACCTGGGAGACGATCCATCTGCACGATACGCTGGAACCCTACAGATGCTGGATCAAAGCCGTTTATCATGAGCGTCAAGAAGAGCCATCAGCGCAACGGGTTGATTGCTATGCCGACATGATAACCGTGAATTTGCTGCGCCGGCGAACGACCGAGATGATTGACCGCTTCATGAAAGACCACGACCTGCCCTACCATCCCAAGGTCAGCCGTCAGAAGGAACATGTTACCTTCGAACCCTCAGACCAACCGATGACCGCGTATCATTTCTGACAAGGATTGCGGTTGGAAGGACATGTATATGGCAGACCTTATTGCTCCGCATGGTGGTGATACCTTGCAGCCGCTATATGTGGACGACCCGGATGCACGCAGCAGGCTGGAGGCAGAGGCAACTGACCTGCCTTCCTTGACCATCAGCTCCGCCGCGGCGGCCAACGCTGTCATGCTTGCGGGAGGGTACTTTACCCCGCTGACGGGTTTCATGGACAAGGCAGACGCGTTAAGCATTGCTGAGAAGATGCACACCGCCAGCGGCCTGTTCTGGCCGACACCGGTTTTGAACCTGGTCGGATCGGCGGACGGTATCGGCACCAATGACAGAATAGCACTGCGTGACCCCAACGTTGCGGGCCACCCGGTTATTGCAATCCAGGATGTCTCGGCTGTTGAAGAACTCAGCGATGTGGAGACAGAGACCATAATCCAGCAGACCTTTGGAACCACCGATCCCAGCCACCCTGGTGTTGCAGAGTTTGCCGCCCAGGGAAGGATCGCAGTTTCCGGGCCGATACAGATTCTCAACTACAGCTATTTCCCGACCGACTTTCCCGACACGTTTCAGACGGCCGTTGAAATCCGCGACCAGATTGCGGCCAACGGCTGGAAGAAAGTGGTTGCATTCCAGACCCGCAATCCGATGCACCGGGCCCACGAGGAGCTGTGCCGCATGGCCATGGACAGGCTGGAAGCCGACGGCCTGGTGATCCACATGCTGCTCGGCAAGCTGAAGCCCGGCGATATTCCAGCGGACGTGCGCGATGCCGCCATTCGCAGAATGGTCGAGCTGTATTTCCCGGCCAACAGCGCAATCGTGTCAGGATACGGCTTTGACATGCTGTATGCGGGCCCGCGCGAAGCGCTTCTGCACGCGCTTTTCCGGCAAAACATGGGAGCGACCCACCTGATTGTCGGCCGTGATCATGCCGGTGTTGGCGACTACTACGGCGCCTTCGATGCCCAGACGGTTTTCGACGAAATTCCTGCCGATGCATTGCAGATCGAGATATTCCGTGCTGACCACACGGCCTACTCGAAGAAGCTCAACAAAGTGGTGATGATGCGCGAGGCGCCCGATCACACCAAGGATGATTTCGTTCTGCTGTCAGGTACCAGGGTGCGCGAAATGCTGTCGGCCGGCGAGGCGCCGCCGAGTGAATTCTCCAGGCCGGAAGTGGCGCAAATCCTGATGGATCATTACAGATCGCCGTCCTAAGGCGAGGTGTGATCGAACAGGCCTCAAAGCTCGGTGTACTTGGCGGCACTGCCGCGTGATTTGCCAACAGGATATTTCAGGTCGTTGGCCGCGATCTTGCTAGCCGCGGCGACCTGTAAATCAATCCCTGCACGCTCGGCAATCAGCAACAAGTACAACAGAACATCAGCACACTCTTCTGCCAGGCGCTGGCGCATCACGCCGTCAGCCGCCTCTGCCTCGAACGCTGCCTCCTTTTTCCACTGGGCAAGTTCAAGCAATTCGCTTGCCTCCAGATTGAGAGACAAGATCAGATCCTTAAGCGAATGGAATTGACGCCAATCACGCTCATCGCGAAACCTGAGCAGGCGGTGGGTTAGTTCGTCGAGTGACAATCGATCCTGGGTCATGGCGATAAAAATATTCCTCATATCAATGCCGAAAAAGCCTGATGGCGAATACGCCTATACTGCCTGCCAATGCAGATTCAAGGGTTCACCTGCACCCCTGATAAGAGAAACATCCGTCAGGCAGGCAGGAGAACCAGAAAGGGACTTTGACAGTGCAGAGGTTCTGATGTCTTGTTGCATTTCGATTTCGGCGGCTCGTCACATTGGAATTATATTTTTGGCTGGTAGTCGAGGCAGCAAGTTTACCGTTAAATTGACCGGTTAAGCAGCGGGCCAGGAGAGGAAACGACCTAATGTTCAGCAACAACCCTTTCGCCGAGCTTTCGGCGTCCATACCTCCGTCTGTCATGCAGACCTATGTTATAATAATGATATTGCTGGTGGTTGGAGGCACTGTTTTTGATGTCATTCACAAGCAGAGCGCAAAGTATTTTTTCCTGGCTGGGAAAAAATCGGAAGATAATGCGAAAAGAGAAGTTGGTGGCGGAGAGAAAGCCTCTCTGGCAATCCAGACCGCAGCTTCGGAGGTCCTGACGTCTTCTGAATTCTGTAATCCGAAACGCCGGATTGCCCACCTGCTTGGAATGTATGGTTTTGTAATCTACCTGATTGCAACAATCGTCATGGTATTTTCATATCCAACTGCGACTGACACTCCGGCAATCTGGCCGACCCTGTGGAGCCTAGGCGCACTCATGGTCTGTGTCGGTGGCTACTGGTTCTGGTTCTTTATCAGGGTCGATGTGGCATCCGAAGGCAACTCCCCGTTTCGGATTGTACGCGCTGACCTGTTCATACTTTCCCTGCTTGCAAGCTGCACCCTCGGCCTGATCTGGGCGTTTCTGCAATCTGCCGGCAGCACTGTCGGGGCAAACCTCTTCCTGGGGCTTTATCTCATTGCATCAACGGTCCTGTTCGCCGGAATACCATGGTCTAAGTTTTCTCACATGTTCTTCAAACCGGCAGCGGCCTTTCACAAGAACATTGCCGTTGCCAATGGCTCAATGGCCAACCTGCCAGCCCCAGCTGACAGAACCAATCCGGATGACAGTGACAGGCATTCCATGGAACTCTTGAAGGATGCGCCTCTTGACATGGGGCTTGGAATTAAGCGCGAGCAACCGCACCACTACTGAGTGAACAATCTAATTCACAAGAAATTTTGAGGAAGCCAGAATGCCTACTTTTGTTTACATGACAAGCTGCGACGGTTGCGGACATTGCGTTGACATCTGCCCGTCGGACATCATGCACATCGACCCGACCTATCGCCGCGCCTACAATATCGAACCGGATATGTGCTGGGAGTGTTATTCCTGCGTCAAGGCCTGTCCGCAGAACGCCATTGACGTTCGTGGCTATGCCGACTTTGCGCCGCTGGGACACAGTGTCCGGGTGCGCCGCGAGGAAGAGAAAGGCACCATCGCCTGGAAGGTCAAGTTCCGCGATGGAACCGAAAAGAACTTCCTGTCACCGATCACGACCAAGCCCTGGGGGGAGTATATTCCCAAACTGAAAGACGAGGCCGGCCCCAGCGAGGAAATGCGGGAAAGCCAGCATCTTTACAGTGAGCCCAAATTTATCCGTATGGATGACGGTGACATACACACCCTGGAATCGAACAAACTCAAAATGAAGTTGGGAGTGTACTATTGATGTCCCGCAAAACCATAGTTGAAGACAACATCGATGTTCTGGTCGTTGGTGGCGGGCTGGGCGGCAGCGGTGCCGCCTGGGAAGCACGCTACTGGGGGCAGGACAAAAAGATTGTTGTTGCTGAAAAAGCTAACATTGACCGGTCCGGCGCTGTGGCGCAGGGCCTTTACGCGATCAACTGTTACATGGGCACCCGCTGGGGCGAGAACAATCCCGAGGATCACGTGCGCTACGCTCGCATCGACCTGATGGGTCTGGTGCGTGAAGACCTGCTGTTCGACATGGCCCGCCACGTTGACTCGACCGTGCATCAGTTCGAGGAATGGGGCCTGCCCATCATGAGGAACCCGAAAACCGGGACCTATCTGCGTGAAGGGCGTTGGCAGATCATGATTCACGGTGAGTCCTACAAACCCATCGTGGCTGAAGCCGCCAAGAAATCTGCCGACCAGGTGTTCAACCGGATTTGCGTGACGCACCTTCTGAAAGATGATGCAAAAGACAATCGTATCGCCGGCGCGGTCGGGTTCAATGTGCGTACCGGCAACTACCATGTCTTCAAGTCCAAGACGGTTGTTGTGGCCGCCGGCGGAGCATCCAACATCTTCAAACCGCGTTCCGTCGGTGAAGGCGCCGGGCGGGTCTGGTACGCGCCATGGTCGTCCGGGTCCGCCTACGGGCTGATGATCAATGCCGGCGCCAAGATGACGCAAATGGAAAACCGCATTGTCCTGGCCCGGTTCAAGGACGGGTACGGCCCGGTGGGTGCGTACTTCCTGCACCTGAAAACCTATACCCAGAACGGGTTGGGCGAAGAGTACGAATCCAAATGGTTCCCGGCTCTGCAGAAAATGGTCGGCAAGGAGTATCTGGATCCTGAACTGTCGCACCGGACGCACCGACCGATCCCGACCTGTTTGCGCAACCACGCCATCATCAGTGAGGTGAACGCAGGCCGCGGACCCATCCACATGGTCACCATGAAAGCTTTCCAGGATCCTCACCTGGAAGAGGTGGGTTGGGAGAACTTCCTCGGCATGACGGTTGGCCAGGCGGTGCTTTGGGCAGCGACGGATGTCGATCCTAAGAACGAGAACCCTGAACTTACAACGTCCGAGCCGTACGTGATGGGCTCGCACGCAACCGGTGCCGGCGGCTGGGCAAGCGGTCCGGAAGATGTGTCACCGCCGGAGTATTTCTGGGGTTACAACCGCATGATGACCATTGAAGGCCTGTTCGGCGCCGGCGATGCTGTCGGCGGAACGCCGCATGCGTTTTCCTCCGGTTCATTTACCGAGGGACGTCTGGCCGCCAAGGCCGCCTGCAAATATATCGATGACGGCAAGGCGGAAGGCATCGTCGTCAACGACAAGCAGATCGAAGACAGAAAGACGGAAATTTTCAAACCGATCGATCACTACAATATCTATCGCAACGAAATCGTGGCTGGCACGGTTAGCCCAAGCTACATCAATCCGAAACAGGGTCTCGACCGGCTGCAAAAGCTGATGGATGAGTATTGCGGCGGGGTGACTGTCAGCTACATGACCAACGAGAAGCTTCTTCACATTGGTTTGAAAAAACTGAAAATCATGGAAGAAGATCTGGAAAGCCTTGGAGCCAAGGACATTCATGAGCTGCTGCGTGCGTGGGAACTGAAACACCGCCATCGCACAGCCGAATGTGTCACGCAACATACGCTTTTCCGCAAGGAGACCCGTTGGCCCGGCTACTACTATCGAGGTGATGCAATGAAACTGGACGATAAGAACTGGCACGTTCTTACGGTCTCGCGCCGCGACCCGGAAACCGGCGAATATACCATGGAGAAAGCGCCGTGTTATCACCTGGTCGATGAGGCTGAAGAAAAAGCAGCCAAGAAAGCACCGGCCAAAAGTGCAAAAAAATCGCCGGCAAAGACTGCCAGATAACACTGGTCGACAAGATCAAGATCCGCCCCGGAAAATGATGCGAAGTCTGTAAAGACATCGGATTTTCGGGGCGGATTTGTTTTTAAGTTTTGGGTCAACTGAAAGGTTCGACGATGAACATCGTGGACAAGAGCGATGAAGAGATCATGCAACTGGCAAATTCCATGTGGCAGGATCTGATCAAGAGCTCAAATGAAGGCAATTACTCAGAGTTCGTGAAACATTTTTCGCCATCGCTGATGTTGGGACTGGATGAAGTCGAGGTTGGCCGGCAGTTTTCCACCAGTGAACTGACCCGGACGCTGTCTGAAGAGTTCGATCCGCTTGGTATAATTCGCAGAGGCGAACATGTGAGCGTGCTTTACCGGCAACGCAGCACCAAGCGGCAAGGTGAATGGCTGGGCCGGCTGGTTCTCGGATATGATGACGATGACGTCAAAATATTTGGGGCTTCAATATTCTAGGGTCAGGACCCAGGCCCTCGACCCGCTGCAGGTAAGTTAGATGAGTGATTCAATCGAAGACGACAAGCTGGTTGAGCTTAGTTACAAGGTTACAGACGCCAAGTCGGGCCAGGTGTTGAGCACGGTGGAGTTCCCGATTGCCTATGTTCACGGCCACAACGACATACTCGCCCCGCAGGTGCTCGAAGAGCTGGAAGGCAAGACAGTCGGAGACATCATAGACGTGGCGATCGACTGCAACGCCATTTTTGGCCCCCGGGACGAGTCGCTGGTGTTCACCGATTCAATCAAGAATGTGCCCAAGGAGTACCATGAAATCGGCACAACCATCACCATGGAAAATGACAAGGGCGAGACCAAGAATTTCATCGTCACACGCCTGGACGACGAGACCCTGACAGTTGATGGGAATCACCCGATGTGCGGCCGGGAGGTCATCTTCACACTGGAAATACTGATGGTTCGCGATGCCACAGACGAGGAAATCGAAGGTGGCGGCAAGATCAATGATACTGTCGATTTGGACGAGGCATTGAAGACGCAGGGCGTCAAGGCACACAGCATCAATTAGGCCGCAGCCCAAAAACCATTCGGCACGACAATAAACCGCGTCAGATTATCACCGCCGGCCAGTTTGGAATTTTGTGATCTAAGGCCGCTTGGGCGTTTGGTATTCGGCTTCCTTTTGAAACGGTTCCCAGACTGTTTCGTAGCCGACGTAGCCGGTTTCAGTCGGCTTCATCTGGCGCGTCTTGAAGAAGCGGGCCTGGCCTTCCGGGACTTTGGTTACGGGTTTTTGTGCGCTCATCAGTCAACCTCTTGTCTTGAAACCAATATTCCATCCGGTGATTGCCCAAAAAGTGCAAACTGCATGAAACAACTGCCCCGAATTTCTGAGTGAAATCATATACGTTTGAGCCATGGTTGCAAAGATTTTCTGACCTCCCCTGGTGGCACTGTTCCGTGCCCTTTGGGTCAACACTCATGTGTAGCAACAGCAGGCAACCCGCCATGCTGCCGCCTGACATTCGCCGCCTTGAACAGGCTCAATGCAGCTATCAGACAATTACGGTTTTACTGACCGCAACCGACCTGATGCACACATCGGGTTTCAGGCTCAAACAGGAACTATCAAAACGCATGGGCAGACGGAGCAGTTCGGTTGCCGCTGTCCTGCGAGACAGCATAGGCCGCTCACAAAAACCTCCGTACAACCTGCAGCGGCATCGCTCCTTGTGAAAACCCACGCCGTGTGCGGTGGTTTGCCGTTGCCTGCGCCAATGTCATGTCAGTCATAAATTCTGTTCACCGGTTGTCTGTCTTCGCGCCCAAATGTTGCGGAAAAGAGTGAACTCAACCAGATCGTTACCGTCAGTTGTCCAGTATGACTTCAAAGCCTTCAAATTTCGGAGGACCCAGATAAGTCGCCTTGGTGCTGCCGGCATTGGCATGGGCGTCCCTGAAATTCTGCGACTTGGTCCAGGCAACAAAATCGTCATAGCTCTGCCAGACAGTGTGCGACGCAAAAAGCGTATGATCTTCCTCTTCCGGACCTTTCAGCAACTGAAATTGCACGAACCCGGGCACCTCGCCAAGTCGCCGGTCGCGATTGCTCCAGACTGTTTCAAATTCGTCTTCCGATCCTTTTGCGACCTTGAAACGGTTCATCGCTATGTACATGACCTTACTCCACTTTTCAGGGTATAGATTACAAGTTGCAGACGTTGCTGCAAGCTTATCGAAGCCCTGGTTGGATAGGTGCAGAATGTGACCGTTTTCTGTGACCGAAAATTGCCCAGCTCATGAGGCAGCTCACCACCTGGTCTTGCTTGTCGTGAAATGCTGGGGGATTGAAGTGCCGTTTCCTGTCGTTCAAGCCCGCCCTGGCCGCGCTTGAACGATGCTCTCAGCGCGCGGCATAAATTTTTCCGCCCTAACGTCAAAATTGTACAAGACAGCTGATTGACGGTGACAAAATTCGGTGTAACACTTCTGTGGAATTCTACAGTTGTGTTGAAAGCGTACCCCGATGAGAGCTGCCGAGCTGAAACGCCTGCTCAAGAAGCATGGATGCAAGTTTGAAAATCACAACGGCGGCAGTGGACACCAGACAGTACGGCGCGGCCAGTTCAAAGCAACCTTCCCGGGACACAGTGGCAGTGCGGAACTTGGCAATGCACTGGGCCACAAGATTCTGACCGATCTGAGGATTAGATAATGTCACGTTTCTACGAAGTGATTGTCGAACCGGACATGGCCGAAGATGGCAGCATGAACTGGCTGGTAACGGCGCCGGCGTTTCCGGAGGTCACGACATTCGGCAACAATCAGGCCAGCGCCTGCCGCAATGGTCTCGGAGCCATTGAGGAGGCCATGGCCGCGAGAATGGCCGACAGCGAGGATATCCCGGCTCCCGTGACTAGCACCTATGGCCAGAGCCGGTATGTGCATGTGCCGAGTCTGACCTTTCTCAAGATTGCGCTGTATAAGCTATGCCGTCATCAGAGTGTCTCGCGGGCCGAACTCGGCAGACGGCTGACATGGCACCGAGAGCAGGTGGACCGGCTGTTCCGGCTTGATCACAAATCACATCTCGAGCAGATGGAAGCCGCCTATATGGCAATCGGTGTGCCGTTGTCATTCTCGATAAATGTTCCCGACGCTGCCTGAGCTGCCTAGGCCAGAGTTATTCAGACTCAACAGATGCTGACCGTTTCGTGGACACGGGCGTGGCAACCTTGTCATGACCGACCCATTCAAGGATATCTCGATAAACCGTCTCGCGCTGCAGATCGTGCAACAGCATATGATATCCGTTTTCATAGACCAACTGCCTGTTGGGCGCTGTCAATGACGCCATCACCTTCCGGCTCGGTGTTTCAGGCACAACCTGATCCTTCAGGCCATACAGATACAGGACCGGGACGGTAATTTTCGGCGCGGCGGCAGCGGCTTCGTCCATCAGCGTGACCAGGCCGTACAGGGTGTCAAAGCGGCCCTGTTTGATGTTGTACTTATCCTTTGAGTAAGCTTTCAGCCAGGCAATGTTGTCGCTCGGCCAGATCTCCAGTTGTGATCCGGTAGCGGTCTTGTCAGGCACCGTGTGAGCTGTGACCCACAAGGCCGACTTCAGAATCGGGTTCATGGACCGCCAGCCCCAGATGGCCGGTGCGACCAGGACCAGTCCATCGGCTTGCATGCCAAAATCCACAGCCGCCTTCATGGTGACGGCGCCGCCCATCGAGGTGCCGATGACGTAGACCGGCACCTGCGGGTGCTGCCGGCGCACCAGGGCGACGAACCCGCTCAGGTCCCGGGCCATGACATCGCCACCTGCCCACTTGCCAAGCCGTTCAGCGTCATCGCGCCCAAAGCCGCGCTGATCATAGGCAAAGACGGAAAACCCGCGGCTGGAAAACCACGGACCGGGCAACTGGAAAGCACCGGCGTATTCATTGAACCCATGCACCGCCACGAACACGGCGCGCGGATTGGCTGCCTTCCAGCTGGACACATGCAGCTGTTCACCGTCCGCGGTCGAGTAGCGGGTGTCATCGAGACTGGCGGCGCCGATGACCGGGCCGGTATCCAGCAGTTCGGGTTTGGCGCAGGCGCTAAGCCCCACACACAGCAGGAGACACAAAGCGATGACCGCTGAACGATTGATCTGCATGCCACCTCCTTGATTTCGCGATGGCCCGGCCGGGCAGGAATTACACCCGTGATTTAAGACACAAGCGCCTTAACATCTGCTTTCAGTACCGGCAGAAGCTCCGCCTCAAACCACGGGTTTTTCTTCAGCCAGCCTGTATTTCTCCATGACGGGTGTGGCATGGGAATGACGGAAACCGGTTTCATCACATGATATTGCCGCCAGTTTCTGACGGTTTCGGTCAGGGTGGATTTGCGCTGCTTTGCCATATGCCAGTTCTGGGCATACATGCCGATGGCCAGGACCAGCGCGACCTGCGGCATCACCTGCATCAGGTCTTCACGCCAAAGCGGTGCACACTCGGTGCGCGGTGGCAGGTCACTCCCCTTGGCATCAAGACCGGGAAAGCAGAACCCCATCGGCACGATCGCCAGTTTTTCAGGATCGTAGAACACGTCTTCGCCGATGCCCATCCAGTCACGAAGCCGGTCGCCAGACGGATCGGTAAACGGCTTGCCTGACGCATGCACGCGGGTTCCCGGTGCCTGGCCAGCAATCATGATCCGGGCCGCAGACGATACCTGCAGCACGGGCCGCGGTTCATGCGGCAAAGGCTGTTTGCCCGACTTGGGCGTGTCACGGCATACCCGGCACTTGCGGATCCGTGTGGCCAGCAAGTTCAACTCATCTGGCATTACGCTGCCGCACTCGGGCGTGCGGAGACCTCATCATACCAACGTTTCAAATGGACGTGCTCATCTGTCATGGAGACACGAGCCACACGCATGAAATCAACCGCGCACAATGCATCGATATCGGCTACCGAAAAACTCTCCCCTGCAATGAATGGCCTGGATGCAAGTTCATCATTGAGAAAATCCAGCATGGCCTCGACACGCCCGACATTCACTTCGCTCCATTGTTTGATCTGCGGCACTTCAAGATGTGCCATCCGGGGGTGGGCATGGCGGAATGCAAAGCCAATCGGATGCATCAGCTGGAGTTCAATTCGGCGCTGCCACATATCCACCAGGCCGATTTCAAGTGCCGTTTCACCGAACAGCGCCGGTGTGGGATTGAGCGCCTCGAAATACCTGCAGATCGCCATGGCCTCTGCGATGCAGGTGCCGTCATCCAGTTCCAGAACCGGAATACGCATGAACGGATTGCGCTTCACCATGTCAGGTGTCTTGTGTTCTTCGACCATGATGTCGATGTGACGGCGCTCTACTTCAATACCCTTCTCGGCCAGAAATATCCTCACCCGGCGCGGATTTGGCGCTCGATTGTCTTCTATAAGTATCATGCCCGAATATACCCTTTCCCGGTTCAAACCGGCTTTCCGCAACGAAACTCCCCGTCAACTGGAGCTGTCATCTTTGCGGTTTGCTAACCATTGCTGCAAGGCCGTTCTTAAGCATTTTCATTCATGGTTAGCAGTTCAATTAGCTGAAACGACGGTAAACCGAGCTTGACGACACATATCGAAAATCACCCGGAACAACCGGCCATCATGCCGAATGACGCAGATACAGCATCTGTCGATGTCTGGGAAACAGATCTTCTGACATTGTTTGTCCGAAACCAGATCAGGGTTTCGCTGGCAATGCCGATCCTGTCGATATTCATGATGGCCGCCATCTATTCATGGACGACCTGGGTCGCCGCGGCAAGTTGGTTCGGCAGTTACCTGACGGCTCAGGCGATACAGTATTATCTGTGCAATCTCTACGAACAGGCGCGCAAGGAAAACCTCCAGTCCCGGGAATGGGTTGGCATGCTGTGCGCGTCCGAGACGCTGATCGCAGTGTGCTGGATTATCCCGCTGTTTGCCTACTGGGAGGCCGGCAACCAGTCCCAGCATATATATCTTGTCAGCATTACGCTGGCGGCCATAGCGGCCAGGGTGCTGACGGCCGGCAACTACATGCCGATTATCCTGGCTGGCACCGGCATTATCGCCCTGGCGACCATGACCCGCTGCCTGCTGGAGGCCGGTCTTGTTTACAACACGCTTGCTTCGATTGTCGTTCTTGCCGAAATCTTCTTTGTGCAACTGGTCCGCCGTCTTCAGGGCACCGCCCAGGAAATGCTGGTTTTCAAGGCGGAGCGCGAGGCACTCATCGGCCAGCTGGATGGTGCGCTGAGCGAGGCTGAACTGGCCCGCAGCAAGGCTGAGGAAGCCAACCTTGCAAAGTCACGTTTCCTGGCGACCATGAGCCACGAACTGCGCACGCCGCTCAATGCCATACTCGGGTTTTCAGAAATTCTCAGCAAAGAAATGATGGGGCCGCATGCGGTGCCTGTCTACAAATCCTATTCGGATGACATCCACTATTCCGGTGACTACCTGCTCAAGCTGATCAACGACATTCTGGACCTGTCGCGCATCGAGGCAAATCGCAGCGATCTGAATGTCGAGCCGATCGACCCTTGTGTTCTGGCCAATGAAAGTGCGGAGCTGCTGTCCATCCAGACAACGCACAAATCCCAGACGGTGCATCTTGATTTTCCTGATCAGCCGGTGCGTCTGCTCGGCGACAACAGGGCCTTGCGCCAGATATGGCTGAACCTGCTGTCGAACGCGGTCAAGTTTGCGCCCAAGGAAAGCGACATTCGTGTCAGTGTCAGACAAAGGGCCAACGGATCCGTGATCATGAGTGTCGCGGACAATGGCCCCGGCCTGCAGGCTGACGAACTTGACATCATGCGTAGCGCGTTTGTCCGCGGCACCTATGCGCGGGAGAAGGCAATTGACGGCGCCGGGCTCGGCCTGTCCATTGTCAACGGCTTGTCGGAGCTGCACGAAGCCAAGCTGTCGATGAAGGCAAACACCCCGAGCGGATTGATCGTCAGTGTCGAATTTCCACCGCACAAGGTTCTGGGTACCGTGCGGGCAACACTTGAGGATGCCAACGAGGCCATGCCGCAATCCCAGCGCCGATTGATTGAACTGACGTCCTGCTGACGCAGGATACTTACTTTTCGAACAGCTTTCTCACATCGCTCACGCAAGCAGGCGTCGCTTGCGCTCCGCGGGGGCGCACTTCGTGCAGCAGCCGGTCGGCCTTGCCTCGGCACTTGCGTGCCTCGGAGGCGTTGATCACTGCTGTCATCCCAGCGAAGGCTGGAATGACCATGTTGGGAACGTTTGTTCAGGGTCGGAGAACCGCCTGAACGTAGCGAGGACAAGCTGTTCGACCAGCAAATATGCGTGCGCGGTGTAGGATCACGCGTCATCCAGTACTGCCATCACATCCTTTACAACGCTGGCCGCCATCGCTCCTGATGTGCCGTCGTGCTGGCCATAATTGCCAGACAGGAGAACGGGCCGGCCAAGTGCCTTGCTCAGCCGGGCGCTGTCAGGGTGCAGGTCGTGGCAAGCCACCATGCAATGATCAGCAATACCGGGGCGTAATCCCTGCAACAGCAGTGCCACACAAACTGCCTGCGATCCATCCAGGATAACCGGAACCCTCTGCAGGCGTGCAGCAACCACAGCTCCGGCAAGGGCCGCCGCTTCCCGCCCCCCTAGCCTGCGCAGCACCTCCAGGGGGGACTGCAGATGAGATTTGTGCACAACCAGGGCCCGATCGACAATTGCAGCTTCCAGCGGGTCCCGAAGTTCATTGACCGACCCGTCTTCACCGAGCAGTGCAGCGGCAATCGCAGCGGTCGAGGCCTGTCCGCCTGCGGTCATACCTCTCACCACGAGCAGATCGCAACCATCTGCTGTTGCCTCCATGCCGTAGGCGAAGGTTGCGGCACAATCAGTTTCCGGCATCGTTGCGGTGTTGGAAAAGTCCTCTACCGGCAGTTCAAGCGCCAGTTCAAAGACCTTCAGGCCAAGTTCTGCCCGCCCGCACACTTTCGCAACCGGCCCCGTTCGGGCTTGCACTTCAGCAACCAGTTCCGCAACCTGTCCGATCTGCAACCCTTCTCCGAGCGCATCTGCCACCGCATGAGAGGCGGCAAACAATGCGACAACCGGCCGCCGGATGGTTGGCTTGAGATTTGCCTGCCAACCGGCCATCCATCTGCCGATTTCAAGTATCCGGTCGGCTGCCAGCAGGTCTTTTTCCGAAAACACGTTCGCCGCCCTGGCATCGATATCCGGCAATTCATCGACAAGAGCACGGATATCATCAAACGGTAACTGGCCGGGGGTCTGGTTCATTCGCGGTGTGGCTGTCCAATTGAAGGCGACGCAGTACGTAACTGAGCAATCAGGCTCCGCTTAGCATTCTTTTGCATGGTCGAACAGTTTATTAACCGTGTTCTTTCACGCAGCGTTTGCCATTCCCGGCTAGAGTTCATCCAACATTTTTATCGAGAGGGAAATCATCATGCACGCGTGGATCGGCTTCTTTTTTAGCTGTGCAATGATCGTAGTGGCTGCCATCAGCAAGTCCGGTTACCAGATATTACCAGGCAGCCTTGCCGCACCATCCATGGCGTTCATGTTTCTGATTGGATGCGCCGGATTTGGTGGAGCGCTAGCCATGCTGGCGCCGAGCCATTCAACTGCGCGACTGGCATCATTGTGGTCTTCTGCAGCCCTCGCCCTGGTTGTTCTGGTCATCAACATTGACAATCTGAACCTGCACGACGATGAGATCCGGACGGTGGAGCCTGCGGTTGTGGTTCCTGAAAAACCCGAAGCCGAAGAGCCAAAAGTCAATTTTGTGCTGAAGAAGACCATCCATGAACGCGAATGGGTGCCGTTCAGCGATCTTGAACGCCGCATCAGGTTGCATGAACGCAATCAGCCCGAGTTGCCAGCCAACATGGACACCAACGAGCCGGTACCACCGGTAGAACCGGACTCCGTACAATAGGCTTGAGCGGAATTCGGCCACGATTCCACGACAATTGTTGCACACCGGATGCTGTGCGTGCTACGCGGCAGGGCTGAAGGCCTATCTGCTATCTGGGGATTCCAGGCAACAAGATGAACGATCGCACAAACCCGGAAATACAGTCGCCATGCGTCCAGCTGTGCGTGATTGAACCTGACAGCGGCTTCTGTATGGGCTGCGGCCGGACCCGCGATGAAATCGCCAGCTGGATATCGCTTTCTCCGGCTGAGCGCCAGACGGTTATCGGACAACTGGGCCAGAGGCTGGAAAATCTCACCCGCAACAAACGCCGAAAAGGCGGACGCCGCAACCGGCTCGCACGAACCGGTTAGGCACTTTTTCATCCGAATTCACAAGGAAACCCTCGATGCTTGCCAAACCCCGCGCGGACCTGGTTCCCAACACGCCGGACTATGAGCGGCTGCCTCTGGTCAAGGCAACAGGGTTTCGCGAGTACGATGCGCGCTGGCTGTTTGAGCAAGAGATCAACCTCTACGGCATTCAGGCACTTGGCCTTGGGCTCGGCACGTATCTGCATCAACGCGGTGTCAGACCTCACATTGTCACGGCACATGATTTTCGCGGCTACTCCCTGTCCATCAAGCAAGCGCTGATCACCGGTCTGATGGCGTCTGGATGCACGGTGCACGATATCGGGCTGGGACTTTCTCCGATGGCCTACTTCGCCCAGTTTGCACTCGATGTTCCGGCTGTTGCCATGGTAACGGCCAGCCACAACGATAATGGCTGGACCGGTGTGAAGATGGGCTGTGACCGCCCGCTCACCTTCGGGCCGGATGAAATGAGCGCACTCAAGGACATTGTGCTTGAAGGTAAATGGCAAACCCGCGACGGCGGCGGCCTGGTGCACGTGCCTGATCTGGAGGAGAAATACATCGCCGACCTGGTCAAGGGCGGACCGGTTATGCGCAAGCTGAAAGTGGTATGCGCGTGTGGCAACGGAACCGCTGGGGCATTTGCACCGAAAGTGCTGGAAGCCATGGGGTGTGAGGTGGTACCGCTGGACTGCGAACTTGACCATTCGTTCCCGCGCTACAATCCCAATCCGGAAGATATGGAAATGCTGCACGCCATGCGCGATGCGGTGCTTGCATCCGATGCGGATGTTGGTCTTGGATTTGATGGTGACGGAGACCGCTGCGGTGTGGTGGACAATGAGGGCAACGAAATTTTCGCGGACAAGGTCGGCGTTATGCTGGCCCGCTTCATGTCGTCGGAACACGAAAACGCACAGTTTGTCGTCGATGTAAAATCCACCGGTCTTTACAAGACTGACCCGGTCTTGAAAGCGCAAGGAGCGCGCACCGATTACTGGAAGACCGGGCATTCGTACATGAAGCGGCGTACCAACGAGCTGGGTGCAATTGCGGGTTTTGAAAAGTCCGGCCACTACTTCCTGCGCGAGCCTTACGGGCTCGGTTATGATGACGGCCTGGCATCTGCCATTGCCATTCTGCGCATGCTGGAGCGCCAGCCAGAAAAATCCATGGCTGACCTTTACCGCGACCTGCCGCAGACCTGGGGTTCGCCCACCATGTCGCCGCACTGCGCCGATGAAGCAAAGTACGGTATCGTCGACAAGGCCGTAGCCCACTTTCAGAGAATTGCGGCGGATGGCGGTAAGCTGGCCGGCCAGCCCATTCGCGAATTGATCACGGTAAACGGCATCCGCATCGTGCTGGCAGACGGCACGTGGGGCCTTGTGCGGGCGTCCTCAAACAAGCCGGAACTTGTCGTGGTATGCGAAAGCCCCGCGTCGGAAGACATGATGAAGGCCATGTTCAAGGCCATAGACATGCACCTGAGCGATTATCCCGAGGTGGGCGAGTACAACCAGAAAATTGCCTGACTGGTGGTGTTCCCGGTCGTGGGTAACCTCGCTCACGCAAGCAGCCTTCGGCTGCGCGCGGTCGCGCTTGCCTCAGCACTACCGTGCTTCGGAATGCAATTCGTCACTGTCGTCGTTCAGGGTCGGAGAACGGCCCGTCGCAGGCGGAAAAGCCGTTCGATTAGAAAATCCTAGTGCAGGATCTGGCTGAGGAACAGCTTGGTACGGTCCGATTTCGGGCTGGTGAAGAACGCTTCAGGTTCGTTCTGCTCAACGATCTGTCCTTCGTCCATGAAGATCACCCGGTCGGCAACCTGCCGTGCAAAGCCCATTTCGTGGGTCACGCACAGCATGGTCATGCCGGTTTCAGCTAAGTCCACCATCACTTCCAGCACTTCCTTGATCATTTCAGGATCAAGTGCGGAAGTCGGTTCATCGAACAGCATGATGCGCGGGTTCATGCACAGTGAACGTGCAATGGCGACACGCTGCTGCTGGCCACCGGAGAGCTGTCCCGGATATTTGCTGGCCTGCTCGGGAATCTTCACCTTCTCGAGAAAGCCCATGGCGATTTCCTCGGCTTCCTTCTTGGGCATCTTGCGAACCCAGATCGGAGCAAGTGTGCAGTTTTCCAGAATGGTCAGATGTGGAAACAGGTTGAAGTGCTGGAACACCATGCCGACCTCCCGACGGATCTCGTCGATCTTCTTCAGGTCATCGGTGAGCTCAATTCCGTCCACGATGATCTGGCCCTTTTGGTGTTCTTCCAGCCGGTTGATGCAGCGGATCAAAGTGGACTTTCCGGATCCGGACGGCCCGCAAATTACAATGCGCTCGCCGCGATAGACCGTAAGATCAATGTCCCGCAGTACGTGGAAATCACCATACCACTTGTTCATGCTGGATATCTGGATCGCCACGTCGTCAATGCTGATATGGCCGTCATTTGCCGGCGCAGCCTTTGTTGCGGAAGATGCCGTTGTCTTACTCGCTGCTTTTTTTGCAGGCGCTTTCTTGGTTGCCTTAGCCATGGTCGGTTTTCCTAGTTCCTAATCGGTTTAACTTTTGTGTCCGGTGTCGAGCTGACGTTCCATGAACATGGAATAGCGTGACATGCCGAAGCAGAATATCCAGAACACCGCAGCGGCGAAGAAGAAGCCTGTCGAGTGGGTTTGCGGTGCGACCCACTTCTGGTCCGTATTGGCTGCCTGAACGATGAGAAGCAGATCGTACAATCCGATAATGCCAACCAGCACCGTGTCCTTGAACAGGCCAATAAAGGTGTTGACGATACCGGGAATGACCAGCTTCAGGGCCTGCGGCAGCGTAATCAGGCTAATGTTCTGCCAATAGGTCAGCCCCAGTGCCTGGGCGGCTTCCGTCTGTCCTTTTGGAATGGCCTGCAGACCACCGCGAACAACTTCGGCCATGTAGGCGGACGAGAACAAGGCCACACCGATGAGTGCCCGCAACAACTTGTCAAAACTGGTTCCCGGTGGCAGGAACAACGGCAGCACAACCGACGCCATGAACAGCACAGTGATCAGAGGTACGCCGCGCCACAGTTCGATAAATGCCACTGAAAACAGTTTCACCACCGGCATGCTCGAACGCCGGCCCAGCGCCAGCAGGATGCCGATCGGAAGAGACGCCACAATACCGGTGACAGCGACCACCAGGGTGAGCAGCAGTCCGCCCCATTTGGAGGTCTCCACATAGGGCAGCCCGAAGTCGATCGACATGATTATCAGCAACAGCGCCACACCGCCTGCAATGGCACCAGATGCCATCAGGGCATGGGTTGGTTGAATGATCTTTGCGACAAAACCCAACAATAGAATCGGGATGACGATGGCAGCGACAAATGCGGCAACAGTCAGCCAGGTTGATGCACCGATGTCGAAGTTGCCGCCGGTCAGCAGGATCAGCGTCAGGATCGGATAGATGCCCAGCAGAAATATGCCGTTGATCCGTTTATAGGGCAGCGACGGCATCATCATCGGCACCAGGGCAAGCAGCCCTAAAATGCCGACAACATCGACGCGCCAGCGCTCGGTAAATGGATAAAATCCATACATCCACTGGCCAAATTTGGCTCTTGCCATGGCCCAACAGGCGCCTTTGGCTCCGTCACCGATGCAGGCTGAACGATCTTCACCGCTCCACACCGCGTTGAACACGGCCCATTCCAGCGTGATCCAGATCACATAAAACAACAGCGCCCCGAATATCAGAGACATGAGCGCATTTATGGGAGTTGGGAACAGGTTCTCACGCATCCAGCCTATGGGGCCGCTGACGGTCAGCGGTGCCGGCATGGCAGGCGCCTGTTCGGTACGGACATAAGCCAGGTTTCTCTGTGAATGAATGTCTGACATGTGCTTATCTCTCCACCAGCTTCATTCGCGAATTGAACCAGTTCATAAAGGCCGACGTGAGCAGCGATATTGTCAGGTAGACCGCCATCCAGATGGCGATGATTTCCACAGCCTGTCCGGACTGGTTCATCACTGTACCGCCGGCAGCCACCAGTTCAGGAAAGCCGATTGCCACGGCAAGCGACGAGTTCTTGGTCAGATTCAGATACTGGCTTGCCAGCGGCGGAATAATGACCCGCATGGCCTGCGGAATGACAACCAGGCGCAGAGCCGGGTTGGGTCTCAGTCCGAGAGCATACGAAGCTTCCGTCTGGCCCTTGTTCACCGCGAGAATGCCGGAACGAACAATCTCGGCGATGAACGCTGCGGTGTAGGCCGACAAGGCGAAATACAATGCGGCAAATTCCGGGACCAGACCGACGCCGCCGCGCAGGTTGAATTTGCCCTGCTCGGGAAACTCGAATTCGACCGGTGCGCCCAGGGCGAGATAAGTCATAAGCGGCAGACCGAACAAAATGCCCAGCGAGGTCAGAAATACCGGGAACTGTTGGCCGGTCGCCTCCTGGCGTTTGTGAGCCCATTTTTTCAGTATCACAATGCCGACAATTGCCGCGATGACTGCAACACCGATCATCCAGGCCCCGTCACCCCAGATGAACTTAGGGATGGTGATGCCCCGATTGGACAGGAAAACCGTGCCGCCGATGGACCACGCCTCTCTCGGACTGGGCAATGCGGCCAGTACCACCTTGTACCAGATAAACATCTGCACCAGCAGCGGTACGTTGCGCATGACTTCAATGTAGATTTCGGCAACCTTTGCCACCAGCCAGTTCTTTGACAGGCGCATGACACCAGCTATGAACCCGATGATCGTCGCGGTTATGATGCCGCAAAACGCCACCAGGATCGTATTGAGAACGCCAACGGTTATCGCCCGGCCATACGTGGAAGATTCCGAATAGGGGATCAGGGTAAATGACAGGTCAAAACCGGCGGTCGTGTCGAGGAAACCCCAGCCGGACGCAATGTTGGCCCGTTCCAGATTGGCCAGAGTGTTCTGGATCATCTGCCAGGCGAAAAAGATGATAACGGCAATCAGGATCGCCTGCACACCGATCGATCGAACTTTCGGATTGTTGAAAAATGCGACTTTTGGTGGGCCGTCGATGCCCGTGGTTACACTCATGCTGCTGCCTTCACCCTGCTGAGCTGACCCAGGAAACGCCAAATTGCGCTGCCCTCAGATCTTGCCCCGTTTCCTGCCCGCAGACACCATATGCCGATATAGCGTGCGAACCCTCACCCTTGATCTTTCCTGCCGCCCGGTCTGGCGCCGGGTCGTTCCACCACAGGAACAATCGTTTTTCAAATATCAGTATAAAAGTATTAAATGCTGCCCGGCAAGCGGCGCATAAGAAGCGCCGGATGCCGGGCAGTTTTAAATGTCAGTGTTAGCGAACCGGTGGTGCGTACTGGATGCCACCGTCTTTCCACAGCGCGTTAACGCCGCGGCTGATCTTCAGGTTGGTGTCAGGACCAACATTGCGATCAAACATTTCGCCATAGTTGCCAACAGCCCTGATTGCATTGGCAGCCCAGTTGTTTTCAAGACCGATAGCCTTGCCGAAGTCGCCTTCAACACCCAACAGACGGCGGATGCCCGGGTCTGTGGAGTTGGCGATCATGTCATCGACATTAGCCGCAGTGACACCTGCTTCTTCAGCGTTAAGCAGTGCGAAGTACGTCCACTTCACTACGTTGAACCAGGCATCGTCGCCCTGACGGACAACCGGGCCGAGAGGCTCCTTGGAAATGATTTCCGGCAGAACCACGTTCTCATCCGGGTTTTTCAGCTTGAGGCGCTCAGCATACAGGCCGGACTGGTCAGTGGTGAATACGTCGCAACGACCGGAATCGTATGCAGCGATCACTTCGTCAGCCTTTTCGAAGGCAACAACTTCGTACTTCATGTTGTTGGCACGGAAATAGTCGGCCAGGTTGAGTTCGGTCGTTGTACCGGTCTGCGTGCAAACCGACGCGCCATCGAGCTTCAGCGCGCTGTCAACACCAAGCGACTTCTTAACCATGAAGCCCTGCCCGTCATAATAAGTCACACCTGCAAACACCAGGCCAAGCGACGTATCGCGGCCCATCGTCCAGGTTGTGTTACGCGACAGAACGTCGATTTCACCAGACTGCAGTGCTGTGAAACGCTCTTTGGCGGACAGGGGTGTGAACTTCACCTTCTGGCCGTCACCGAAAACTGCGCCGGCAACCGCGCGGCAGAAATCAACATCAAGACCGGTCCAGTTGTTCTTGTCATCCGGATTTGAGAAGCCGATCAGGCCCTGGCTCACGCCACACTGGATGAAGCCCTTGGACTTTACGTCATCGAGGGTGCCAGCTGAAGCAGCCGAAATGCCGGCAAGCGATACAGCTGTACCGAGAGCAAGCGAAAGCAACGTACGTTTCATTTGAATTTCCTTTGATCATTTGAGATTGGGCCATTGCTCTTGCAACAAGAGCGAAAAGGCAACCCGGCAACTGTTTTACCTGCCGCGTTGTTTGGTTCCGGTTCAGCAATAGCCACCGTCCATGAGTATTTCAATTTTTACTCCCTGAGTACGCGCCTATTAAACGCGCACGGACCGTATCCTGCCCAAATTCCAACCATCGTCAAGCTGTTCCATAAAAAAATTCTTCTCAAAGCTGACAGAAAAGGTAAACAGGGCTGATCCATTTCAGTCTGTGAAAGTCCATCCCATGAAAAGCTCAAAGGGTGCCTCGCACCAACCTGCAACCGACCTAGTCACCTCGGGCAGGCAGTACTCCGAGCATGGCATTGTCAGTCCCGGCGTCTATCATGCTTCGACAATCCTGTATCCCAACACCGACGCACTGCGCGCCAAAAACCAGGACTACACATACGGACGCAAGGGGACGCCTACGTCTCGCGCGCTCGAGGAAACCATCGCGCAACTGGAAGGCGGTCATGCCTGCAGGCTGACCCCGTCGGGGCTGGCCGCTGTATCCACCGTCATGATGGCATTCCTGAACACCGGTGATCATGTGCTGGTAACCGACAGCGCCTACCGGCCAACCCGGACACTGTGCGACGGCTTGCTGCAACGCATGGGCATAGAAACAACATTCTACGACCCGTTGATCGGGGCCGATATCGGTGACCTGATGCAGCCGAACACCAAACTGGTGATGACCGAATGTCCCGGTTCGCAGACCTTTGAGATGCAGGACATACCGGCAATTGTAAAGGCTGCACACGGCCATGGAGCCCTCGTGGCGATCGATAACACCTGGTCGGGCGGGCACTATTTCAAAGCGTTTGAACACGGCTGCGACATCTCTTTCCAGGCCGCCACCAAATATCTTGTGGGTCACTCGGACTGCATGATGGGCAGCATCACGGTTGCCGAGCAACACTGGGACCGGTTCAAGGACGCCTATGAGCAGATGGGAATGTGCGCGGGACCGGATGACATGTATCTGACGCTGCGCGGTATCCGGACACTGGATGTGCGGCTGGAGCGCCATATGAAGTCGGCGCTTGATATTGCCGGATGGCTGAGAGAGCGCGACGAAGTGGCGGAGGTCCTGCACCCTGGTCTTCCCGGTGCGCCCGGCAATGACATCTGGAAACGCGATTTTAGGGGCTCGTCAGGCCTGTTCGGTGTTGTGCTGAAAACCAGCAACCAGCAAGCGGTAGACGCTTTCCTCAACACGCTGACGCTGTATGGCATGGGTTATTCGTGGGGCGGGTTCGAGAGTCTTGTAATTCCGTGTGATGTCACCAGTTATAGGACAGCAACAACGTGGGACCGTGAAGGCCACCTGTTGCGCCTGCACATCGGGCTTGAGGATGTTCGGGACCTTAAGAAGGACCTGGAGAACGGTTTCAAGGCGATGGCCGCAATGCAATAATTCAAGAGCTATACCGGGCCGGCCGGGCCGGCACCCATCCAACGGAGTACCCCATGACCTTACTGAAATACCTCGTGGCAGCCAGCATATCTGCTGTTGTGCTGACGACGGCTGCTTTCGGTCCGGCGATCGCCGACGACGATGATCCTGAGCTGATCTTCAAGAAGTCAACGGTGTTCCGGCTGCTGTCGCCCAATGCCAAGCTGGCCGTCTATGCGCTGGATGATCCGCTAGTTGAAGGTGTGGCCTGTCATTTCACGTTGCCGGAAATCGGTGGCTGGAAAGGCTGGGCGGGATTTGCCGAGGAGCGCTCGGAAGTGTCGCTGGCGTGCCGCCAGGTGGGACCGGTAAGCTTCAAGGAAAAATTCGAACAGGGCGACGAAGTGTACAAGCAGCGCAGGTCGCTGTTTTTCAAGAAACTGCAGATCGTGCGCGGTTGTGATCCGGAGCGCAACACACTGGTCTACCTGGTATATTCAGACCGCATAATCGAAGGCAGTCCGCAAAACTCCACATCAACCGTACCGATCATGCCATGGGGCAACTCGCCGGCTCCCAGGTGCAGCGAGTACCTGATGCAGTGAGCAGTGACGCCTCCATACGTGCATGGAGCTACGCAGAAGCCGGCACAGCCGGTGAGGTGATGCACCTGGAGCGCATGACCGCCCCCAAAGCAGCGCCGGGGGAAGTGCTCGTCGAAACCAAAATATCGGCGGTTAACCCGACTGACATCAAGCGGCGCAAGACCGGCCGCGAACTTGGCACGTTTGAGCGCATCATACCCAACAATGACGGCGCGGGTGTAATTGTTGCTGTTGGGGAGGGAGTGCCGGCAGACAGAATTGGTGAACATGTCTGGCTGTTCGGGGCGCAGGCAGGAAGACCGCATGGAACGGCAAGCACAATGCTGGCAATCCCGTCGCCTCTCGCCATTGAGCTGCCCAAATCAGCAAGTTTTGCAGACGGGGCCTGCATCGGGGTGCCGGCGGTAACTGCATGGCATGGTGTTTTGGGGGATGGACCGGTGACAGGGAAAACCGTCCTGGTAACCGGTGGCGGCGGGCGCGTAGGACGCTATGCGGTACAAATTGCGAAATCGGCCGGTGCCCAGGTAATCGCCCTGTCCCGCTCGGCAAAGTCAGACGGATTGAGAAAACTGGGGGCAAGCATGGTCCTCGACTACACCGATCCGGACCTCACAGGCAGGCTCAGAGCAGCCGCGCCTGACGGCATCGACCGGGTATGTGACGCGACCCTGGCCGTGACACTGGAACATGCCCTGCCCGCTCTGAAACCGCGCGCCGTGATCGCAGCTTACGCATCGGACATGAACCCGACCCCTGCCCTGCCGTTCGGCCAGATGCTGTATGCCAATATTGTGCTGAAGCCGTTTTCGATCTTCGCGTTAACCGATGACCAGCGTGAAGCAGCGCTTGCAGGCGTCAGTGAGTTGCTCGGCGCGGGGAAATTGCGCCATCACGTCGGCGCCCGATTTGAATTCGACCAGATGATCGAAGCACATGGGGCAATTGAATCCGGCCAGGTTAGTGGTGCCTGCCTGGTGGCAGTGAAATAGACCAGCACTGTGATTTCTGCAGCCCGGCTGTGCGTGCAGTAGGGTTGCCGAGCGCCGGGATTTGAGTTTTCCTGACGCAACCTGCGCTTTGAACTTCCATCCAGACAACCAAACGCGCGAAACCAAACGGGTCCAACACATGGCCAGATCGCAAGCCTCCGCAGTTGCGTTGGTTGTGACAATCGGAGTTCTGTGGGGTCTCAACTGGCCGGCGGTCAAGTTCATCCTCGGTACTATTCCGCCATGGACGTTTCGGGCACTCGCATTTACGCTGGGAGCCTTGCTGCTAGCCATCATCGCGCGCCGGGCCGGAGAGACACTTCGTGTCGAAGCTCAAGAGCGCCGCCCCATGGTGATTGCCGGGCTTCTGACCGTGTTCGGTTTCAACGTCCTCACTGCATTCGGTCAGTTGCTGACCGAAACCTCGAAAGCGGCCATTATCGCATTCACCATGCCAATGTGGGCTGCCTTGCTTGCCGTGATTTTTCTGGGCGAGAAGTTTGGCCTGAACCGTATTGGGTCGCTGGCACTCGGCATGGCCGGGCTGGCGACACTGCTGGCTGGAGACGCGCAGGCCTTCATCAATCATCCGGCAGGCTTCTTGTTCATGCTCGGCTCGGCGGTGTCGTGGGCCGCCGGCACCGTGGTACTGAAGGCACGGCACTGGACCACGCCTCCCCTGACGCGCTCTGTCTGGCTGGTCGCGGTTTCCGCCATTCCCGCCTGGACCGGCGCGCTGCTGTTTGAGCAGCCCTGGACTGTTGTCGTTCCCGATGGCGCCACTCTGGCGGTGTTTGCGTTTCATGTCGCCGGACCGGTTGCATTGTGTTATGCGGCCTGGGTCAGCCTGGTGTCCCGGTTGCCGGCATCAACTGCCGCCATCGGCACCCTGCTCATACCGGTCGTCGGCGTGCTCTCGTCCAGCCTGCTGCTTGGCGACGTGCTGACACTGGACAAGATCGTGGCACTTGGTTTGATTGTGTTCTCGGTTGCACTAACCTTCATGCAATCCCCTCAATCGCGAGGATGAAAATCCGGCTTCAATTTGGTTAGCAATGAGGATGCGTATGAGACGACCGAGTGGACCAAGAGAATTCTGCAGCATCCTGCTTGTGCTGGTCTTTGCCAACCTCGGGCCAAGTTCCGTTGCTCGGGAGAACCCGCAGACAAACTGCCCCTATTCGGAGCAGGAATGGTTGGAGACCACCGGCTACTGGCAAGATCAGACCACCGGATCCACCGTTTATGAAAACGGCAGACAGGTCGTCATTTTGCAAGAAGCGTCTGTGGGCAACGAAACGGTTATCAACGAGATCGCGGAACAATACCGTTCACAGTTCGACCAGCAATCCGTGCTGATTTCCAGCCACCAGGCTAAGGTGCGTTTTTGCGAACAACCCTGAAGGCGACCAGGTTGTCGGGTCACGTCAGAACCTGCGACCAGGTGCTGCCACCTGATCGCAGAGATAGACAGACCTACTTGGTCAGTTCGGTCCAGATTGCCGTGTAAAGCTCAGTCGCCTCAGGTGGACATGTCTCGGCGACGAAACCTGCCCCGGACAATTCTTCAGGCACATTCACTTCCGGCGCGGTCTTCATGTCTTCGGGCATGAATTCCTGCGACCCTGCAATGCCGTTTGCATACCGGGCAAACTCGGAAATCAGGGCGGCGTTTTCAGGTTTCATGATGAAGTTCTGGAACGCCTTGGCATTATCCACATTCTTGGCATCCTTGAGCACTGCCACGTTGTCGGTCCAGATCGGATAACCTTCCTTGGGATAGCCGTAGACAATGTCCTTATTCTGCAGGCGGGCCCGGAAAGACGCACCGTTCCAGTACACACCGGCGGAGATATCGCCCTTGGCATATTTCTCCACCGTGCCGTAGTCGAGAGACAACCAGTTCGGCTTGGCCGCAACCAGCGTGTCGCGAACCTTTTTCAACACCGCCTTGTCGGTGGTGCACGGCTTGCCACCCAGATAGGTAATGGCCAGCGACATGACATCGCTCATCTCTGGCACCACATTGATCTTGCCTTTCAGTTCGTCAGGCGGATCGAAGACAATGGCGGAGGTGTTCACGTCGCCCTTGTAGACAGATGTGTTGACGGTGATGCCGACGGTTCCCCACTGCCACGGCACGGTGTATTTGCGGCCGGAGTCAAACACCGGATCGGCCCATTGCTTGTCGACGTTCTTGAAATTTTCCATGCTGTTGGGATTGGTTTCCATCAGCAGGCCTTCGGCGATCCAGATCGGGATAAAGGTGCCGGACGGCACCACGATGTCATAGCCGTGGCCACCGGCACGGATTTTCGCAAGTGCAGTGTCGTTCGAGTCGTAGTCGGTCACCGTTACCTTGACGTCGAATTCCTTCTCGAACTTCTCGACAAGCTTGGGGTTGGTGTAGTTGCCCCAGTTGAAAATGTTGAGCTCGCCCGCGGCCATGGCGGCTGATGCGGAACATCCCACTGTCACGGCGGCAGCGGCCATCATTGCTGTAATATTGTATTTCATCTCCCAAACTCCTTGCTTGTTAAACTCCAGGGCCTAGAGACCCTCACTCACGATGCACTGCTGCCTTTCCGGTTCAGCAGGAAAAATACCGTGACCACGGCCACCGAGATGGCCAGGAACACGGTGGAAATAGCATTGATTTCAGGCGTTATAATACGACGCAACTGTCCTAGCATATAGGTCGGCAGAGTGTCCTGTCCGCCTGACTTTACAAACTCGGTAATCACCACATCATCCAGCGAAATGACGAAAGCCAGCATGGCACCCGCCAGTATTCCCGGCGCCATCAATGGCAGGGTGACATGCCGGAAAGTCTGCCACGGACCGGCATAAAGGTCTGCGGCGGCGCGCTCCAGCGACAGGTCCATGTTCTCCAGCCGGGCCCGAATCGGCAGGTAGGCAAACGGAATGCAAAAAGCCGTATGCGCAATGATCAGGTAGGCCAGGCCCTGATAGCCGGTATAGACCTTGATCATAGCAAAAAAGATCAGCAGTGCGACGGCGGTTACAATCTCCGGCACCATGAGCGGCTGGTTGATGGCTGCGTAAATCGCTGTGATGCCGCGATAGGGCTCGGTGCGCGTGGTGGCAAGCGCCGCCAGCGTAGCACAAATGGTGGCCAGGAAAGCAGCCGATGTGGCCACTTTCAACGAGGTGATGGACGCATCCAGCACGCGTTCATTCTGCCAGGCAGCCTCATACCAGCGCCAGGAAAACCCTTCCCAGATGGCGATCGAGGTTCCGGCATTGAAGGAGTAGAACACCAGGATCAGAATGGGTGTATAAAGCAGCACGAAGCAGCACAGGGCAACAAAGCCAAAACCGGTCTGACGCTTGATGGAAAACGGTTTTGCAGCCGGGTCAGCCATGCGACTTCACTCCCGACTTTGAGGCATTGCGCACGTAAAACAACAGCGCCACCATGACAATTACCAGCAGCGTTATGGACAGGGCAGCACCCAATGGCCAGTTGCGGCCCTGGCCGAACTGCAGTTCGATCAGATTGCCCAGCATCATGTTCTTGCCACCACCCAGCACGCGCGGCGTTACATAGGCACCCAGCGACGGCACAAACACCAGGATGGAGCCTGCGATAATGCCCGGCTTGACCATCGGCACGATGATGCGGCGCAAGACACCCAGCCGGGTAGCATACAGGTCATAGCCAGCCTCAACCAGCCGGAAATCGAGCCGTTCCATGGATGCATACAGTGGCAGAACCATCAGGGGCAGATAGACATAGACCATGCCGAGCATGATGGCGAAGTCGGTAAACAGCATCTGGATTGGGCTGGAGATGACGCCAAGGTTCATCAGCAGCGTGTTGACGACACCTTCATTGCGGATCACCTCCATGATGGCAAAGGTGCGGATCAGAAGATTCGTCCAGAACGGTATGGTGATGAGAAACAGGAAGACCGGGCGCAGGTTGGCAGGCCGGGTTGCAATGTAATAGGCGGTGGGAAAACCGAACAGCAAAGCGAGCACCGTAGTGCCCAGGGACAATCTGAGTGAACGCCAGAAAATCGACAGATGACCATCGGCAAAGCCCAAAGTGTCGTCGAAGATATCGCGCTTCAGGAATACGTTGAACCAGCCGTCCGTGGACAAACTCCACACGACACCGCCATAGGCACCTTTCTGCAAGAACGAATAGACCAGCATGATCAGCAACGGCCCGAGTGCCGCGAAGAAAATTACCGTAAGCGCCGGGCTTGCCAGCAGCCAGCGATTGCGCACGTCCTGCCTGCGCGCCGCCACTCCGGCATCGGCGCCGCTGTTGCTTGTTGGCTGGCTGGGTGCTGCGGTGTCGGTCATGGCGATGTCAATCTCTCAACACCTGGGTGGCACCAGCATCAATGTCGATGCCGACCTTGTCGCCGGTGGCAAATTCCCCGGCCTGGCCGCGGGCGTTTTGCATGCGCACGGTGAAATTGCCACCGCTCGCCAGCGTGACGTGATAGTGAGTATCGGTACCGAAATAGACAACATTTTCCAAGGTGCCGGTAAGGACCGACGACGCTTTCGGGTTTGTCAGCGTGGCATGTTCGGGCCGGACCACCGCAGTTACAGGACCGGATGCCATCTCGCCGTCCGGCAGGCCGGCGGTGATCTTCTTGCCCGACGCCAGTTTGAGGGATGCCTGGCCGGCGGCACGCTTGGCAACAGACACCAGTTCGGCGTCCATGAAGTTGGTATCCCCGATGAAGTCCGCTACGAAGCGCCGCGAGGGATGGTCATAAATGTCCCGGGGGCTGCCGACCTGCAAAACCTGGCCTGCGTTCATGACCGCAATGCGGTCTGACATGGTCAGGGCCTCTTCCTGATCGTGGGTGACGAAAACAAACGTAATACCGGTTTCGTTCTGCAGGCGCTTGAGTTCGATCTGCATTTCCTTGCGCAGCTTCAGATCGAGAGCTGACAGTGGCTCGTCCAGCAACAGCACCTTTGGCCTGGGGGCGAGCGCGCGCGCCAGCGCCACACGCTGCTGCTGGCCACCGGAAATCTGCGCCGTTGACCGGTCACGCATGGCTTCCATCTTGACCAGTTTCAACATGGCCTCGACTTCAGCATTGATTTCCGAGACCGGCTTGCCGAGCATTTTCAAACCAAAGCCGATGTTTTCAGCAACGCTCATATGAGGGAACAGGGCATAAGACTGGAACACCGTGTTTACCGGGCGTTTGAACGGCGGCAGATAGGAGATATCGTTGCCCTCCAGGTCGATGCGCCCGCTGGTGGGATGATCGAAACCTGCAATCAGGCGGAGAAGTGTGGTCTTGCCGCACCCGGAAGGACCCAGCAGGGTGAAGAACTCGTTGCGCTGGATATCGATGGAGACATTATCGAGTGCGGTCACACTGCCAGGCCCTGTGCCAAACACCTTGGTGACCTGTCGCACCGAAATCGCCGGCATGGCGTCCAGGTTTCCGTGCAAACCGCCCACTCCCTTACTGGCTCCGGACCCGCTGCGCCCGGAATTCACATTCCCGTCATCAAAAGCCTAGTCCGTTTTAGTCGACAATGCCAAGCCCATAGATTGAGCAGGGCATGTTGAATCAACGGGCACGTGGAACTTTGGGAGCGGATCGTCGGCGGCGACGATATCTGTTTCTGAAACACAAAAAGCCTGCCGCGGCATGAGACGCCGGGTGGGCTTTGAGGTTGCGAGGTGTTCGCACCGTTATCAGGTGAGCGGTGCGGTGATCAGGGACAATGCCAGCGCCACGGCCAGAAACATGCCAACAGCCACTGTGACCCTGACCGGTTTCGACTGGCCTTTCCACCAGTCCAGTTTGGCCGCTAGCCACGCTGATGCGGCGGAGACGGCTGCAATGCCGGCATCCAGGTAGCCGTTGCCTGTGGTGATAATCTCGGTGAGGTTTTCCATACTCTGTCATCCTTTCGTGATGAACTTGTCGACGACTTTTTCGACGGAGCGCCCGCCGATGTATCCGGTGATCGAGATGGTCAGCAGCGTCATGATCCATTCCAGCAGCTTGTCGCCGACAGCCAACGGAGGAGCGCCCAACCAGCCCACGGCGATCGGCACGAAAAACGCGTACCAAAACAGGACGAAGGCAAAGCTGATGGCCACGGCCGGCCGCCACATGCGTGTAAGGGGACTTTCGCTGTTGATCTCGGCAACGATCACCCTGCCCTGCTCCGACCAGAGATTAGTCAGAGCGAGCAGCAGCGCCTTTTGCACTTCCGTCTTGAACTGCTGATCGCTGATCTGCTTGTTGATCCACTTGCCGCCCAGGTCCTTGAACACGTCCAGGACGGGCCCGAGGGCTGCTTGTGCAATTATGCTCGCTATGCTCATGGTCTGAACGCCCTCCATAAGGCCAGCAGCAGGCGCACCAGCCAGTTTTGATCTTCTGGATCTATCGATTGTGACGGTGACGGGGCCCACGGCTTATCAGCGGCCTTGCCGGCTACGTCCAACGCAGCTTCGAACTTCAATGCATAGCCGGCTATGTCGCCTGCGCGGTCAGTGCCATTGATGATGCGGCGCGCATTCCAGTAATCGCGTTGCCGGTCATTGATGTAATCGTCAAAACCCTTGCCGGTGAACCAGCCATCCTTCATGCCCTGGAACAGGATGAAGGCGGCGTTGTCCGGCTGCATGACCAGATCCGGCGTGTGCACGAAATCGATGCCCAGGGCCTTCGACGCGGTTTCGTAGTTGGATTTCCAGGTCAGTTGGACATAACCGCGGCCATAGTAAGTCTTGCCGGTTGCCGGATCCGGTCTGCCGTACGCCCTGCCCTTGCCGCGTCCGTATTCGCGGATCGGCTGCATGGTGTGAGCTGTCTCGTGATAGGCGGTTGCAAGCGCGTAAGCCAGCCATTGTCGGTTGGTGAAACCGGTTTCGTGCCATTGTGCGAGCAGGAACTCCAGGCCCTCTACCTGACCGGTTTTCAGATTGCCGGAAAACAGGCTGGAACGAACTTCGCCGAAAAAGGCTGCGAGGTTCATCGGCACACCCTCACCTTGTAGCCGCGCACGTTCATGTACGTGCACTTGCCGGGTGCGGGGAGCTTGAGGGAAACGCAGACATTCACTGTCTTTGGGGCCGCGTTGCCGGGACCTGGCAGTGCGACAAGCGACAGAAAAACGATCGTGAACACCAGCCAGTAGATTGTGATGTTCATATGCGTGCCCCCTGGGTTTTGCGCAGCAGTGCACGCACGACCGGAATCGGTACAGTCGCGACAGCGACGGCACATCCGTTCCGGAAGAATGCGATGCGCGTCACCTTGAAGCGCGGATGAAACAGGATCAGCAATTCAGTTGCGACGAGTTTGGAAATCGGGGGAATTTGGTTGTACGCAGCCATGAACAAGGTTGCCCGGGCGCCGGACAGGCGCACCGTCTGCTGACCGGGAAACTTTCCGGTCACGTCTTCAGCCAGGAAGTCAGCGGTTGTGCACCCGATGTCGGC
>JBPCVV010000190.1:0-2536 GCA_051010195.1 Anderseniella sp. | reverse complement strand
AGGATTTTGCAGATATGTCACAGCAGCAGATCGAAGCATTTAAGGCACTTATGCAGCCGGTCATCGAAACTATCGCACAGACCGGTATCACTGCGGACCTTGAAGACAAGCTGAATACCGCTTTCTCGTAGCTTTTTCCACCCCATGAAGAATCGCAGACTAGGGTGGTGATTTGATCTGGGAGCAAATCTACTCATCTTGTTGCCACTGATGTTACTGACTTACTTTGGTATGATAATCGCCGTAGACACCATTGCAGCGGCCTATGAAACCAAGTGATTTGGTATGTGTGGCGCACGTGCGACGGGCGCGGTACTAAATGGAGCAAAAACGTTCGATTTCCGACTGATTTTGCGTGGAAATCGAACCTATGCGAAACTCTACTCATTGAAACCATTGACGACTTTAGAGACTTTTAATCAGTAGATCCACGGTTCGAACCCGTGTGGGCTCACCAAACATTTCAGATAGTTAAGTGATTATCGCCTTGGTGTTCGTGGTGTCGAGTGACTTACCAGTGGCCAGTTTGGGTAGCTTACGCCGAGTTGGGAATGCTGCGCTGCTAGTCTGATACAATGGATCGAGCTTTCACTCTCCTTTTGTGCAAGCTCCCGACGCTGTGATGTGGTGCGCAGGCTCGAAGTGCCTATGTATGTCGCGTTTTGGCACTCAGCAGGCATTCGTTGCGCTGCATCCGTATGTGTCCGCTTTGCCCTCGACAGCGGACCACTTTGTCCCTGATAGCCGCCCTTAGCCCGACGAGAGATTTAACCGAACCCGGACACTTGCAAACCGGCTACGGCGCGTACCAGATGGGCGAGGTGTAGGCTCGCTCCTGATGCACCATCACGGTGCCCTCCGGTGGTTCGACGCCGAAACGTTTGGCGTCGTAAGCCGTCCAGCGTGGGGTCGGGATCTCGATAACGCGCGCATAGTAAACGGCGCGCACGTCCGGATCGAAGTCCGGGTCGGTCCAAACTGCGAGCAACTCGGGATCGCCGATTGAGTTGCTCCAAGTCGCGTTTTTTACGTCGACTGTGTTGCCAACGGCCGGGAGCTTGCCGTCCGAGCCGGGCTTGCGAGACGCGGCATCGCCCCAAACCACGTCATAGACTTTCTCGTGGGTCTTGCCGTCCGCGTCCAGCCAGCCCTTGACGATCTGGATGCGGTCCAGGTTGCCACTGTACGGGTCCTTGACCGCGGCTACGAGGAAGGAGGGTGCCTTTGCGTTTTCTGGCATCGACGTCAAATCGCCACCCATCGGGACGCCCTTGGCATAGCCGGCATCCGCTGGCAGGCGGCTCAGGGCGTCGGATTCGGTGTAGTGCCAGCCGCCAAAGAAGCGCACCAGCATGCGCGATCCGGTGGTTGCATAGACCTCCTTGCGGGCCATGGCGTCCCAGATCGCCTTGCGGGTGTTCTCGGTAGCCCACACACCCGTGTATCCGGACGCTACCTCTTCCCCGGCGAGGATTGAGTTCTCGCCGAACTTTATCACGATGTGCTGCATACGGTCCGGCTCCGGCTCGGTGCCGGCGTGCTTGCCGATGTAGTTCTCCTCCTCCATGGCTGCGAGCGCAGTATGGGTATCGGAGGAGCCCACCAGGCCGAATTTATACGGATTGGTGCCGAGCTTGGCCTCCAACTTGAGTCCATTCTTGAGAGCCTCGCGGGCGTACTCGTACTGCAACATGTCGTTGGTCTTTGCCACCGAAAGGTTCAAGTTGCCTTTGTCCCAGGTACCGTAGTCGGCGAACTCGTCATCGGGCGACAATTTCGGGTGCGCCTCCCCATCGCCCTTGATCTGGGTGGCCTCGTAGAGTGGTTCCCACTTGATACGCCGCTCGGCGTAGTCACCGCTCAGAGGCTGCCCCGTGGCCGGATTGGTCTCCACCGGGAACATGATCCCATTGGAGAGATTGCCATTGTGCGCCAGAGCCAACACCCGCCCGCCGGTCTCCTTCTGATACGTCTCCATCCAGGTCCAGAGGTCCTCCGGATTGAAGCTTTCGGCGGTGGTGTAGGGCACCAGTTGCTGGGCACGAACCTGACCGTCCCGGTAGATCACATTGCGATGCAGGTTGTTACCCTTCTCGGTGGACGTCCATTCATAACCGATCAGCGCGGTGAAGGTCCCAGGACTATTGTAGACTTCGACTGTGTCGAGATAGTCGTCCCAGACGGTCTGCTGGAAAGTCTTATCAAGAACGACCTCGGGCGTACGGCCCTCTGTAAATGAAATGATGACATCCATAGTTGCCTTAAAGGCGTCGTCGCCGCCCCGGCTGATCTGCTCGTGCCATTCGCGCACCTTCGCATCCTTCAGGAGGCCGGGATTGCCCCGGATAATTTCCTTCATCGCGCCCATGCCATCGGAATGATCGGTGATCACGATCCAGTCGAGCGGCCGGGAAAGCTTGAAAGGGATGCCGTGGGTCGAAACAACTTCTTCGCCACGGGCGAAGCGCAGCGCGTCCTCCACGTCCAGCTTCACGCCCAGCCCGCGGGCGTCCAGCGAGTTGTCCGTGTGGACATG
>JBPCVV010000189.1:0-8166 GCA_051010195.1 Anderseniella sp. | reverse complement strand
GAACACTGCGAGGCGATTGGTCATGTTGCGGGGCAGGGACATCATGGGCGCCGTTCTATCCGGCTTTATGAATGCTGAAAACTGTTGATTGCTGGAGGTTCGAATTGAAAGAGGTATCAATGACCATGCCGGGAATCCCAATAGAGCTTTATGCTGCTTATGTTCTCGCCTGCACGGCGGTTGTCATCGTCCCGGGCCCGTCGGTCACTGTGATTAATGCAAACTGCCCGCGCCACGGCGTCAGGTCAGGGTTGCTCAATTTTGCCGACACCCAGGTGGGGCTCGCAGTCATCAAGTCCGCCGTCGTCTTGCCGTTCATCCCGAACTGATGCAACCGCCGCTTAGTTTCGCTTCCAGTTCCGTGTCCCAGAACGCGGCCTCAATCTTGTGGCCGTCCAGATCGCGCAGGAAACAGCCATAGTAGGGCTCGCCATACTCCTCGCGCGGGCCGGGCTCACCGTTATCAGTGGCGCCATGTTTCAACGCCGCGTCATAAAACGCGTGCACTTCCTGCTTCGAGTTGGCCCAGAAGCCGAAATGCACACCGTTTGCGGCGGCTGCCGGCTTGCCGTCAAACGGCGCCTGAACCCAGAACTCGGGGTATTTCTTGCCGAATGCCGCAGCATCTGGGTGTTCCATCACGATGCCGGCGCCGATGGTTTCCAGCACGGCGGTGTAAAACGCCTTGGCTTTGGCAAAATCATTGGTTCCAAGCGACACATGCGACACTATTGAAGGGTTTTCCATCGGTATTGGCCTCCTGTTGGCATTCGTTCAGTCGTGTAGCTTCGCCGCAGCTCTTACCGCTTCATTTCAATCCAGACGTCACTGAATTCTTATAGCAACTTTATGGGTTCAAACTGAACCCGTGTTGCTATAAGTGTCATCAACCATGACACGCATCGGATTTTACCCCGGCAGTTTTGATCCTGTCACGTTCGGACATCTGGACGTGATTGCCCGTGCTGCGCGGTTCATGGACAAGCTGGTCCTTGGCGTCGGGGTTCACCACGGCAAGGCGCCGTTTCTGGAAACACCGCTGCGGTTGCGCCTTCTGGCCGAGGCCTGCGACCCGGTCAGCAATGCCACGGGTTGCGAAATAAGCATCGAAACCTTTGACGGGCTGGCCGTGGATGCTGCGCGGTCTGCCGGTGCCGGTATTATCATCAGGGGCCTTAGAGATGCCTCGGATTTTGACTATGAAGTGCAGATGGGACAGATGAATGCCGGCCTCGCACCGGATATTGAAACGGTGTTTCTTGCGGCCAGCCCTGCAACCAGAATGATTGCGTCATCCCTGGTCAAGCAGATCGCCAAAATGGGCGGTGACATTTCGACCTTTGTGCCCGAGGCGGTTAATTCAGCCGTCATCGAAGTCCTGAAAACCAAATAATAGCAATTCCCTGGAGATGTATGTTGAGAAAAGAACTTGGTGCGGCCCTGGCCGGATTTTGCGCGGCGATTACCCTTACCCTTTCATCTGCCCATGCGGCCGACAAGATCGTGATGGATCTGAAATGCGGTCCGGTCGTGATTAATCTCAGGGCCGATCTTGCGCCCAAGCACGTGGCGCAGATCCGCACACTCGCCGCGAAAGGGTTTTATGACGGCATTGTGTTCCACCGGGTAATTGACGGCTTCATGGCGCAGACCGGTGATCCGACCGGCACCGGTACCGGCAAGTCGGACCTATCGAACATTCCAGCCGAGTTCTCCGCAGAGCCGTTCAAACGCGGCACCGTCGGCATGGCACGGTCGAGCAGCCCCAACAGTGCCAACTCGCAGTTTTTCATCATGTTCGCCCCCGGCGACTTCCTGAACGGCCAATACACCGTGTGGGGGCAGGTTGCCTCCGGCATGGAATGCGTCGACCAGATCAACAAGGGCGAACCACCGGCAAATCCTGACAAGATACTGAAGATGAGCGTCAGGTAACCGGTGGTGACACCAATCCCGTTTCATTCATGGACGCAAAGAAGGAGAGCCTTGTGGCCGATCTAGATCCAGAAAACACACTCATCATGGACTCAACCCAGGGACGCGTCGTGATCAAGATGCGCCCGGACCTGGCGCCTGGCCATGTGGCCCACATCAAGGAACTGGCCCGCGAGGGGTTCTATGACGGAACGCCGTTTCACCGTGTCATCGATGGTTTCATGGCCCAGGGCGGTGATCCGACCGGCACCGGCACGGGCGGGTCTGAAAAACCGAACCTCAAGGCTGAATTTTCCAGCGAACCCCATAAACGCGGCACCGCATCCATGGCGCGCTCCAGCATGCCGGATTCCGCCAACTCCCAGTTCTTCCTGTGCTTCGGAGACTGCGGCTTCCTCGATGGCCAGTACACCGTGTGGGGCGAGGTTGTTGAAGGCATGGAGAATGTCGACCAGTTCAAGCGCGGCGAACCGGTCCAGGAGCCGGATCGCATCGAGAAAATGCAGGTCATGGCCGACGCCGAATAACCTGGTAACAGCTGGCGGCAACCTGGATGAAAGTTGATCTGTTCGATTTCGAGTTGCCGCCAGACCTGATTGCCCTGCGGCCGGTAAGCCCGCGCGATGCGGCCCGGCAGCTGATTGTTCATCCCGACGGGCGTCTGTCCGATGACCTGGTTTCCGGTCTTGTCAATCATCTGAACCCTGGTGACGTGCTGGTGTTCAATGACACGCGCGTCATCCCCGCCCGGCTGACCGGACGGCGAACCGGTCGAGGCGACAGCGAGCCGGCGATAGAAGTCACGCTGCATCAAAGAACCGATGATGCGACCTGGCTGGCTTTTGCAAAACCGGGCCGCAAGCTGACTGTCGGTGACTGCATAACATTTGCAGATGATTTCGCCGCAACAGTGCAGGCCAAGAACGCCGGTGGTGAAATCGAAGTTTCATTCAATGTTGCCGGTGCCGGACTGGATCAAGCTATTGCGGCTCATGGCGTCATGCCGCTGCCGCCCTATATTGCCTCGAAACGGGCAACCGACGAACGCGATACGCAAGACTACCAGACCATGTTCGCCGTCCGCGACGGTGCGGTGGCCGCTCCCACGGCTTCACTGCATTTTACCAGTGACCTGATGCAGCGCATCGCCGCGCGCGGCATAGCCCACGAATTTGTAACCCTGCACGTGGGCGCCGGGACCTTCCTTCCGGTGAAGGCAGATGACACAGCCGATCACAAGATGCATTCCGAATGGGGAGAAGTGGATCCGGGCGTGGCGAAACGTCTGACGGCGGCGCGGGCTGCGGGCGGGCGCATCATTGCCATCGGCACGACGGCCTTGCGCCTGCTGGAAAGTGCAGCCGGCAAGGATGGCAGGGTGCGGGCCTGGTCCGGGGCGACAGACATTTTCATCACGCCGGGCTACCGATTTGCCGCGGTGGACGGACTGATGACCAACTTTCACCTGCCGCGCTCGACCCTGTTCATGCTGGTCAGCGCGTTTTGCGGCCTAGAGACCATGCAGGCCGCCTATGGCCATGCAATCACCAAGGGTTATCGTTTCTATTCCTATGGCGACTCAAGCCTGCTATGGCCTGCTTCACCATGACCGACACGTTTTCATTTGCCCTGCACAAGACCGATGGCCTGGCGCGGCGCGGCACTGTGCACACCCTGCACGGCGACATCCGTACGCCCGCCTTCATGCCGGTCGGTACCGCCGGTACCGTAAAGGCGCTCTACATGGATCAGGTGCGCGAGGCGGGTGCCGATATCATTCTCGGCAATGTCTATCACCTGATGCTGAGGCCCGGTGCCGAACGGGTTGCCAGGCTGGGCGGCCTGCACAAGATGACCGGCTGGAGGGGGCCGATCCTGACCGATTCAGGCGGCTTCCAGGTGATGTCGTTGGCCCAGCTGCGCAAGCTTACAGAGGACGGCGTCACCTTCCAGTCCCACATAGACGGATCAAAATATTCCCTGAGCCCGGAACGCTCCATGGAGATACAGCGCCTGCTGGGGTCTACGATCCATATGCAACTGGATGAGTGCGTGGCGTTTCCCCATACCCATGAGGAGGCTGAGCGCGCCATGAAGCTGTCGCTGCGCTGGGCGCAGCGATCGCGCGAGGCATTCGGCGAGCAACCGGGCAGGGGATGTTTCGGGATCGTGCAGGGCGGTGCGGACGCAGGTTTGCGGGAACAGTCGGCCAAGGGACTTATCGACATCGGCTTTCACGGCTATGCGATCGGCGGCCTGGCGGTTGGTGAAGGCCAGGAAGTGATGCTGTCGACCATCGAAGCGACACAGCCGCATTTGCCAAAGGACAAATCACGCTACCTGATGGGCGTTGGCACGCCGCTGGATATTCTGGAGAGTGTGGCGCGCGGTATCGACATGTTTGATTGCGTGATGCCCACTCGGTCAGGCCGGCACGGGCAGGCGTTTACCAGCACCGGCAAAATGAACCTGCGCAACGCCAAGTTCGCAGAGGATGAGCGCGCCCTGGACGAGACCATTGATCACCCTGCGCTTCGGGATTATTCGCGCGCTTATCTGCACCACCTGGTGCGGGCAGGAGAGATCCTGGGCATGATGATCGTGTCGTGGGCGAACGTCGCTTACTACCAGCATCTGATGTCCGGGATCAGGGCCGCGATTGACGAGGACCGCTTTGAAAGCTTTCGGTCTGACACCAGGGCAAAGTGGCAGGCAGGCGACCCGTCTGCATGATGGGAGGCGTTGTTGACGCTTGTGCTGCGGGCGTGCCACATAATGCCAATATCATTTTTTGGGAGGAGTTTTACGACATGAAAATGACCGGTGAAGAAGTCATTGCGGCACCGCGCCAGGTGGTATGGGACGCGCTGAACGACCCAGAAATTCTCAAGCAGAGCATTACAGGGTGTCAGGAAGTCAAAAAGAAGTCAGACACGGAATTCGAGGCCAAGGTGACTGCCAAGGTCGGCCCGGTCAAGGCGTCGTTTATCGGGGATGTGAAACTGTCTAAGCTGAACCCGCCCCGCAGCTACGTGATATCCGGCGAAGGCAAGGGCGGCGTTGCCGGTTTTGCCAAAGGCGGTGCGACAGTAAGGCTGAGTGATACTGGCGACTCGGCCACCAAATTGTCATATGATGTGGATGCTCAGGTGGGTGGGAAGCTTGCTCAGATCGGCTCCCGGCTCATTGATTCTACTGCCAAGAAGATGGCGGCGGATTTTTTCAAGAAATTCAACAAGATTGTTAGCCAAGGTGCAGAAAACTCTGACATGACAAAGAAACCAACTGCGAAGAAAGCCGCTGCCAAGAAACCGGCGGCGAAGGTGACGAAAGCAGCTGCAAAACCGGCCGCCAAGAAAGCGGTTGAGAAGAAGGCGGCCGCCAAACCGGCGGCCAAGGCAAGCAAGGCCACGGCTAAACCTGCGGCAAAATCCAAACCGCTAGCAAAGGCCAAGGCTGCAGCAAAAGCGCCGGCCAAATCGGCCGCCACCGCAGCCTCCAAAACTGCTGCTGCGGCCCGTAAAGCTGCCGTTTCTACCGCCAGTGCCACAACTGCGGTGGCGAGCAAGACTGCGTCCAGCGCTGCCAAGGTTGCAGAAGAAGCAGCAAGTGATGCCAAAGCTGCAGCGCAGTCGGCAGCATCGAGTGCGGGGCAGATGGCCGAGACGGCCAAATCCACTGCCAGTGACAACATCCCGCCGCAGGTCAAGTCCATGTCGGGTTTGTGGACATGGGTCATGCTGGCTGCTGCCGCAGGACTTGTTTTGCTATGGGCGACCGGAAATTAACTGAAACGCCCAGCCGGATTCTTACCAGATATTAACCATGTTTGCGTTCTATCCATAAGACGGCATGCATCTGATCAGTGGTGCTCGCCGTCTTTTGGAATTGAAGGGCATGGCGGGCAATATGGCGAACGGCGACGGGCATGATGCGCAGAACATTTATGCTGCACTGAAGAGCGGGAGAAAGGCACTGGTATCAACCGGCGCCTTCAGTTTTATCATCAATCTGCTGATGCTGACCGGGCCGCTGTTCATGTTACAGGTCTATGACCGGGTCTTGAACAGTGGCAGCATTTCCACGCTCATGGCTTTGGTGCTGTTGGCAGCCACCCTGTATATCCTGTACGGATTTCTGGAGTTCATCCGCAGCCGCGTCATGGTGCAGATCGGGCGTCAGCTCGACGAGGGCCTGCGGGCGCGCGCCTTTGACATGATGAGCTTTCATGCGACCCGGGGTAATCCCCAGGTCCGCAACGCGCCGATTTCTGATTTACTGACCGTGCGCCAGTTTGTATCCAGTCCCGGCCCGTTTGCCTTCTTTGATATGCCATGGGCGCCGATCTACCTGTTCGTGATCTACCTGATGCATCCCTGGCTGGGTATTGCGGCGACTGTTGCCATCGTCATCCTGTCGGTACTGGCGGTGATCAACAACCGGATCATGAAAAAACCCTCCGAAGAAGCGCAAAAGGCGGTCGCCCAGGCCCAAGTCATGTCCGACGAGAGCTTGCGCAACGCAGAGGTGTCCAGCGTGCTTGGGATGTCCGACGTCCTGCGACACCGCTGGGAGAGTGTCCAGTCCACGGCGCTGGATGCGCAGACTTCCGCGTCCAACCGTGGTGGCCTTATTTCCACGATGTCGCGCACACTGCGGCTGATGTTCCAGTCCGGCATACTTGGCCTGGGGGCGCTGCTTGCCGTGCAACAGGAGATTTCCGCGGGCTCAATGATTGCCGCTTCCATCATCATGGCACGGGCCCTGGCGCCGGTTGAGCAGGCGGTGGCGCACTGGCAGCCCTATCTCGGGTTTCGCCGGGCATGGTCGCGACTGTCAGAACTTATGAAGCAGACACCGGCGCCGGCAGAGCCGATGCCGTTGCCGGCGCCGAAAGGGGCGCTGGAGGTTGAAGGTGTCAGTGCGTTTGTTCCCGACAATGACAAGCCGATTGTATTCAATGTGTCATTCAAGGTGGAGGCAGGTACAGGGCTCGGGGTGATTGGTCCGACCGGGGCGGGTAAATCCACGCTGGCTCGCGCCATCGTTGGCGCCTGGCCGCGCATGCGCGGCAAGGTCCGCCTTGACGGTGCGGATGTCCGCCAGTGGGATGCGGTCAGCCTTGGCAAGCACCTGGGCTATCTGCCGCAGGATGTCGACCTGTTCGAGGGCACCGTCGCGGAGAACATTTCGCGCTTCGAGCCGGAAGCCGAACCGCAGAACATCGTGGCTGCCGCGCGCCAGGCAGCAGTGCATGACATGGTGCTCAAGCTGCCAGAGGGTTACAACACGCGGGTCGGCGCCGGCGGACACCGGTTGTCAGCCGGTCAGTTACAGCGTATCGGTCTGGCACGTGCCATGTACGGCGATCCCGCGCTTCTGATTATGGATGAACCTAATGCCAACCTTGACGCTGAAGGCGAGGCTGCCCTTGTGCAGGCCGTAGCCAACGCGCGCAAGCGCGGCGCAACCGTTATTGTCGTGGCGCACCGGCCAAGTGCGCTGGCGGCAATCGATACACTGTTGATGCTCAAGGATGGCAAGCAGGTTGCGTTCGGGCCAAAGGACGAAGTGCTCGCGAAGGTGCTGCACAACGGTCCGGCCCGAACAGAAAAGCGAAGGGCAGACCCGACGATGCCGAAAGCACCTGCCAGAACGGCCACTGCGCCAACTGGCATTGCGCCAACTGGCATGCGGACCACCCGCAGCCTGTCAATTGTCTCTGATACGACGGGAGGGCAGTCATGAGCGATACCACACGGAAGTCGATGTTTCGCTATCAGCTAGCGGGGTTTGCCGGCATCGTCGCCATCATGGGCAGCGTCGTCGGATGGTCCGTGCTGACTGAAATCCGCGGTGCGGTGATTGCGCCGGGATCCATGGTCGTGGACGGCAATACCAAGCGCGTTCAGCACCGCGACGGCGGTATTGTCGCCGAGATCAAGGTGCGCGATGGCGACATGGTGAAGGCGGGTGATCTGCTTGTCCGGCTTGATCCGACCGAAACCAGGGCCGAGCTGGCCATTATCGACACGATCCGGACCGAGTGGGTTGCCAAGGCGGCCCGGCTGCGCGCTCAGCGCGATGGTGATGACACGCTGGTGTTTGACGAAGAGCTGGAAGTGCGCCGCAGCGAACCGGTGATCGGCAAGCTGCTGTCCGGCCAGGAGCGCCTGTTTGCCTCGCAGACGGCCTCCCTCAAGGGCCGCATCAAACAGTTGCGCGAACGCA
>JBPCVV010000188.1:0-2720 GCA_051010195.1 Anderseniella sp. | reverse complement strand
AGCTTACCGGACGGCGTTTCCGGCGCGTAGTGGGTCTGGATGCGCAGTTTGGTTTCTGCTGCGCTGGCAGTGGCACTGAGGCCGGTTGCCAGCAAGGCTGCCGTGGCGACGCCGGCAAGTACACTCTTCATGAACATAAGTATTTCCTCCGTTGATGTGGCCGCCTTAATGGCAGCCATCTTGTTTGTGCGTGATTTCAGATCTTTGATGCCTGAACGCCGAAGTTGACCGGTTGCCCCGGCTCCCTCTTGGCTTCAACGATACGGCGCATATCCGGGGCTGGCAATATAGAATTGTCAGACAATCTGATGGTTTTTCGATAATTGCTTTCAAGGAGCAACACAACTAGTCTTGCGCTGTTGCAGGCATGGTCGGCGCATGCGTACAATTGGCATAAGCGGAAATTGTCTGACAATATGAAGCGATCCAAACAATATCAGGCACTTGCTCAGGGTACAGAGATAAAGCGGCTGTATGTAGCCGTGGCGCGGAAAATAGCAACTTTCGTGGCAGAAAATGACATGAAACCTGGCGACCGGCTGCCATCGGAACACAAGCTTGCCCGACAATTCAACATTTCGCGCGCCACGGTGCGCGAGGCCATCGTGGCGCTGGAAGTCTTCGGACTGGTCGATGTGCGGGTGAACTGCGGCGCGGTCATTCTGGATCCTCATGCGTCAACCAGCCTTGACCAGGGCGGTGTGCTGAGTGCGGGAGTGTCGGGCGAGGGACTGGAAGAAGTGGCGCGGTTTCGCATACTGCTGGAAACCGATGGCGCACGCCAATCCATCGCCAAGGGAGGCGTGGACTGGGAAAGCGCGCTGGTCGCGGCCCATCACCGCCTGGCGCATATCGAGTTCAGGATGAAATCCGGTTCGGCAACCAGTTACGAGCTGTGGCGGCAATGTGACTGGGAGTTTCATGAAGCTCTGGTTGCCGGGTGCGGATCGCGCCTGCACACGAAGCTTCACAAGGCGGCATTTGACCAGTTCAGAAAAGTGGTTGCGCTGGAATACCGGGCGGTGGGTTTCAGGGGCTTGCGCATCATTGAAGAACACAAGGCGATACTTGATGCTGCACTAGCCAGGGACAGTGACGCCTGTGCCAAGGCACTTGAGCGGCACATCACCGCCTTCCTCAGCGGGTCAAACCGCGCGACCCCGGTCAAGCAGGCGGTTGCATCATGAAACTGGCGATCATCGGCCTGGGCGTCATGGGCCGCAATCTTGCGATGAATTTCCGGGATGCCGGAAATCAATGCGTGGTCTGGGACCCGTGGCCGCAGGCGCGCGACTGGAGCGTCGAGGGGATTGAGGTTTGCGACACCCTGGAAGCGCTGGTCAACAGCCTGCCGGTACCCAGCATCGTGCTGCTGATGGTCAAGTCGGGCAAACCGGTTGTCGAGTTGACAACGCAGCTGACCGGATTGCTGGAAAAGGGCGACATCATCATTGATGGCGGCAATTCAAACTACCTGGACACCGAGACCAATGTCCTGGCATGCCGCAAGCTGGGAGTTCATTTTGCCGGTCTTGGCGTGTCCGGTGGTGCGGAAGGCGCGCGGGCGGGCCCCTCCATGATGTTAGGGTGTGCCGGTGAACTGCGCATCGCGCTGGAACCGCTGCTTGCCAATGTGGCAGCCCGCCACGATGGCAGTCCGTGCCTGGGTTGGTTCGGGGAAGGCGGTGCCGGGCATTTCGTCAAGATGGTGCACAACGGGATCGAGTACGCCATCATGCAGGCGATTGCCGAAAGCTGGCAACTGCTTGAACTGGCCGGACTGACCAGCTTTGCCGCCGGCCGGCAGCTGGACATCTGGTCAGGAGGTGCCCTGGCCGGATACCTGATGGAGATTTCCGGCGAGGTGCTTAGAGCCACTGATGCAGAATCTGGAACGTTGCTGGTCGACATGGTGGATGATGCGGCCGGGCAGAAGGGCACCGGCGGGTGGTGTATCAGCGAAGCGCTAAACCTCGGTATCCCGGTGCCGTCCATCATGGCGGCTGTCACCATGCGGCAGGTGTCGTCGCATGAAGTGTTGCGGGTTCTGCCGCAAGTGAGGCCGGAAGCAGATACCGTGATCACGGCTGAGGCCGTTCATGACGCACTGATGTGTGCCGTGGCGCTGGCACTGGCGCAGGGCGCGCACCTGCTGACGGTGGCGAGCCGCGAGTATGACTGGAAAATACAATTGGCAGAGGCGGCGCGGGTGTGGCGGCAAGGTTCGATCCTGCGCATGGCCATGCTCGACAAGTTCGCCGATCCCGCCGCCCTGTTTGATACAGCATCAGAGCATTCCGGCGGATTGCGCCTGTCTGTGGCCGCAGCGTCGGCAGCAGCCGTGCCAGTGCCGGTTATGTCTGCCAGCCTGGCCTATCTGGATTCCTGTTCGGCTGATCAGTTGCCGACAGCCCTCGTGCAGTTGCAGCGCGACCGTTTCGGTGCACACGGCCTCAAGCACAGAGAGACCGGCGAGGTGTTTCACGGCCCCTGGCATGAGGCCGATACATGATCGTTGTGGTGATGGGCGTATGCGGATGCGGCAAGACGACAATCGGGCGGAAGCTGGCGGCCCGGCTTGATGCGGCCTTTGTCGAAGGGGACGAACTGCATCCCGATAGCAACAAGAAAAAAATGTCGGCGGGTATCCCGCTTGACGACAACGACCGTAGACCCTGGCTGGATGCCATTGCGGCGAAGGCTGGCGGTTTGCTGTCGGT
>JBPCVV010000187.1:0-4946 GCA_051010195.1 Anderseniella sp. | reverse complement strand
TGCTGGAGTTCCTGTCGGACTTCCAGATCTCAATCCCCGAACGCGGCACGGTGCGGGCCGACCAGCGTCCGGTGGTGGTGCTGACCTCCAACCGGACACGCGAACTGCATGAAGCGCTCAGGCGACGCTGCGTGTACCACTGGATCGAGTATCCGGATGCATTGCGTGAAGCTGAAATCGTGATGATGAGGGCAAGCTCGGTGGCGCGTGATACCGCTGACCGGGTCGTGGCGGCCGTGGGCCGACTGCGGGCTGAACCGCTGACCAAGCCACCCGGCATTGCCGAGACGGTCGAGTGGGCGGAAGCCGCAACACTGCTGCAGTCACAAGGTGCGCAGTGGCCGGATGCGTTTAAACGCGCCATCGGGGTGGCGCTGAAAGACCAGGATGACCTCACCTTCGTGCATGACCGGCTCGACCAGCTGGTTACGGGGACGGCGGCATGAGCATGACGCAGCCATTGCCGCGTGCGGCCGAGCCGTTTGTCGAGTTTGCGTCCCTGTTGCGGGAGAACGGGTTTTCCGTGGCGCCGGAACAGACGATGGGCTTCATCGAGGCGGTCGGCCTGCTGGGCCCCCGTGACATGAACGACTTGTTGCTGGCGGGCCGGGCCATGTTTGCGCCGCCGCCGGAACGCCGGCCTGAGTTTGATGCGCTGTTCCGCATGAAGTTTCTCGGCCAGTCGATCCCGGTGCCGGCATCCGGACCTGATGAGGATGACATGCTCGTTGGCGAGGAAGCGCCGGGCGACAGCGAGCCGCCGGAACCCGATGAGCTTAATGAAGCAGGCGGTGAGGCCACCGGCAACGAGATCCTGTCGACGCGCCAGTTCGCCGGTGCCGATGATATCGAAGCGCTGAGGCGGTTCCGCAGGATAGCGCGGGAACGGTTGCCAGTGCGCAAATCCTACCGGCGGGCCGCGGCCAGCAAGGGCGATGGCTGGAACATGCGCAAGGTGTTCCGCCAGGCGGTGCAGCGCGACGGCGAGGTTATCGAGCTGCCCAAGCTGCGGCGCAAGTTGCGCCAGCGCCGGATCGTGTTGCTGATCGACGTGTCCGGTTCGATGAAGGATCAGACCGACAGCTATCTGCGCTTTGCCCATGCGCTGGCACAGGCCGGGCAGCGTATCGAGATTTTCACACTTGGCACCAGGCTGACGCGGATTACCCGGGCCATGAAAGTGCGCAACCGGGCGCAGGCGCTCAACCTGGTCTCCGGCATTGTCGCCGACTGGGATGGTGGCACCCGGCTGGGCGATGCGCTGCAGGCATTTCTCGACATTCCGCGCTTTGCCGGGTTCACCCGCGGCGCTGCAGTGCTGACCCTGTCGGACGGGCTGGAGCGCGGCGATCACGCCACGCTGGTCGGTGCGGTTGAAAAACTGTCGCGGCTGTCATGGAAGCTGATCTGGCTGACGCCGCTCGCCGGTGATGCCGGCTACCGACCGGAAACGGCGGCCATGCAGGCCATCATGCCGTACCTGGATTCCATTGCAGACGGCAGTTCCGTGAGCGCGCTGTGCGAACGGGTGCTGTCGCTCAGACAGGAGGCCGCCTAGATGAGCATCATCGACGCCCATCATCATATCTGGCGGCAAGCTGACCTGCCGTGGCTGCTGGGTCCCGAACAGCCGCGCATCTTCGGCCCCTACAAGGCGATCATGCGGGATTACCTCATTGAAGAATTCCTCGGTGACATCAAGGGGTCCGGCATCACGAAATCGGTCTATGTGCAGGCCAACTGGGCGCCGAACTGGGCAGCCGACGAGGCGGCATGGGTGCAGTCGGTGGCGAATAAATCCGGCTGGCCGCACGCCATCGTCGGCTATGCGGATTTCACCGGTGACGATGTGCGCCCGCAGCTTGAGAAGCTGAAGGTCAATCCGCTGATGCGCGGTATCCGGCAGCAGTTTCACTGGCACGAGGAGCCGATGTACCGGTTTGCCTCGCGGCCCGACCTACCGGCAGACCCGAAGGTGCAGAACAATATTGCAAAGCTGGCCGACTATGGCTGGTCATTCGACCTGCAGGTGTTCACCGGCCAGATGAAGGACGCAGCCTCGCTGGCGAAAGCCTGCCCGGATGTGACCTTTGTGCTGCAACACGCCGGCATGCTGGAAGATCTGTCAGACAAAGGTGTCGAGGCTTGGCGCAACGGTATGAAGCGACTGGCAAACAAGCCCAACGTGGTGTCGAAACTGTCAGCGTTCGGCACCTTCATCCACCGTAACGATGCCGATCACATCAAGACGATACTCACCGACACGGTCGAGATATTCGGGGCCGAGCGCTGCCTGTTCGGCTCCAACTATCCGATCGAGAAACTGTGGACCAGTTATGCAGACCTGGTGAGCGCATTCAAAAAGGCAGCTTCGGGACTGTCCAAGGCAGATCAAAAAGCAATTTTTCATGACACCGCACAGCGGGTCTACCAGCTCTAAGCGACCGGGGCCCAGGCCCCGGAAGAACACAAGAACAGGCCGCGAACCGGTCAAAGCCACGAAGGGAGAACTGTAAAAATGGCACTTGAAATCAAGATTCTCGATTACGGCGATATCGAACTGGAGACCAGCTTCCTGGTGCTGGGGCATGAATGTGGCCGCATTCGCCGGGTGCCGGTATACGGCTTCCTGATCCTCGGCGGCAGGTATCCGATTCTGGTCGACACCGGGTATCGCGATAACGCGATCATGGAATCACTCGGTATGCGTGGCCTGCAGTTCCACGACAACATGATTGAAAACCAGCTGGCCAAGCATGGGGTGAAATTGGGCGATGTGCGCTACGTACTGCACACCCACTTGCACATTGACCACGCCGGCAAGGATGACCATTTCAACATGAACACCACCGTGGTGATAAACCGCCGCGAGATGGAGTTCTCGGTGTCTGGTATCATGTATCCGCAGTATCCCAAGCCGGACATCAAGCACCTGGTTGACCGGATTTACGAACCTGAGGCCATGCGTTTCCTTGACCTTGAGATCACCGGTGCTGAGGAAATTATTCCCGGCGTGTGGTGCGAGGCTGCCGGTGCCCATACCGAAGGGTCGATGAACGTGATCGTCGAGACGGCGGAAGGCCTAGCCTGCATCTGTGGTGACGTGATCTATGATTTTAACGATCAGGTCGTCAATCATGTCAACACCAACAACTGGATGGAGCCGCGCGTGACCGGTAATCATTCGGAGTCCAAACGGGCCGAAAAAGGGGCCATCAAAAAACTCTTGACCAACTATACCTTCCTGCTGCCGGTGCATGACCGCCCGGCCAAGATCGAACACCAGCAGGTCGTCGGCAGGCTTGGCATGAGTGTCCCGGGCCCGATCACCGAAACCGTTGCCAACCGCGACTGGTTCCCAATGTAAACGCTGACGCAGCCAGAGGAGAAACCTGTCATGGCACAAGAAGCGCTTGATCCGTCGTTTCGCGACCTGATCGACGAGCATGCCCCGGTTCTGCAACTGGGCACAGGGTTCAATTTCACCGAAGGCCCGATCTGGCACCCGGCGGAACAGTACCTTTTGTTCTCCGACATGCCCGATGACAAGCGCCGGCGGTGGGACAGTCATGGCGTCAGGGAGGTGATGCATCCGTCCAACAAGGGCAACGGCATGACCTATGACGGCGACCTCAACCTGCTGGTCTGTGAGCACGCCACCTCGTCGGTTGCGAAGTTTCGCGCCGACGGCAGCCGCCAGGTGCTGGCCAGCCATTATGAAGGCCGCGAACTGAACAGCCCCAACGACCTTGTGGTGAAGTCGGATGGGTCGATCTGGTTTTCCGATCCGACCTACGGCCGCATGCCGGGCTTCGGGGTCGAGCGCGAAGTGCAGCTCGGATTCCAGGGGGTCTACAAGATTGCCGCCGGCGCGGCGACGGGCGCCGAGCCTGAACTGGTCGTGGACCGTTATACATTCTCGCAGCCCAATGGCCTGTGCTTCTCGCCGGATGAAAAGCTGCTCTACATCAACGACACGGTGCAGGCGAACATTCGCGTTTATGATGTCACCGCCAGCGGCACACTCACCAATGGCCGCTTGTTTGCGTCGGGCATCCAGGACAGTGCGAAGCCGGGCGTGCCGGACGGCATGAAGTGCGACATGCACGGTAATGTCTGGGTGACGGCACCGGCCGGTATCTGGGTCTATAACCCGCAGGGCATGCTGATCGGCAAGGTGCAGGTGCCGGAACTGGTTGCCAATATACACTGGGGAGGTGAAAACTGGCGCACGCTGTTCATCTGCGCCACCCATTCACTGTACTCCGTCGAAACCCGGATCGGCCCGCGCAATGAGCCATTCATGAAGGTGGGAGCAGGGGCTGCGTCATCGCCTGCCTCACCACCTGCTGCTTCAGCCCCTGCGCAAGCACAGACTGCGCCGCCGGCGACCAGCAACGGACTGCACCTGCAACCGTTCAAATGCGCGCTGATCATTCAGGACATGCAAAACGATGTTGTCATCGACGGCGGGGCATTTGCTGACTCAGGCGCGCCTGGACACTGCAAACAGCAGAACAATATCGATAATATCAGGCGGCTGGCGGACGCCTGCCGGACAGCTGGCGTCCCGGTCATCCATGTCTGGTTCATCGTCGAGCCGGGCGCGCCGGGCGTCACCATGAATGCGCCGCTGTTTGAGGGATTGCGTGACGCCAATGCACTGGTGCGCGGCACCTGGGGCGTGGCACCGGTTACAGGGCTTGAGCCGCAGGCCGGTGATCACGTGGTGACCAAGTGCCGGATGAGCGCCTGGGAAGGTACCAACCTGGAAACCATACTGAAGGCGACAGGCCGCGACACCATCATCGAAACCGGCGCATGGACCAACATGTCCATCGAACACACGGCCCGCACCGGTGCCGACAAGGGATACAACATGGTGATCCCGGAAGACGGCTGTTCAACCATGAACGCCGAATGGCACAATGCGTCGATCAACTTCG
>JBPCVV010000186.1:0-15261 GCA_051010195.1 Anderseniella sp. | reverse complement strand
CCATTGCCGAAACCCGCCTGAGAGGAGCCGCGGATTTCATGATTTTACCCGGTCTTCATGGATTTGTCGCAAGGTCGCGGGAGATTGAGCTGCCGGTACTGAATTTCCTAAAGTCAGGTCGCTTCAAGCCGCAGAGGAGCCACCCCGATGGATAACTCGCAGTTCGACCTGCTGAAGTCGAAACGTTTCCTGCCTTTGTTTGTGACCCAGGCATTGGGCGCGCTGAATGACAATGTGTTCAAGAACGCGCTCATCATTCTGCTGGTTTACCGCATCGCCGCCGAAGCCGGTCTGAATTCAGCCGTGATGGCAACTGCTGCCGGCGGCATCTTCATACTGCCGTTCTTTCTGTTTTCCGCGACCGCTGGCCAGATCGCCGACAAGTTCGACAAGGCAGGTCTGATCCGGCAGATCAAGATGGCCGAAATCGGTATCATGACACTTGGCACCATGGCGCTGGTTTCCGGTGATGTGTGGTTCCTATTCACCGTGCTGTTTCTCATGGGTACGCAATCGGCATTTTTCGGCCCGCTGAAGTACTCCATTCTGCCGGTGCACCTTGAGGAACGCCAGTTGATCGGCGCCAACTCGCTGATTGAGGCCGGTACCTTCCTGGCCATTCTTGCCGGCACCATTGCCGGCGGCCTGTTGATTTTGACAACTTACGGCATCGCGATTGTTTCCGGGCTGGTTCTGGTTCTGGCCGGACTTGGTTATGCGGCAAGCCGCTTCATACCGGATGCGCCTGCTGCGGCCCCTGACCTGAGGATCACCTGGAATGTCGTTGCCGAAAGCTGGCGTATGGTGTCCAGGGCGGCGGCAGTCAGGTTTTCGCGTCTGACCATCCTCGGCATTTCCTGGTTTTGGCTGGTCGGCGCAACATTGCTGTCCCTGTTCCCGGCCATTGCCAGCGACCTGTTGAAGGGCGACGAAACAGTTGTCACCCTGTTCCTGGTCCTGTTCACGGTTGGCATCGCCATCGGGTCCATGTTGTGCAACCGCCTGCTGAAAGGCCAGGTGACGGCGATCCATGCGCCGTTCGGTGCCCTCGGCATCACAGTTTTTATCGCAGATTTTTCGTTCGCTTTGATGAACTACCAACCGCTGGCAAACGGTGAGCTGGTTGGCGGGCTGACCTTCCTGTCTGACTGGACCAACCTGCGCATGATGCTGGACCTGATCGGCGTGGCATTGTGCGGTGGTATTTTCATCGTGCCGCTATATGCAATTCTGCAGGCACGGTCCGAAGACAGGGACCGGTCGCGAACCATAGCTGCAAACAATATCGTCAACGCTTTCTTCATGACCGCCGGAGCAGGTGTGGTGGCCGCGCTGATCGGAGCGGGAATGAGCATCCCGGTGGTGCTGTTAGGTATCGCCGCGGTCAATTTCATTGTCGCGATCTATGTATGTGTGTTGCTGCCGGATCAACTGATAAAGACGGCTCTGATCGCCACTCTGAAGCTGTTCTACCGGGTCGAGGTGAAAGGTCTGGAAAATTACGAAAAGGTCGGCAAGCGCGCTGTCATCGTTGTGAACCACGTGTCGTTCCTGGATCCTGTCCTGCTGGCCGCGTTCCTGCCGGTCAAGCCGCTGTTCGCCATCAACACACACATTGCCGAAGCCTGGTGGGTTAAACCGTTCCTGAGGCTGGTCGAAGCCTTCCCGATGGATCCGACCAATCCGATGGCCGCCAAGGCGTTGGTACGTGAGGTCAGGCAGGACAAGCATTGTGTCATATTCCCGGAAGGACGCATCACCGTAACCGGTGCCCTGATGAAGGTGTTCGAGGGTCCGGCAATGATTGCCGACCAGGCCGATGCGGATCTGGTGCCGGTGCGCATCGATGGTGCCCAGTACACGTTGTTCTCGTTGCTGAAAGGAACCCTGCGCACCCGGTGGTTCCCGAAGATCACACTAACCGTGATGCCGCCTCGTAAACTCACCGTGAAGGAGGGGCTGGTCGGCAAGAGCCGCCGCCGTCATGTAGGTCAGCAATTGTATGATGTCATGAGCGGCATGATTTTCGAAACCTGCGACCGCCGCCGGTCATTGTTCGACGCATTGCTGGAAGCCAGGTCCGTACATGGCGGCAGGCATGCGATACTGGAAGACATGGAGCGCAAGCCGCTCGGATACGCAAAGCTGGTGCTGGGCGCGCGCATCATGGGCCGCAAGCTGACCGCCTATTGCGGTAGGGGCGAACGTGTAGCCTTGATGGTGCCGAACTCGATCGGTGCGGTGGTGACCTTCTTCGCACTGCAGTCGCAAGGCTGCGTGCCGGCCATGCTGAACTTCTCTACCGGTCTGGCAAACATGCAAGCGGCCATCACCGCGGCAGACATCAAGACTGTCATCACCTCGCGAAAATTCATCGAGGCAGCAAAGATGGAAGACACGGTCGCTACGTTTGAGAAAACCGTCGCGGTGGTCTACCTGGAGGACATCAAGGCCGCCATCAACGGCTGGGACAAGGCATTGGCACTAATCACTGCACCTTTCGCCGGCATGTCGCATTCCAGGCTTTCGATCTCACCGGATGATCCGGCTGTCGTCCTGTTTACATCCGGTTCCGAAGGCACACCGAAGGGCGTTGTGCTCAGCCACGCCAACCTGCTGGCGAACTGCTACCAGCTCGGGGCTCGGGTGGATTTCAACCCACGCGATATCGTGTTCAACGCACTGCCGGTGTTTCATTCGTTCGGGCTTACCGGCGGTACGCTGCTGCCGGTTCTCGCCGGGGTCAGGACGTTCCTGTACCCGTCACCGTTGCACTACCGGATTGTGCCGGCGCTGGTCTACAGTGCCAATGCCACCATCATGTTCGGTACCGACACATTCCTGGCAGGCTACGCCCGCTCGTCTGATCCATATGACTTCTATTCGGTACGCTATGCGTTCGCCGGCGCTGAAAAGGTCAAGGACGAGACCCGCAAGGTATGGAGCGAAAAGTTCGGCATCCGTATCTTCGAAGGCTATGGCGCCACCGAAACATCACCGGGCATCTCGACCAATACGGCACAGCATTTCAAGGCAGGCTCCGTCGGTCGTTTCCTGCCGGGCATTTCACACGAACTGCAACCTGTTCCCGGAATCGAGGACGGCGGCAGGCTTGTCGTCAAGGGACCCAATGTCATGCTGGGTTATCTGCGTGCTGAAAACCCGGGCGTGCTGGAAAAGACCGATGATCAGACCTACGACACCGGTGACATAGTCAATGTCGATGAGCACGGCTTCATCACCATACTTGGTCGTGCCAAACGGTTTGCCAAGATCGCAGGCGAGATGGTCAGCCTGACTGCGGTTGAAGCCCAGGCCAGTAGCCTGTGGCCGGACAACATGCATGCGGTGGTCTCCATTCCCGATGCCCGCAAGGGCGAGCAGCTTGTGCTGGTCACAGACAACGCCAAGGCAAAGCGCGACGCGCTGCAAAGCCACTGCAAGAAGCACGGGCTAGGTGAGTTGATGGTGCCGAAAACCATCATGACCGTGAAATCGGTCCCGGTGCTGGGCACCGGCAAGACCGATTACGTTGGTGTCGGAGAACTGGTAACCGCGGCTGGTTGACCGATTGCTGCAGCATTTTATGCTGTCACATCGGCCAGTTTGATACATCAGGTTGGCCAGACCGGTATTTTCAAGTTTTACGCGCTATAATATTCTGCAAAATGAAGCGTATTCAGACCGGCCGCGTTGAGCGCTGGTTCAACTTGGACACCAGGGATAACGCAATGAAACTCACCGACTTCAAGGCGCTGACTTTTGACTGCTATGGAACGCTGATCGACTGGGAAACCGGCATGGTCGAAGGGCTGAAGCCACTCACGTCCCGTGTTGAGCGTGACCTTACACGCGATGATATTCTGGAGGCCCATGCCCGCCATGAATCCTCGCAGCAGTCCTGGACACCGGCAAAGCGGTATTGCGAGTTGCTGCCGATCGTCTACAAGCGCCTGGCGGAAGAGTGGGGCATCGCCGCAACGCCTGAGGAATGTGCTGCCTACGGCCGATCCGTGAAAGACTGGCCGGCTTTCTCCGATAGTGTCGGTGCTCTCAAATATCTCAAAAAGCATTTCAAGCTCGTCATCCTGTCGAATGTCGACAATGAGAGCTTCGCCGCCAGCAATGCGCGCCTGGATATCGAATTTGATGCCATCTATAGCGCCGAGGATGTCGGCTCCTACAAACCGTCTGACCGAAATTTCGAGTACATGCTCGACAAGTTGGAGACACTTGGCGTTGAGAAGGGGGAAATCCTGCATACGGCTGAGAGCATGTTCCATGATCACGGCCCGGCTAACCGGCACGGGCTTGCGTCCTGCTGGATCTACAGGCGCTTTGACCAGGACGGTTTCGGTGCGACGATGAACCCTGGCGACATGCCGAAATACAATTTTCGCGTCAATAGCATGGCCGACCTGGTGAAAGCACATCAGGAAGCGTTGAGAGCATGAAATGGAGTGATGCTGGATGACAGGTGCGGTAAAGCTCGACCGGATTGACATTAATATTCTGGCCAGGCTTCAGCAGAACGGGAAACTCACCAATGTCAATCTGGCGGATGCTGTCGGATTGTCTCCAAGTCCGTGCCTGCAACGTGTAAAGCGCCTGGAAAAAGCCGGTTACATCACCAGCTACAAGGCACAGATCAACCTGGCCAAGCTGGGCGACTACATCACCGTGTTTACCGAAGTTACACTTAACGATCACCGACGCGAGGATTTCATCAAGTTCGAAGCGGAGATCCGGCGTTATGACGCTGTGCAGGAGTGTCACCTGGTCAGCGGCGGTTACGATTATCTGGTGAAATTCGTGGCCCGGAGCGTGGCACACTATCAGGAGATTATCGAGAACATCCTGGAGCGAAACATCGGTGTCGACAAATACTTCAGCTACATCGTGATCAAATCCATCCTGGTGAAAGGCAGCGTGGCGCTGGATGTTGTGTTGCCACCTGAAGATGCGGACCGATAGGGCGACTTGGTGGAACACGCGTTCCCGATCGGTTGATTGAGTTCGGAACGGTCCACAGACTGGAAAGCCGCAATGCATTTGTTGCCTGTCGCCATTCCAACTGCGATGATCGTGACAACTTGGCATTCACAATCTGTCGCGAGTGTGGTCAGGTATCTGAAAGCAGCGACGATAGCGCTGCCGGCAGGTTGCAGTCGCTCGCAGATGAGGCGGGTTTTACATTGAGCAAGTTAACAGTTGAGTTGCGCGGCGTGCGCCAGACGTGCCGCAACACCTCGCGAAAGGTAGTGTAATGCCGGCACAGGCCGATCTGGGCGAATTCCGCGACGAAGTGCGCAAGTTTATCAGAGAAAAACTCCCCGCCCGCATCAGTAACAAGGTGCGCTCCGGTCTGCGCATGACCAAGGCCGACTACGAGGAGTGGCATGCGATCCTGAATGGAAAGGGCTGGCTTGCCGTCAACTGGCCGGAGGAATTCGGCGGCACTGGATGGACCGCGCATCAGCGTTTCATCTTTGAAGACGAGATGTGTGCCGCCCATGCACCGCGAATTGTCCCATTCGGCCTGATGATGCTGGGTCCGGTGTTGCAGAAATTCGGCTCCCAGGCTCAGCGCGACAGGTTTCTGCCGCGCATCCTGAACGGTGATGACTGGTGGTGCCAGGGATACTCTGAGCCGGGGGCCGGCTCAGATCTGGCATCATTGAAAACCAGGGCGGTGCGTGATGGCGACCATTATGTGGTCAATGGCCAGAAAACCTGGACCACGCTGGGTCAGCACGCCAACTGGATTTTCTGCCTGGTGCGCACCGACACCGAGGCCAAGCCGCAGGCTGGCATTTCTTTCCTGCTGATCGACATGGCCAGCCCCGGTGTGGACATCAGACCGATCCGGCTTCTGGACGGAGAGCCGGAAGTCAATGAAGTTTTCTTCGATGATGTGCGCGTGCCGCTTGAGAATCTCGTTGGTGAGGAAAACCAGGGCTGGACTTATGCCAAGTATCTTTTGACTCACGAGCGCACGAATATTGCAGGCACCGGCTTTGCCAAGGCCGGGCTTGATGCGGTCAAGCGTATTGCCGCGCAGGAAATGTCGGGCGGCAAACCCCTGGTGGCGAACCCGCATTTTGCAGCCCGTTTGGCGCAGATTGAAATCGACCTGATGGCCATGGAGACCACCAACCTGCGTGTTATCGCAAAAGTCGCGGCCGGGCAGGCCCCTGGTGTTGAGAGTTCCATGTTGAAAATCAAGGGCACAGAGTTGCGTCAGCAGATCAATGACCTGACCAGGCGCGCTGTCGGCCCATATGCGATCCCGTTTGTTTCCGAGGCGCTGGATGAGGGGGCCAACATGCAGGCAGTCGGGCCCGACTACGCGGCACCGGTCGCTGCCCAGTATTTCAACAATCGCAAACTGACGATTTACGGCGGGTCCAACGAGGTGCAGAGAACCATCATAGCAAAGCAGGTTCTTGACCTGTGAGTGCACCGGACCAAACCAGCTTCGGAGAAACCGAAGAGCGTACCATGTTGCGCGACACGCTGCGCCGGTTCCTGTCAGATGTGTATTCGGACGAACAGCGCAATGCGTCCCTGGCTGCAGATCATGGCATGTCGATGAATATCTGGTCGCAGCTGGCCGAACTGGGTGTTGTGCACGCATTGTTCGGCGAACAAGTCGGTGGATTGGGCGGCCACGGCTATGACATCGTGACGGTGTTTGAGGAAATCGGGCGCGCAGGTGTCGTCGAACCGCTGCTCGAAAATGCAGTTCTCGCTGGCGGGTTGATCGCCGACCTGGGAACGGCGGACCAGCTCGCACTTCTGGAACAGATGATTTCCGGCAACCATCAACTTGCCTTCGCTCATGCCGAGCCTGGCAGCCGGTATGACATGTCACGCGTCACAACGACTGCCATACCGCAAGGTTCCGGATTTGTTTTGAACGGCTGCAAATCGGTGGTCTCGAATGGCGACGCTGCACAGACACTGGTAGTGAGTGCGCGCACTGCCGACGCGGAGGATGCAGAACACGGCATTTCGCTGTTTCTGGTGCCGGCTGACGCAGCCGGCCTGGCTGCACGGGGGTATCAGAGGATCGATGGCGGCTGCGCAAGCGAGATGGAATTGCACGATCTGAAACTGCCCGGAGACGCCTTGCTGGGGTCACCGGGAGAGGCGTTCGCGGCAATCGAGGCGCGCCAGTGCAAGGCTATTGCTGCTGTATCGGCGGAAGCCCTGGGGGCCATGGAAACGGCCAAGCAACTCACCATAGAGTATCTGAAAACACGCACGCAGTTTGGCCGTCCTATCGGAAAGTTTCAGGTCTTGCAGCACCGCATGGCGGACATGCTGATCGAGATTGAACAGGCACGCTCTGCGGTTCTCAACCTGGCTGCGGCGCTGGACAAACCTCGCGAGGAGCGCGAGCGCCATGCCAGTGCAACAAAGAACCTGGTCGGCCGGGTAGGGCGGCTGGTGGCGGAAGAATGCATCCAGATGCATGGCGGCATCGGCATGACGCAGGAATATGCGCTCGCCCACTATGCCCGCCGCCTGGTCATAGTTGACCATGAATTCGGCGACACCGACCATCATCTGGAGCGTTTCATCGCGTTCTCCCAAACTCGAGGTTCAGGCCGTGACCAGTGAAAAAACCGCATACTTCGACGACCTTGGCGACCGGCTGGTCATCTACAATGCCAACATTGCCAACCGTAATGCGATCACCCTGGAACTGTATGACGTCATTTCCGAAGCGCTGGTCCTGGCCGCGGAAGCTGATCGAGTTAAATCAGTCATATTCACCGGTGCAGGATCGTTCTTCTGCGCAGGTGGTGATCTCAACCGGATCAGGAACCGCCGCTTTGAACCGCTCGAGGAGCGCAAGCGCCATGTCGAAAACCTGCATGACATCGTTCGCCAGTTCAGGTCGTGCCCCAAACCGGTGATCGCGGCGGTTGAGGGCGGTGCAGCTGGCGCCGGCGTGTCGCTGGCCTATGCCTGCGATTTTGTCGTGGCGAGCACCGAGGCGAAATTCACAGTTTCCTATGTCCGGGTTGGCCTGACCCCGGACGGTGGCATAACCCATCGGCTGATGAACATGCTGCCAAGATCTCTGGTCAATGAACTGTGCCTGTTTGCTGAACCCATCGATGCACAACGCCTGTACCAGCTTGGCGCGCTGAACCGGCTCAGTGAACCGGGCGAAGCGATGGCAGGCGCTACGGCGATTGCAGACCGGTTGGCGACGGCCCCGACCAGCGCGCTCTCGCGCATCAAGGAATTGCTGAACGCGGCCGAGCACTCCACCTTCGATGAGCAAATGGACCTGGAGCGCGATCACATGGCCGCCGCCGTCGCAGAAGATGCTGCCGTTGAAGGCATCACCGCGTTCTTCGACAAGCGCAAGCCAGATTTCACCAAGCTCGGCGACAGGTAACACCGGTGCAATTCGATACTGCAGTCAGCCGGACATTCGGCATTCGTGTTCCAATCATTGCCGGCGGGCTGATGTGGCTGGCGGATGCGGATTATGTTGCAGCCGCTGCCCATGCCGGCATAATGTCCTTTATCACCGCCGCCAGTTTCCCCGATCCTGAAGACCTGCGAGCCCAGATACACAAGTGTCGTGACCTGTGCGAAGGCCGCTCCTTCGGTGTTAATGTTTCGATGCTGCCGAAGCTGGTACAGGGCGAACAGACGAAACAGGTCTTCCAGCTGATCGCCGATGAAGGCGTTCGCTTCGTCGAGACCTCGGGGCGAAATCCTGAAGAGTATGTGCCGATGCTCAAGAATGCGGGCATCGTCATTCTGCACAAGGTACCGAGTGTCCGCTTTGCTGAGAAGGCCCAGAGCGTTGGCGTCGACATGGTGTCCATTGTCGGGGCCGAGTGCGGCGGGCACCCCGGGCTGGATATGATCGGCACCATGGTCAATAGCGCACTGGCGCAGCAGCGCCTGGATATTCCCTACCTGATTGGTGGCGGTATCGGCACCGGCTCGCAACTGATTGCCGCGTTGGCGATGGGTGCTGACGGCGTGGTGATGGGCACCCGTTTTCTGGTCGCTGAAGAAATCAAGGCCCATGCCGATTACAAGCAGAAACTGATCGACGCGTCCGAACGTGACACGGCGCTGACCATGGCAAGCGTCCGCAATACGGTGCGGACCCTGCGCAATGATACAACTGAACTGGTCACGCGCATGGAGGCCGAAAACCCGGACATCCGGATTGAGGATCTGCTGCCGCATGTGTCCGGCAAGATCGGGCGGCAGGCCTATGAAACGGGAGACACGTCCAGGGGGCTGTTGTCGGCCGGTCACGCGCTTGGTTTCCTGCACGGCGTTGCCCCCATCGCTGATATTGTCAAACAGCTGGAACAGGAAGCTGTCGAGGCTCACAACCGGCTGGCAGCAGTAACCCGATCATAGTGTGTGAGGCTTCATGTCCACCATGCGGAAGGCCTCGTCGAGGAAACTGCCCGGCTGGATGGTATGCGGGCTATTGGCTGCGCTTGCTCCCATGTGATGCCACAGGTGAACCGCCTCGGTTGCCTCCGGCACGGAGGAAAGAACATTACGTTCGCGCAAGTAGAGGCTATCTGCATCCCGCCAACTGACCGGATAATAAGAGTTTGGAGGTTCAACCGAGGATTCAAGATTGTGCAGCCTGACCGAGTTGGTCAACAGGTGTGGACCATATATGCCCCATCGGTAATCGCCCGCGGCCAGGGGAAAGCCGGCGGCGCTGCGGGCCTGCAGCCAGTATCTGTGCACCGGCGAATACCAGAACGGGATCGGGTGTGATTGTGAGGTGAAATCGCACAGGAATTCAGTCAGCTTGCCGCGCGGTAACCGCAATACGGCCGAGCCGATCAGTTCGCTGTCCTGCCAGGCCATCATGTAACCGTCGAGTGATGTCAGCGGTTTGAGCACAAACACATCCGTATCGATCCAGGGACCAAGCTCTTTCTCAAACAGAAGATATCGAAAGCGGTTCGAAGACAGGGACGGGCTGCCGCTCTCGCGGTGCCGTATGATGTCGGCCTGGGGCAGCACGTCTTCCGCATCAACGGTCTCGATGTCCGCGGGCAGGTTTTCAGGTCGCGAATAACAGAACAACCGAACCTTGTGACCGGCTTTGACAGCTGAAAGCAGGCACGCCAGGTGGATGGACGAAAGTTTTGCTCCAATCCACAAGGTGTTCAGCAGGGGTTCGATCGTGCGCATCAGGACGCCCATTCAAGTTTCGAGATCAACTCGTGGTGCACCAGGGTCCGGGATGATGCGTACCGGTCCGAGCCTTCAAACATGAAGGTTGTGCCCGCTGTTTGACCCAGGGCCTCGAAATACCTTGAATGCTGTTGATTGCCATTCCAGTGATCCAGTTCCTGCATGCGGGCATTATCGGTCAGGTTCGAATTGTTGAGAAACTTGAAATGCAGCAGGGCACCGCGAAGCGGTGACGTGTTTCTGATCATAGGATCCACTTCATGGGATGTTCTCATGCCTGCGCCTGAGTTCCATTTCATCAACGGCACCTTGTGCAGATAGGGCAACATGCTGGCTTTATCGGCATGATCAAACATGGTTCGTGCCCTGGGTCCGCCAGCGATTGCCAGCGCTGTTGCGGGGCGCAGTGATTTGATCAGCGACGGATCACGGCGATACCCTGTGGCATCAAACATCGGCGCTGCATCTATCATGCTGCCGCCTGCCACATACTCGCCGTGTTCAGCATCTCCGTCGTCGTACATATCCAGCATGAGACAGGGCAGGGCATTCAACCCAGCTGTTTCGAGCAATCGGGCCAGCTCAGGCAACTTGTACTTTTCACACTGGTCATAAACGAGCAATTCATCGAGGTCGGCAACAACCTGCCACCGGCCTCGCAAGCCATACCGGTCAATCGCCGCATTGATCCACTGACTGCCAAAGCCAGATGCCGGGTAGCTGTGGTTTGTGCTTAATACGCCGCAATCAGGTTGTTCTATCGCGTATTCGAGAGTCCCATCGCTTGACCCGTTGTCAATCAGCACAAACCCGCTCACGCCCAATTTCCTGTAGTGGCTGAGGAAGTCGGCAATTCGCAAGCTTTCGTTTTTCATGACGCCGAGACAGACGATGCCGCGCTGAAGTCCCGTCGGCAGGTCGGAAACCAGGTTGAGTTGGTCGGCAAAACGCCGCTTTGGTCGCAGTAGTGTTTCAGCCCAGTTGACGAGCCGGGTCACGGGATTGATCCGGGTATCGAAGTGCGATTTGTTTTCGTGTGTCGGATACGGCATTTTTTTGGAGACCGAAGCAAGATTGATGCTGGAAACAAGGCAGGAACATAAACTACAGGCTTGACCCAACAACCCATTGATTGCAACGGTGCGTCAAGGAAACCAGTATCGGGATCATTGATCTCGCGAGGTGCATTATACCGACGGCTTCGGAAAATGACTGTTGCAAGATTGACGTCGTCATCATGGCGACGGACGATATCGATGCCTATGCCAAAGACACACTTGCCAATTGGCAGGCCTACTGTTCAGGCCACGGTTACGACCTGCATCATTATGATGAACACGTGCTTCCGGATCTGCATATCAATTGGTCAAAGATCGAGCTTGCGAAACGCCATCTTCTGCAATCTGACTGTGAGTGGATGGTGGTTGCCGATGCTGATACGTGGGTTTGCGATCCATCCCGGAAGCTCGAAGAATACATAGATGATCAACCCGGCATCGACTTCGTGTTTTCCAGTGATGTCTGCGTGCATGGCGGCATTCTGTTTCCGTTGAGTTATCTCGGCGTCTGGGAATGCCGCGCATGGGTCTGCCCGAATGCCGGATTTTTCGCAATCCGCAATTCCCGCGAAGGCCGGTTGTTCATGCAGGAATGGATGGAGTTGCCTTATGGCAAGCTGGCGCATCTGGCCGAAAAGCCGCCGCGCGATCAATGGGTCTTGTGGAAAGGACTGTTCCGGCAATGGAGAAACAGGCTCAGGCTGGACAGGCGAAAAGTCCTGCGTGTGATCAGTGAGTTTCACTGGTGGGAGTTGAAAATGATTGGTGCCAACCCTTTCATTGCCCATGATAAGCGACTGACCATGCTGTTGAAGCGAAACCAGAAGTAGCGCTTGTGCACGGACCGTGATGAACGGCATATGGTTGATCACCAGCTTGCCGATGTTTTGAAGTCTTCGCAATTTCTCGGGATAACCCTATGAGGAAACCAAAACCGCATTTCTACCGGTTTCCAACCGCCGGCTTGTTCACCGACTACCGCAACTTGCCGCCGACGGAGCTGAACGTGTTTCGTGCAGCAAGGGCATTTTTGGCATTTGCTGACATGGACATTCAACGCATGGTCGGACTGTTGGGCGCATGGCCAATGCTGCCGGTCAACTTGCTCACTGAGCCACTGCCTGCGTGGATCAAGTACAACCAGGCTGCGTCGGCTGCTTTTGATACGTCTGCCCTGGATCAGCTTCGCCAGTGTATCCGGCTGGCCCTGAATGACGGTCCGTCTCCGACCGGCTATTATCTGGCCGGTATTGCAGAACACAGGGGTGCAGCCGAGATCGGTGACTACATCCATGACCAGTTTCATGAAACGCTGATCGAGTTTTGCCGCTATGCAGTTGAACAATTGCATGGCGTCCAGCGGGAACTGGATGACAAGCTGGCATTTGAGGAGAACTGCCGTGCACACGGATTGCCGTGCATTGAGACGTACCTCCGGGTCATGCCTGAAGGCAAAGTAGACCAGTCGGGGATTGGCGCTATGGACCGGGCCAGGCGTGCCCCGTCTTTGTTCATCAAACCAGCCAGGGGAGGTCAGGGTCACGGGACCGAACGATGGGGCCGGGACAGCGGGGCTTACACCGACGCAAACAATCAGCGGCTCCCGGATTTTGACGCATTGATGCAACACCTAATATCACGCGCTGCGGCGTCAGATGTCGACCTGCTCGTGCAGGAGGCCGCCGTCAACACTGCTGACATAACAGCGTTCGGTGGCCGCGCCTTGAGTACCGTAAGGCTGGTCACATTCAGGACCTCTGACGGCGTCATCCGGCCGGTACAGGCAGGAACCCGCATAGCGGCAAATGCTGAAGCAATTGTCGATAACTACCATGCCGGCGGAATTTACTTTCATGTGGACTATCGCACAGGTGAGATTGGTACCGGAACGTCAATGAGTTTTCCGGCTGCCCCGGAGTATTTGACGCGTTCGCCCAGGTCAGGCATCACGTTGACCGGCAGCACCGTTGGGGGTTGGAGCGAAATTCGCAACCTGGCACTGCAACTGCATGAAAAATTGACCGTGCACACGATAGGCGGATGGGATATAGCGTTGACCGGCAGAGGACCTGTAGCGGTGGAATGCAACTCTGTTCCGGGCATGCCGGCACCGCGGCAACGGCCATTTTCCGGGTTTTTGCAGACTGAATATGCGCGCTTGTTGCGCGGCGAAATAGCGGGGTTTCTGGATCAGATGGCTCCTGCGGATTCTCGGTTTCGAATTGGCGGGAAGAGACTCTAGATGGAAGAAAAATCAACCAGCCTGATACGGCGGTTCCGTGCCTTCGTGCAGCGCAGGGTCGTTTTCAATCTCGCCTTGCTGGCGCGCCGGAGCAACAGGCACACCACATACATCGCCGTTACAGGGTCTTCCGCGAAGACCACCACCTGCGCACTGCTGGAACATATTCTGGCCCGGGTTGCGCCGACCGCTGCACGCGTCGGCAACAACACCATGCCTTCGATCGCTCCGTTTTTGCGCCGCGTGACTTCCCGCCATGACTTTGCTGTCATCGAGGCTGGAATCGATGGGCCGGATCGCATGTATCATCTTGCAAGATTGATCCGGCCCCATGTCGGTATCATAACCATGGTCGCGCTGGAACATCGAAGGCAGATGCGCAAACTGGATGTTGTGGCGGCGGAAAAGGGCATTCTGGTCGAGCATCTGGCGAAAAACGGCATTGCGTTGCTGAACGCCGATGACGAAATGACCAAAGGAATTGAAGCAAGGACAAAAGGTCAAGTCATCACGTTCGGCCGCAATCAGCCCGCAGACTATCAGGCCATTGCGGTCTCCGCAGATTTTCCCAGCCGTCTGTCACTTCAGATCAAGGGTCCCGAACGTGATCTTGAGATTCAAACCCAGTTGGTCGGCGAGCATTTTTGGCTGCCGGTAACCGCAGCGGTTGCCTGCGCCAGTCATCTCGGCGTGGCGCCGGAGACCATCGCGCAACGCGTTGCCAGCTTTCTGGGACCGTCCGGGCGCTGCTCCGTCTTGGAACTGCCTGAAGGCCGCACAGCTGTGCTTGATACCTACAAGGCGCCGCAGCATTCCATCGAAGTGGCCTTTGATGTGGTGCGCTCGTTGCGGGCACCTCGCAGGCGCATTGTGCTCGGGCAAATGTCCGATACGACAGGGTCCAGTCAGTCTGCCTATCGCAGGGCTTATCGTCTGGCGCGAGAAGCGGCGGACGAAGTGATCTTCGTCGGTGAGCACGCGCATCGGCACAATGCATCAGCAGAGGACATAGCGACTGGCAGAGCCAAGGATTTCCGCCATGTCAGGGAGGCAGCCGACTATCTAAAAGAAACTGCGGTGCCCGGCGAGGTGATACTGTTCAAGGCCAACTCTAAATTGCATCTCGAACGCGCAGCCTTGGCGCAGATCGAGACAGTCGCTTGCTGGGAAAGCAATTGTGGTTTGAAATACTATTGCAAGGATTGTAATTTTTACGAGAACCCGCGCCAGCAGCGCGACGGTGATCAAGTGGTGTGAGCGGGTGCCCCGGTTTGCGGCTAAGTCAGGTTTTTCTCTGCTGCCCCTATGTATACAGCCAGCAGCGCACCATGCTCCGAGTGGGAGGAATGCTGCGTTCCTTTTTTCAGCCACACCAGATCGCCTGTCCTGTAAACATAGCCGTCATTGTCGGTGAGTTCACCTTCAAGAACCAGGAATTCCTCATCTTGAGTATGTTCATGCGGCGTTGTCGTGGTGCCGGGTTGCATCCGATACACGTGAAAGCCGACCCCCAACTGCTCGTGTGAGTTGATTTGCAGGGCGCTCTCGTGGGCAGAGGGGCCGTTCTCGCCACTGAACGGCTTGAACTCATCGGCGTAGATGTTGACGACACGGCGGTCGCTGGGTTGAATTTTCTGCATCGGTATTGCTACTCCGGTTTCTGCGGGTGCGCAGATTTTCAGCTTGCCGCAAAACCGCAAATGTTTGCAAATCCAATTGCGGCACCTGGTCAGCGTAAGCAAGTTTCTGCTG
>JBPCVV010000185.1:0-4876 GCA_051010195.1 Anderseniella sp. | reverse complement strand
CGTAGTCGTGCGCGAATTATCGTGCGCTGCAGGAGAGTTAGTATGAGTGACGGCGTTGGATTTGATATCTTTGATTTGGGCGAACTGTCTGAATTCACTGATGAAATTGTACTTGTTCCAAACCTGGACCTGAGTGCGGGAACACAGGTTGAGGTGATTTTTCCCGATACCGGGGAAGACGCCGAGGCAACGGTAACTTTTACGCTGGCGAGTAATATGTCGGCAGGACAACCCATAGTAGTGGACGTCCAGACCGGCGAAAACCGTTCGCTTGGTGAACAGGGTGTAAATGATGCGTGGAGCCGCATCGATACTGCTGTTGCATCGATAGAGCTGGTGGAGTTGTCGTCGAGCGACGCAAACAGTGGCGTCAACAGGCCAACAATCAGTACCGCTAGTGATGTGCGGGCTGAACTGGCCAATGCAACCAGTGACGCCGGTCAGCAAGTGGTCTTTATTGATGCCAATGCAGACAACGTTCAGCAACTGATCGACGGTATTGATGCGTCTTATGAAATTCATGTCGTAGAACCGGGTGTCGATGGTATTGCCTTTATGGCTTCGGTTCTTGAGGGACGATCTGGCATTGATGCAGTGCATGTTGTTTCGCACGGCGATGAAGGCGAGTTCCGTTTAGGCGCAAGTTTCGTCGATCAGAGTAATATTGAAGGCCAGTATGCCGACGAACTGGCTTCCATTGGCGATGCATTGGCAGAAAATGCCGACCTGCTTATCTATGGCTGTGACTTCGGAACAGATGCTGCAGCGGTTGCAGCGCTGGCTGACGCAACTGGTGCCGATGTGGCGGCGTCAGATGATCTGACCGGTCATGCCGACCGGGGTGCTGATTGGGACCTTGAAGTCCAGACCGGCGCTATCGAGGCGGGCATCCCGATTACCGCGCAACTGCAGCAGGAATGGACCGGTATTCTGGGCAATTTCTCGCTGAACTGGAACAATGTGGTCTGGACAAATGGGGATCTGTCCAACACGTTCACTTTGACCAGTACCACTGGTCAAACAGTTGATGTCACGATCGTCGTTTCGGAAGTGGTCAATTCACCAGTACCGTTCACGTTCCAGGGCAGTGAATGGCCTGCGGAAGACCCGGCAGCTGGTGGTGCGCTTGGTGGTATCGATGATCTCGCCGTCGCCACAGATCCGGCAAATACCGGCACTGCACAAATGCAGATCGACGTCAATTTTACCCTCGGCGGCTCTGGTGCAGGCGGCACTCCGGTCTCCGTGGACGATATTAATTTTGTAATCTCTGATATCGATTGGCGGCAGGATACCAACAACAACAGCCGCGATCAGGTCACCGTCAACAGTGCCGGCACCGTGGCGCTGTCAGAGGTCAACTCGACCGACAACACAGTCACCGTGAACAGTAATGTTGCGACAGCTGATATCATCAGCGGTTCCAACAATGACGACCGCGGGTCTGTAAATGTAAGCATCACGAACGGAGCGTCCTCCTTCAGCATTTTATATGAAGACGTGATCGGTTCCGGCAATCCGTCTGTGCGAGGCGTCGGTATTCTGGGCGGCTTTTCCTTCGACGCTGACATTCTGCCGGATACCGGGACAACTCTGGAAGATCAGACGCTGAATGTTGGCGCTGCAAACGGGGTGCTTGCCAATGATGACAACACATCAGGCACTCACACGGTTGAAACGTTTACGATTACCGGAGTGGCCGGCACGTTCAATGCGGGGCAAACCGCAAGCTTCGCCGAAGGCGACCTGACCATAAACGATGATGGCAGCTATGTGTTCGTCCCCGCACAGGGGTTCACCGGTACGGTTCCGCAGGTGACGTATACGACGTTGGACGGCGCGGCATCGGAATCATCGACACTGGATTTGACCGTAACGCCGGATGGCACGCCGGACTGGAACATCACCGGCACCGCCAGTGTCACCGAAGGCAACAGCGCAAGCTACACAATCAGTATCGATGAGGTGGACACACTGTCTCCCGGTGAATCGGTGTCGGTTGACCTGTCGCTGGGCGATATCGACACGACAAGCGCTGACTATGCGGATTTTCTAGCTTCGGTGGCGGCCGCTGTCGATGGCGACCCCAATTATACGCTTTCGGGAAACACGCTTACCTATACCGAGCCTGCAGCCGCTGGATATACTCAAAATTTCACCCAGGGCGGCGCATCGGGTGCAACAAGTATTGTAGGGCAGAGTGGAACAACAAGACTCAGCAACAGCAATTCGGATGATGCAACCGTTGCCACGTCAATCGGCTTTGGGTTTGATTATTTCGGCACATCCTATTCCTCGATAAATGTCGACACCAATGGATACGTCACCTTCGGAGGCGCGCCTGGCAGCACATATACCAATGGCAATATTGCTGCTGGAAACGTGCTTGGCGGAAATCCTGCGATAGCGGTGTTCTGGGACGATCTCAGCCCCAATGTTTCCGGCAACATACTCGTCCAGACGACCGGCGCCCCAGGTTCTCAGCAGTTCATCGTGGAGTGGAACAATGTACCCTATTACAATGCCGGCAGCAGTGACGGCGGAACCGTACAGCTGATTCTGGACGAGGCAACCGGCCAGGTCGAGATATTGTACCTGGATACTGATTTTGCTGCGGGCGATACCAGCCACGACAATGGCGCAAGTGCAACGATCGGTATTCAAGACGGTACTGCTGGTTCCGGTATGGAATTTCTGCAGAATAATCCAAATGGCAACTTGAATGGATCATCGCTGACCTACACGCCGAATACCCCTTATGCGCCGCTGACATTCACGCTGGATACCGTGAATGATCCGGACTACGAAGGTGACGAGGACTATCAGATCACGCTTTCCAGTTCCGGAAACAGCAATGTCGGTATTGCATCAGTGACAACTACAATTGTTGACGATGAAAATCCGCCCGTTGCTCAAGACGATGCTGAAACGACGGACCAGGATACAATTGTCGCCGACAATGTGCTGGCTGACAACGGCAATGGCGTTGACAATGATCCAGATGGCGATCTCCTGACCGTAACGGAAATCAATGGCGCGGTGTTCACGCCAGGCACGCCGATTGGACTGCTATCGGGCGCAGAAGTGATCATGCAACCGAACGGCACATATGTGTACAATCCAAATGGTCAATATGATTACCTGCCGGCCGGACAGTCTACGACAGACACGTTCACCTACACTATCTCTGACGGTACCGGCGGTACCGACACGGCAACCGTAACCATCACCATCAATGGTGTGAATGATGCACCGACAGGGATTGTGGAGTCGTATACCGAGTCCTATCGGGAAGGTTTGATCAACTGCGGAATCTGGTCCAACTTCGATGTTCTGGCAGGCTCTGTTCTTGTGGATCTCGACAATGTAAGCGACAGCGATGCCAATGCAACGCACACATTCAGTATTGTCGATGGCACGGGAGCACCTGTCACGGATCTTGATCTGGAGATTGTCAACAACGAACTGGTGGTTCGCGCGGATGCGTCACTGGTGCCCGGCACAATCACCAGCCGCTCGGTCATCATACGCGTTGATGATGGTGATGGCGGTTTCGTCGACCAGGCCTACAGCTTTGACCTGCGTCTGAACACCGGTCCATATTCAGGTACGGCCACCCATGACATCGGCCTTGGCACGGTAGGTGCCGACACGATGAACGGTGGAGACGGCGCGGACAGGTTGTTTGGCGACGACGGCAACGATTTTCTGTTTGGAGATGCAGGCAATGATATTCTGGAAGGCGCTGCCGGTGCCGATACGCTTGACGGCGGTAGCGGCCGCGATGCGGCGTCGTACATGGATTCTGATGCCGGTGTAACCGTTGACCTGGCGAATGCCGGTGCCAATACAGGAGATGCGGCCGGTGACAGCTTCATCAGCATCGAAGGTATCTGGGGGTCCAGTTTCAATGACAACCTTTCTGGTGACAGCGGCAGCAACACGCTTATCGGCTCATACGGTGACGATGTGATCGACGGCCGGGCGGGCAACGACACGTTGCAGGGCGGCCACGGCAACGACATATTCATCTTCAGCAGCGGTGATGGCATCGACAGGATCGCCGATTTTGCAGCCGGTGCCAGTCTGGAGGATGTCGTGGATGTGTCTGACTTCGGATTTGCCGATTTCACTGCACTGCAGTCAGCAATGAGTGTCGTCGATGGCCACGTTGTGCTTCAGCTTGATGCCAGCACCAGTATCCAGTTCTGGGGAATTGGCAATGTCAACCAGCTGAACGAAAACGATTTTATTCTGTGAGTTCCGCCGGTATTACGGGCAACGGAAACCATCAGGCTGAAAACAGTTGTCAACGCCCGCCGAGGCAGCCCCACCCTGGGTGATGGCGGAAATTTGATCGACATGAAGGCTCGGTCGCGACCATTCCCGCCGTAGAGTGGCGCGCTGCTTGACCCGTGAATCTGCTGACGATGACCGGTTCCGGTTTGAAGTTCTAACGTGCAATGTCGCCGAGCTCCTGATTATACCAAAATCTTATGCATGCCCGCGACTGCAAGCCCGCCTGGAATACGTTTGAACTGACACACTGATTGCTTGCGCGAAGTTGACTTTCTGTGTTGCAAACCGCTTGGCCGCCGGAAAACAATCTGAAACGGATGTCGAACACGCCCGCACAGATTGCAATCTGGATGTGATTTGGCGATTCGGCCAGCTAAAATCGCGATATGCCGCTTTCCAGCGGGATTGGCGAAAACGCCTCCAGATCAGGCAAATGGCCGGTAACGACGTGGCCACCGCTGGTCAGCCAGGCATGTGCCTCAAGCTCGTTCGCCGGGTTTTTCCGGACGCCGATATTGAGCCTGTAGTTGCGGTCCATGGCGTCCAGCCACCTCGATCCGGCCATCGCCTGCAGCAG
>JBPCVV010000184.1:0-26064 GCA_051010195.1 Anderseniella sp. | reverse complement strand
AAGCGCTGGCAATCGTTTCTGACCGGCAACATCCTTCACGATGCGGAAACCTGATATGCCGTTTCAGCAACACAGCCCGTCGCACGACGGTCTCGACTAACATGTGACTGATAGAGTAGCGTGGCGGCGATCAGGATTTCAGGGAGACTACCGATGCAATACCACGCACCGGCCACCGTTAAAGACGCCGTGAAGCTGCTCGCCGGCACCAGGGGCAGCACGCAAATTCTCGCCGGCGGCACCGACCTTTTGGTGCGCATGCGCTCGGGCTTTTCCGAGCCCGATACCATCATCGACATCAAGCGGATATCGCCGATGTGCAAAATTGCGCGCGACGGCAAGGGCTTTACCATCGGCGCTGCAGTGTCGTCAGCGGAAATGAGCGAAAACGCCGCACTCGCCAAGGCCTGGCCCAGTGTGGTCGAAGCAGCCGCGCTGATCGGCTCCACGCAGATTCAGGGACGCGCCACCATCGCTGGCAATCTGTGCAATGCATCACCGGCCGCCGACAGCGTTCCGGCCATGGTTGCGGCCGGCGCAAAAGCACTGATCCGCGGCCCCAAAGGCAAGCGCAAGGTCGCCGTTGAGAAGGTCTGCAAAGGCCCCGGCAAGACAATCCTGAAAAAGGGCGAGCTCATCGAGGCCATTCTGCTGCCGGCAAAACCAGCCAGAACCGGTGATGCCTACTTGCGCTTTATTCCGCGCACCGAGATGGATATTGCCGTCGCCGGTGCCAGTGTCTGCCTGACGCTGGACGCCAAGGGCGTGTGCACGGCCGCACGCGTATCCCTGGGAGCCATTGCGCCAACCGTCCTGCTGGTCAACAAGGCGGCCAAGGCATTGATTGCCACCAGGGTTGACGATGACGCACTGGATGCACTGGCTGCGGCATGTTCCGCCGCGGCCCGGCCGATTGACGACAAGCGCGGCACCAAGGAGTTCCGCATTCACATCGCCGGCGTCTTGGCCCGGCGTGCCGCCATCATTGCGCGCGACCGCGCACTCGGAAAGTCCTGAGGAAAGAACAGATGTTTCAAATCCAGATTTCAACATCCATCAACGGTGATGACACGGAATTCTCCTGTGAAGCAGATGAAACCCTGCTCGATGTGTTGCGCGACCGCCTCGGCATGACCGGCTCCAAGGAAGGCTGCGGAACCGGCGATTGCGGCGCCTGCTCGGTGATCGTTGACGGCAGGCTGGTATGTGCCTGCCTGATGCTTGGCGCCGAAGCGCAGGACCGGGAAATCGAAACCATTGAAGGCATGGCCGACGGAACCGAACTGCATCCACTGCAGCAGAAATTCCTGGACCATGCAGCGCTTCAGTGCGGCGTCTGCACGCCGGGTTTCCTGGTCGCGGCCAAGTCATTGCTTGAACACAATGACAATCCTACAGAAGAAGAAGTCCGCTACTGGCTGGCCGGCAATCTGTGCCGTTGCACCGGGTACGACAAGATCGTGCGCGCCGTTCTCGATACCGCCAAGGATATGAGAAAACCGGCTAAAGCCAAGAAATCTGTTGCGAGAAAGAGGGTAAAGGCATGAATTTTCAACCTGACAAAGACGCCCTGAAACGCGAATTCAAAACCGTCGGCACGCGCACGCCACGTCCCGATGGACTGGACAAGATTACCGGACGCGCGCGGTTTGGTGCCGATATGACCGCACCCGGCATGCTGTGGGGCCTGATACTGCGCAGTCCGCATGCCCATGCCCGCATCAGGAAGATCGACACCTCCAAGGCAGAAGCCGTAAACGGCGTTCACGCCGTGGTGACATCGGCCGATTTCGGCCCCTGCGCGGACGATGTCCTGGATATCCGCGAAAACGTCATGGCCCGCGACAAGGCTTTGTATGACGGTCACGCAGTTGCCGCGGTTGCCGCCACCAGCCGGAGCGCAGCCAAACAGGCACTGAAACTGATCAAGGTCGATTACGAGGTGTTGCCGCATGTGACCGACGTGGATGAGGCAATGAAACCGTCGGCACCGGTCATCAACAGCAAGCTGTTTACCAAAGGCCTCGACAAGACACCGAAAAAGCCGTCCAACGTGGCGGAGCGCTTTGAATTCGGCCACGGCGACGTGGACGCAGGCTTCAAACAGGCCGACCTTGTCATCGCGCGCACTTTCAAGACCGAAGCCACCCATCAGGGTTACATCGAACCCAATGCCTGCCTGGCAAGCATGGGCACAGACGGCATGGGGGACATCTGGTGCTGTACGCAGGGCCACTTCATGGTTCGCCAGGTCTGTTCGGCCCTGCTTGGCATGGATGCATCCGCGCTGCGCGTGACCGCATCTGAAATCGGCGGCGGCTTTGGCGGCAAGACCACGGTATTCATTGAACCAGTGGCACTGGCCCTGTCCCTGAAGGCCAACCGGCCTGTGAAAATTGTCATGTCGCGGTCTGAAGTATTGCGCGCCAGCGGACCGACCTCATCAACGTCCATTGATGTCAAGATCGGCATGAAGACGGATGGCACCATCACCGCAGGCGATGCGACACTGCGCTATCAGGGCGGCGCCTTTCCCGGATCGGCGGTTCCCTACGGCGCCATGGCGGCGTTTGCCTGTTATGACCTGAAGGCTGTGCGCGCCATCGGCTTTGACGTCATTGCCAACCGTCCGAAACAGGCGGCCTACCGGGCACCCGGGGCACCGATGGCAGCTTACGCGGTTGAAAGCGTGGTTGACGAACTGTGCAGGGAACTCAAGCTGGATCCGCTCGATGTGCGCCTGAAGAATGCCTCATCCGACGGATCCAAGGCGTCTTATGGTCCGAACTTTGATGTGATCGGCCTGCGCGCCACGCTGGAAGCGGCAAAGGCCCATCCCCATTACCGGGCCAAGCTCGGTCCCAATCAGGGCCGCGGCGCGGCCTGCGGTTTCTGGTTCAATTTTGGCGGAGAGACGTCAGTGTCGCTCAATGTGAGTGCTGACGGCACCATCGGGTTGTCCGTGGGCACGCCTGACATTGGAGGCTCACGCGCCTCCATCGGCAACATGGCAGCAGAAGAGCTCGGTGTTCCTCATGACAAGGTCCGCTGCATCGTCGCTGACACCGCGTCGCTGGGATACAATGACGTAACCGACGGCAGCCGTGTCACTTTTGCCTCGGGCCTTGCCGCCATCAATGCAGCCCGTGACGCCATCGGCAAATTGTGTGAACGTGCCGCTGGCATCTGGGGCATACCGGTTGATGCGGTTACCTGGGAAGATGGTGCCGCACGCCCGTCCAGCCCCAATGCCGGCAAGCATGAACCGTTGACACTGGCCGAAATCGCGGCCCAGGCGGGCGCTACCGGCGGACCTATTTCCGGGCACTGTGAAATCAATGCGGAAGGTGCAGGCGTCAGTTTCGCCACCCACCTGGTGGACACCGAAGTTGACCCGCAAACCGGTCATGTGAAAATCCTGCGCTACACGGTGTTCCAGGATGCCGGCAAGGCCGTGCATCCGTCCTATGTGGAAGGCCAGTTCCAGGGTGGTGCCGTGCAGGGCATAGGCTGGGCGCTCAACGAGGAATACATCTACGGTAAGGACGGCACGTTGCAGAACGCCGGTTTCCTCGACTACCGCATTCCGGTTGCCTCGGACCTTCCGATGATCGACGCGGTGATTGTCGAAGTGCCCAACCCCGGTCACCCCTACGGTGTGCGCGGTGTCGGCGAAACTTCGATCGTACCGCCATTGGCTGCCATTTCCAACTCGGTGTCAGGCGCTGCCGGTGTTCGCATGACGCAACTGCCCATGTCGCCGCCAAGAGTTCTGAAGGCGCTGGGCCGGATCTAGAGCGAGATGAAGCATGGTCAAGGTTCAGGTTTGGGGGTCGCTCAAGCCAGCCCTCGAAGGAGCGGATGAAATAGAACTGGAAGCAGCCAGCATCCGCGAGGTGCTGGACCAGCTGTCGCACCAGTTTCCAGCCATGAAACAGGCCATCACGCGCGGGGTTTCAGTGTCGGTGGACGGGCGTATGTATGCCAACGCCATAATGGTTCCGCTCAGGCCTGACTCAGAGGTTTTTGTCCTGCCAAAGCTGGTTGGAGGGTAACGCATGCCTGCAGCACCTGAAATCATCATCCCTGCCATCGGAGAGGACGGTTCGCTGTTTCCCATCGAGAAGATGGAAGCCCACCGGATCGATCAGCAGCATCTGGCGATCTCGGTGTTCGTGTTCTCAGGCAGCAAACTGCTGATCCAGCAGCGCGCAACGTCCAAGTATCATTGCCCCGGCAAATGGGCCAACACCTGCTGTTCACATCCGCACTGGGGCGAAACGGTCGAAAATGCCGCAACCCGCCGCATCGGCGAGGAGCTGGGCATCAATGTACCGCTGAGCAATACCAGTGTTTTTGAGTATCGCGCCGAGGTTGGCGGCGGGCTGATCGAGAACGAACGGGTGCACGTATTTGCCGGTCATGCGGACGAGACCGGATTGCAGCTGTCTCTCAACGCTGAAGAAGTCAGCGCAACAAGGTGGGTTGAAGTGTCGGAGCTTTCAGCGCTTCTGGCCAGGCAGCCGGACAGCCTGTGTCCGTGGTTCGCCATCTATATCAGCAACTGGGACAAATTGAATCTCGGGCATCAGACCGGTTGAACCGTCGCTCGGGAGAGCCCCCAGCCCCCCGCGTGGATGTATCAACTTTACTTTCAGGCCTCAACGCAGGCGTACAAGCCGCATGGGTCAACCGAAATCAGGCCCTTGACCGGCCAATGGGCATCAGACTTGTAGATAACCGTTACATTTGACCCTGCAATTTCGGCAGACTTGCTGTTGGCGATTGAAGCAGCCGCCACGGTAGCGGTCACACTTGTTGCGGCAATCAGGCCGGCAATCAGCACCTTCGAAAAACTGGTCATCACTTTGCCTCCGGATACTCGTGAGGGTGTTTTTGTTGCTCGTTTATGGGAACAACATGCCAATTTGGCATCCGGAGCGATGTGCAATTGATCACATCGTGATTTTCTCTTTTAATTTCAGATATTTGAGGAGTTTAGGCGAGCTGATCCACGGACCCGTCCATATCCGGTCCGTTCTAGATTGCCAGATAATCGTGCCGCAGTTGCTTGTTGTCGAGCACTTCCTTGGCCGTGCCGTCATAAACAACAGTTCCGGTATCAAGGATCACGGCACGATCAGCCAGATTTAGCGCCGCAATGGCGTTTTGCTCCACAATGATGGTCGTGATGCCCTGTTCGCGGATCAGATGCAGGGTTTTCTCGATTTCCTGCACAATGACCGGTGCCAGGCCTTCGTAAGGCTCATCAAGCAGCAACAGTTTTATGTCGCGCGCCAGAGCCCGACCGATTGCGAGCATCTGCTGCTCGCCGCCGGACAGTGTGGTGCCCTCCTGTTTGCGCCGTTCGCCAAGACGCGGAAACAATTCGTAGATGCGCTCGATCGACCAGCCGATCGGCTTTTCGATCTGGGCCAGCTTGATGTTTTCCTCAACAGTGAGACCCTGGATAATGCGTCGGTCCTCCGGCACAAGGCCGACACCGCATTGGGCTGCCTCATAGGACCGCATCAGGTGCAGCGGCTGGTGGTCCAGCCAGACTTCACCGTGGGTGAGAGCGGGATTGTCAAGCCGCGCAATGGCGCGCAGTGTCGAGGTCTTGCCGGCACCGTTGCGGCCCAGCAAGGCCAGGATTTCGCCTTCGTGCACATTCAGGCTGACATTCTGGACGATGTAGCTCTCGCCGTAATAGGCTTGGATCTCATGGGCCGCAAAATAGACCGGCGCGTGCGACTCAATTTTCGGGTTTCCCTGTGTAGCTGGCGTCATTCGTGTGCCCCTCCAAGATAGGCTTCCTGCACCTTCGGATTGCCTTTGATCTTCGACGGCACGTCTTCGACAATCGGCGTGCCCTGTGCCAGCACCGTAATCTTGTTGGCCAGCGAGAACACAACGTGCATGTCGTGCTCGATAATCACCATGGTAATGCCGCGCTTTTCTTCAATTTCCTTGAGCAGCTCAATGGTATTGTTGGTGTCTGCGCGCGCCATGCCGGCGGTTGGTTCATCAAGCAGAAGAAGTTTCGGGTCTTGGGCCAGGCACATGGCCATTTCCAGCCGTCGCTTGTCGCCGCGTGACATGGACGCCGCAATATCGTTGCGCTTGTCGGCCATGTTCACGTCCAGCAGCATCTGCTCGACCTTTTCGTGGATGTCCTTTTCACCCTTGATACTGGTAAGGGGATTGAGCTGGAACGCGCCATCGCGTTTGGCAAAGCAGGCGATCATGACGTTCTCAAATACTGAAAGTGTCGAGAAGATCTCCGGTGTCTGAAACACGCGGCTGATCCCGAGCTGGTTGATCTGGTGCGGTTTGAGACCCAGGATTGATTGTCCTTCAAAGGTTACCGATCCGGTGTCAGGCTCCAGCTTGCCCACCAGGCAGTTGAGCAATGTCGACTTGCCGGCCCCGTTGGGGCCGATGATGGCGTGAACGGTACCTTCTTTAACGCTGAGATTGACATCGCCAAGAGCCTGCAGTCCGCCGAACCGCTTGTTGATGTCCTTGATTTCGAGAATTCCCATTAACTTAAGGCCTCACTCAGCGGGTTTCGGGTCTGCGACCGGGTCGTCCTGCGTCCGGTTCTTGCCGGTTATCCTGTTCCAGATACGCTGGCCACCATCGACCAGGCCGCCCGGCAGGAATATCACGATCAGCATGAATGTAAGGCCGAGAGTGAGGTGCCAGCCCTTGCCCACAAACGGATGCATGATTGTGACCAGGAAGTTGTCAATGCTCTCCGGCATGAACGAAAACCATCCGTGCAATACGGTATCGTTGATCTTGGAGAAAATGTTCTCGAAATACTTGATGAACGCGGCACCAAGGATCGGTCCAAGCAGAGTGCCGGCGCCGCCCAAAATCGTCATCAGCACGACTTCACCTGAAGCTGTCCACTGCATGCGCTCCGCGCCGGCAAGTGGATCCGTCGCAGCAAGCAGGCCGCCTGCCAGCCCCGCGTACATGCCTGATATCACGAACGCCGCCAGCGTGTAGGGACGGGAATTCAGACCGGTATAATTCAACCGTGTCTGGTTGGTTTTGATGGCGCGCAACATCAGGCCAAACGGCGATCGGAATATGCGCATGGCGATATAGAATGCGATAATCATGAACACCGCACACACGTAAAAGCCTATATTGAACTGGAATGCCCAGGCACCCATTTCCAGCGTTGTCGTGGCATTCATCTCAAGGCCGAACAGGTGGGTGGTGTCCGGTCCATTGCCTTTCAGATACTGCGGATCGTCGGCATAAACCTGCAAACCGGTCTCCCCGTTTGTCAGGTTGAAGCTGGGATTTGATAATACCGAATAGGCCATTGCGAAGCTCATCTGAGCAAACGCAAGCGTCAGGATCGAAAAATAAATGCCGGATCTGCGCAGGCAAATATATCCGATGGCCAGCGAAAACACCCCTGCAACAATGATGGCCAGGGCAATCGCCGGAATGATGTTGAAACTCAACAGTTTGAACATCCAGACGGCCGCGTAGGACCCCACGCCCAGAAATGCCGCATGGCCAAATGACAGATAACCGGTCAAACCGAACAGGATGTTGAAGCCGACGGCAAAAATGCCGAAGATCACAAACCGTTGCATCAGATCAGGGTAGCCGGCGTTGAACTGTGCCAATGCGGATTCTGTTGGAAACGGATTGAGCAGGAATGGCGCCAGCAACGTGATGGCAACCACAAACAGGAACATGGTCGTATCTTTTTTATCAAGTCCGAACATTGCCTTACTCCTCCATCACGCCTTTGCGTCCCATAAGACCGCGTGGACGGGCAAGCAGGATGATGATGGCGACAAGATAAATGATGATCTGGTTGATGCCTGGGATGGTTGTCGTCGCCCAGGTCGTGGATGCGAAACTTTCCAGTATACCGAGCAGGAAACCTGCCAGTACAGCGCCCGGCAGTGACCCCATGCCACCGACAACCACCACAACGAAGCTGAGTACGAGGAAGTCCATGCCCCAGTGGTAGTTTGGTGGATTGATCGGGGCATACATGACGCCGGCAAGTCCGGCCACCGCGGCAGCTACACCGAACATCAGCGTAAAGCGGCGGTCAATGTTGATACCGAGAATGCCGACGGTTTCGCGATCGGCCATGCCGGCACGCACGACCATGCCAAAGGTTGTGAATTGGAGGAACGCAAAAACACCGGAAATGACAATGGCCGCAAAAAAGAAGTACACGATGCGCCATGCCGGATAAGGCAGGCTCATGCCCAGCCATGCGCCCAAATTCCACACCCCTGCCAGAGCGTCAGGTGCAGGCGTTTGAATGGGGTTGGCGCCATAAACCGCCTTCACGATCTCCTGCAGGACGATCGCCAGGCCGAAAGTCACAAGTATCTGGTCTGCATGGGGTCGCTTGTAGAAGTGGCGTATCAGGCCACGTTCCATGACGTAGCCGATCAGCAGCATTACGGGAATGGCGGCCAGTATGGCCAGAGGCACAGACCAGTTGATGATCGCCTGGCCGGCGGATTCTCCGAACCAGGACTCCACATAGGGCGTTTGAATCTTGAGCGGGTTGCCAAGAAAGTCCTTTTTGTCCGGATCGAGGGTCACAGTAGACAGGTTCAGCACCCGCTGCAGGGTCACTGCAACAAATGCACCGATCATGAACAGCGCACCATGGGCGAAATTTACAACACCCAACGTTCCAAAAATTAGTGTGAGGCCTAAGGCTATAAGAGCGTATGCGCTGCCCTTATCTAGGCCATTCAGAACCTGAAGAAGGAATGCATCCATGTTCCCGGTACCACTGAAAATAAAATAAAGAAATTGCCCACGAGATGCTGCATATCAGCATCAAATGCACACCGGTTCAATCGAACCGGTGTGCAATTCTTGAAAAATCCAACAATCAGACGCCGGCGTTACACTTCCCGAGCGTAGCCTCGTCACCACCGAACATCGGATGATTAGGCGGATAAATGACATTGGCGACCGGGGTAATCTCCACGATTTCCAGCGTGTCGAATTTCGTGGTTGGATTTTGAGCCCCGCGCACCACCAGAACGTCCTTGAAGCACTGGTGATCTTCCTTCCGGTAGCTCGTTGGTCCGTTGCCGAGACCATCAAACTCGAAGCCTTCCAGGGCTTCGACTACACCGCACGGGTTGAATGTACCAGCACGTTCGCAGGCATCGGCATAGAGCAGAACCTGCGCATAGCAGGTCTGGGCCGAGTTCGAAGGCGGACGACCATACTTTTCACCGAAGGACTTGACGAAGGTCTTGGAGCCTTCATTGTCCAGCTGCCAGTTGTAGTTCATGGAACCAAGCACGCCCTTGATGTTGGCGCCGGCACCTTGAGCCATCAGCTCTGAGTAAAGCGGTACGACAATCTTGAAGTCCTTGCCGTTTACCGCCTTGTCCAGCAGGCCGAACTGAATTGCGTTGGTCAGAGAGTTGACCATGTTGCCGCCGTAGTGGTTCAGAACAAGCACGTCTGCACCTGCGTTGATCACCGGAGCGATATAGGACGAGAAGTCAGTTGACGCCAGCGGGGTCTTGACCGTGTTGACGGTTTCCCAACCCAGGGCTTCGGTGGAAGCTTTGATCGACTCTTCCTGGGTCCAGCCCCAGTTGTAGTCAGCCGTAAGATGATAGGCACGGCGATCCTTGCCCATTTCCTTGGCCAGCACAGGTGCCAGAGCCGCACCGGACATGTAGGCGTTGAAGAAGTGACGGAAGCCATTGGCTTTCCGGTCCTTGCCGGTGGTGTCGTTGGCATGGGTCAAACCGGCCATGAAGATGACGCCGGCTTCCTGGCACAGTCCCTGAACAGCCACGGCAACACCTGAAGAGGAGCCGCCATTGATCATGATGGCGCCGTCTTTTTCAATCATTGACTTGGCAGATGCGCGCGCAGCATCGGACTTGGTCTGGGTATCGCCGGTCACGAACTGCACCTTCTTGCCAAGGATGCCGTTGCCCTTGAGCGCCTTCGAAGTGAAGGTCGTAAGACAGCCACTGTCGCCTTCACCATTGAGGTGTTCGACAGCGAGCTTCTGCGCCAGCAGTTCGTCATTGCCTTCGTCGGCATATGGCCCGGTCTGGGGCACATTGAAACCAAGTGTGACGGTGCCGCCCTTGGGTTCATTGGTGTAGGAAAACGCTGGACGCGTCAGAATTGTTGGCATGGCGAGGCCAGCACCAACTGCCGCACCGGATTTGATCAGGCCGCGGCGCGTGAAGTGAAATTTCGACATACAGTCCTCCCGTTAGGAATTTCGGCAAGATTACTTCCCTTGCCGTTCGAGCTATTGTTTAGCCTCGCACAACCAATAGTAGATTGGCGTGCTTTGCTATTCGACCATGGTATAGCTTGGGCAGCGCAAACGGCTCTAAACACTGGAAATTTCTCACCGCGGGCGAAGCGATGCGCAAATCAGCTGAAATGCGGATCAGAGTGGAACGGTCAACCACCTGGCATCACCGCGCACGGCACAGCATCAGGCAACGGGCAAGTCGTGCTGCGTCACCATGGTTCGTTCAGATTGTTGCGTCCGCGCGATGAACTGGTTATGTGCATATACAAAGGACCAGTTATGCAATCCACCGACCGGCCATCTTCTGCAATTGACGAATCCAGCGTCCCTTCCGGGTGCAAGGTATGCGGTGCACGCCAGTTTGGTATCTGCAGCGCCTTGAAAGCCTCACAACTAGTTCATTTTTCCACGGTTACCCGGCGCCGCAAGATTGCTCACGGCGAGACAATTTCCTTTGAGGACGACGAGGTCGTGGATTACGCCAACATCGTCTCCGGTGCCGTTAAACTGACCAAGTTGCTCAGCGATGGCCGCCAGCAGATCGTTGGTCTTCAATTTGCACCAGAATTTATCGGCAAGCCGTTTTCGGAAAAGGTGTCGGTTTCGATAGAGGCTGCAACCGATGTCGAAATCTGCGTGTTCCCCAAGACCGAACTTGAAAACATGCTCAAGCAGCAGCCTGATTTCGAACACCGGCTGCTGGAACAGACCCTGGTCCAGCTTGACGACGCCAGGACCTGGATGGTGACTCTTGGGCGCAAGACGGCCCAGGAAAAGGTTGCCAGTTTCCTGCTCCTGCTGGCTGATCATATCGGCAAACCGTCACCTGACGAGCCAACAGACATCGAATTCATATTGCCGCTGAAACGAGCCGATATCGCCGACTTTCTCGGCCTGACCCTTGAAACGGTCAGTCGCCAGATGACCAAATTGCGCAAGATGGGTGCAATTGATATCAGGAAAAACCTCGACGTGACGATTCATGACACCGACAGGCTGATAGCGATCTCCGGCGGCGATTAGGGTCCGGTCCCTAACCCGGGTTGCCCTGGTTCTGGGTTGTTTGACCCTGCCGGTGTGTCTGGTGCTCGATCAAGGGTATCAGGCACTCATTCTCGAATGCAACATGACGCCGGATTGAAGAGAAAAATCCACGCAGCATATAGCCGGCGGACTCGGCATTGGACGGTCTTCCCGCACAGCCGCAATCATGCAGCAGGCAGGCGATTTCATCGGCAAAGGAATCGTCTTCCAGATGCTCCTGGCGCAGCCGGTCCAGACTGGCCTCGAGGCGCCTGTCATCCGGATAGGCCTGCATCAGTTGCGGGAACAGCCGTGTCTCTTCCATGATCTGGGCATTTCGGACCGTCGGCAGCACGCACCTGGACAGGGCCAGGCAGTTCTGCACGTCGATCTGATTGGGCAGACAGTCCGCGAAATCCTCCAGGGCATCGCACAGTTTCATCTTCAGGCGATGGTATTGCCGGAACTCGCTCAGGCTTTGTCCCAGCTTCTGTGCGACGGCTCCAGTCGGTTCAATCAGATATATTGGCATCGCACAGCAACACGCCCTGGCACTGGAAGTTGACATTCACGCACATCGGTTGTGCACTGGGCTCACAGTGAGCATGATGTCGCAGGTCCGCCTTGATACAGATCAATGTTCGGACATCCCGCTGCGGCCATGTTCGCCATCGGTACACGCCCGCCATTTGCAGAAGGCGCTAATGTCTGGGGGCTCCTGACATGAAATACGGTTACGAATTGGCAGCCATGGTCCTGGCAACATTTCTTGCGCTCATGGGCGCAGCTTTTGCCGCCGATCCGCTGTTCCAGGCTCATGCCTGGATCCTGTTCTTCATTTTATCCGGCAGTTCCATCGTGCTGATGCGGCGGGTACAGTTTGCCCCTGCCGGACAGCCGAAAGTTGCTGAAGACACATCCGGTTACATGGACGACGTGGTCCGCTATGGCGTCATCGCAACCATGTTCTGGGGTGTGGTCGGCTTCCTGGTCGGCGTCATCATCGCCGCCCAGCTTGCCTGGCCGGTGTTCAACATCGAACCGTATCTGAACTTCGGCCGCCTGCGCCCGGTCCACACATCTGCCGTGATCTTTGCGTTCGGCGGCAATGCGCTGTTGTGTACCAGTTTCTACGTGGTCCAGCGCACCTGCCGGGCCCGCCTCTGGGGCGGCAATCTCAGCTGGTTCGTGTTCTGGGGCTACCAGTTATTTATCGTCATGGCGGCCACCGGCTACCTGCTGGGCATTACCCAGTCCAGGGAATACGCCGAGCCTGAATGGTATGTGGATATCTGGCTGACCGTTGTCTGGGTGGCCTACCTGGCGGTGTTCATCGGCACAGTCGTCAAGCGCAAGGAACCCCACATTTATGTGGCCAACTGGTTCTACCTGGCCTTCATCATCACCGTGGCCATGCTGCACGTGGTCAACAACCTGGCCATACCGGTGTCGCTGCTGGGTGTCAAAAGCTACTCGGCGTTTGCCGGCGTGCAGGATGCGCTGACGCAGTGGTGGTACGGCCATAACGCGGTCGGCTTCTTCCTCACCGCAGGCTTCCTTGGCATGATGTATTATTTCGTGCCAAAGCAGGCTGAACGTCCGATCTATTCCTACCGGTTGTCGATCATTCACTTCTGGTCGCTGATCTTCCTGTATATCTGGGCAGGTCCGCACCATCTCCACTACACCGCTCTACCGGACTGGGCGCAGACCCTTGGCATGGTGTTTTCCATCATGCTGTGGATGCCGTCATGGGGCGGTATGATCAACGGCCTGATGACCCTGTCCGGCGCCTGGGACAAGCTGCGCACAGACCCCATTCTTCGAATGATGGTACTGGCGCTGGCGTTTTATGGCATGTCGACGTTCGAAGGACCGATGATGTCGATCAAGGCGGTCAACTCACTGTCTCACTACACTGACTGGACCATCGGACATGTGCACTCCGGCGCGCTCGGGTGGGTTGGCATGATCTCATTTGGTGCCATCTACTATCTGGTGCCAAAACTGTGGAATCGCGACCGGCTCTATTCGCTGCGGCTGGTCAACTGGCACTTGTGGCTCGCCACCATCGGCATCGTGATATACGCCGCCGTTTTGTGGGTCGCCGGCATCACCCAGGGCCTGATGTGGCGTGAGTTTGATGAACAGGGCTTCCTGGTGAACTCGTTCATTGAGACCGTCAGCGCTATTCATCCGGAATACGTCATGCGCACCATCGGTGGTGGCCTGTACCTGATCGGTGGTCTGGTGATGGCCTACAACATCTACCGGACCATTCGTGGTGATGTTCGCAAGGAGGTGCCCATGGGCGCCGCCGACGCCACGTCATCAGCGGTTCCAGCAGAATAAGGGGCACCCGAACATGTCTATACTCAACAAACACGGCGCACTTGAGCGCAACGTCACCCTGCTGGCAGCCGGTTCCCTTGTCGTGGTCATGATCGGCGGCATCGTTGAAATCGCCCCGCTGTTTTATGTGAAGAACACCATCGAGAAGGTCGAGGGTGTCAGGCCCTATTCTCCGCTGGAACTGGCCGGGCGCGACATTTATATCCGCGAAGGCTGTTATCTGTGTCACAGCCAGATGATCCGCCCGTTCCGCGACGAAGTGGAACGCTATGGCCACTACTCGCTGGCTGCGGAATCCATGTATGACCGGCCGTTCCAGTGGGGCTCGAAACGCACCGGGCCGGATCTGGCACGCGTCGGCGGCAGGTATTCCGATGACTGGCATGTGGCTCACCTGAAGGATCCGCGCTCTGTGGTGCCGGAATCCATCATGCCGTCTTACGGGTTCCTGCTCACAACCAAGCTCGACACCGGCAATCTTACCGGCAGCCTGAAGGCCAATGCCACGCTCGGTGTGCCCTATTCGCAGGACATGATCGACCAGGCTGCCGCCGATGCTGTGGCACAGGCCGATCCCGATAGTGACGGGGCGGATGCGGTCAAGCAACGTTACCCGAAAGCCGTGGTCAGCAATTTCGATGGCGACGCGGCAACACTGACGGAAATGGATGCAATGGTGGCTTACCTGCAAATGCTGGGCACTTTAGTGGACTTCAAGTCCTACGATGCCAGCTCGCAAGCCAACCAGCGCTAGGAGGCTGGACCGATGGATTACAATACCTTCCGTGAATTCGCCGACAGCTGGGGACTGGTTTATCTGACCGTCCTGTTCGTCGGCATCGTGTTGTTCACGTTCAGGCCCGGCTCAAAAAAAATCGCGGACGATGTCGCACAGATTCCCTTGAGAGAGGACGACGATCATGGCAAAAAATGAAATTGACGACGTCACAGGCGTCGAAACAACCGGCCATGAGTGGGACGGGATCAAGGAACTCAACAACCCGTTGCCACGCTGGTGGCTGTGGACCTTTTATGCCACCATCGTGTTCTCTATCGGCTATGTACTCTACTACCCGGCGATTCCGCTTCTGCAAGGCTCGACCATGGGCATCTCAGGCGAGACCAACAGGTCGCTGCTGCAGGAGGAACTGACAAGGGTCGAAGCGTCCAAGGCCGACCTGGTGTCCAGGATTGACAGCACCGGCCTGGAAGACATCCGCAGCAATGAAGAACTGTTCCGGTTCGCCGTGGCTGGCGGCTCGTCGCTTTACAAGGTCAACTGTTCGCAGTGCCATGGCTCCGGCGCCCAGGGCGCTCCGGGATACCCGAACCTGAACGACGACGACTGGCTGTGGGGCGGTGATCTGGAAAACCTGTATCTCACCATAAAGCACGGTGTGCGCAACACTGACGATGATGACGCCAGGCAATCGGAAATGCCGGCTTTCGGAGACGATGTCCTGGAACCAACGCAGATTGCCGACGTGACCCAGTACGTGCTGCAATTGTCTTCACAGGAACATGATGCCACTGCGGCAAAGAGCGGCGCTGCCATTTACGCGGAACACTGTGCAGTATGCCATGGTGATGACGGCAGGGGTGGCCGCGAGTTCGGCGCGCCCAACCTGGCCGATGCCCTGTCGCTTTACGGCAACACGGCCAGCCTGATTGCCGCCCAGATAGCCAAGCCGAAACATGGCGTCATGCCGGCCTGGGGACTGAAACTCACTGAGGCCGAAGTGAAGCAGTTGACCGTCTACGTGCACAGCCTCGGTGGCGGTGAACAGGCCGCAACCCAGTAACCTGAAACAAGAGCGTTGGCCGAAATGGCATCTGACACGAACGTTGAAACCTTTGATGCTGAAGCCGTAAACGCCAAGCACTACCGGGAGCTTTACGCGGCGCGCCAGAAAATCCACCCGAAACGGGCGAGCGGTTCATTCCGCTCGCTCAAATGGGTGATCTTGGCGGTCACGCTCGGCATCTACTACATAACCCCCTGGCTGCGCTGGGACCGGGGTGAATTTGCCCCGGACCAGGCCGTGCTGATCGACATGGCCAACCGCCGCTTCTACTTCTTCTTTATCGACATCTGGCCGCATGAATTCTTTTTCGTCGCCGGCATGCTGGTCATGGCCGGTATCGGCCTGTTCCTGGTCACATCCACCGTTGGCCGGGCCTGGTGCGGCTATACCTGTCCGCAGACCGTGTGGGTTGACCTGTTCCTGGTAGTCGAACGGTTCTTCGAGGGCGACCGCAACGCCCGCATCAAGCTTGATGCGGCCCCGTGGGGCAGCGCAAAAACAATCAAGCGGGCCTCGAAACATATCGTCTGGCTGCTGATCGCGGTGGCAACCGGCGGGGCCTGGATCTTCTACTTCGCCGACGCACCCACCCTGTTGAAAGACTTCGTGACCGGCAACGCAGCCTTCGTGGCCTATGCCACGGTCGGCGTGCTGACCGCGACCACCTATGTATTCGGCGGCCTGATGCGCGAGCAGGTCTGCACCTACATGTGCCCGTGGCCGCGTGTTCAGGCCGCCATGTTAGATGAACACTCGCTGACCGTCACCTATAATGACTGGCGCGGCGAGCCGCGCACGCGTCATGCCAAAAAGGCAATTGCAGCCGGCGAGGTCGTCGGTGACTGCGTTGATTGCAATGCCTGCGTCGCGGTCTGCCCGATGGGCATTGATATCCGCGATGGCCAGCAGCTCGAATGCATCACCTGCGCCTTGTGTATTGATGCCTGCGATGGCGTCATGGAGAAAATCGGCCGCGACAAGGGGTTGATTTCATATGCGACCCTGTCCACCTACAACCAGAACATGGCCCTGGCGACCGGCAGTGCACCCGGGGCCGACATCCAGCCACAACTTGTCCGGCCTGAAGGCAAGCTTGCAGCCGGCGTGCAGCACTTCAACTGGCGCAATGTGATCCGCGTGCGCACGGCCATCTACACCGCGATCTACGCCGCTATTGGCCTCGGCCTGCTGACAGCTCTTTTGATGCGCAGTCCTTTGGATGTAAATGTCCTGCACGACCGCAACCCACAGTTCGTGCGTCTCAGTGACGGATCGATCCGCAACGGTTACCAGATCAAGATCCTCAACATGCGTACCGAGCCGCGCTCATTCCGTATTGCACTGGACGGACTGGCCGGCGCGACACTGAAGCTGGAAGGCAGTGATCTGGGTCAACGCGGCAACGGCACCCTCGATGTAAAAGCAAACCAGTTGCGCAATGTTCGCGCCTTTGTCACCCTGTCGAAGGACGCCATTGCCGCCGCGACAACCGACTTTGCCTTCAAGGTTGTCGACACCAACGGCGCCAACACGGTGACCGCAAACGTGCGGTTTGAAGCGCCGTCAGGCACAGGACAGTAGATCATGCAGGCACCGACAACACCGACCAGGCAATTTACCGGACGCCACATGCTGTATGTCATGCTGGCATTCTTCGGCGTCATCATCGTTGTCAACCTGACAATGGCGACGGTTGCCAGCAGGAGCTGGACCGGTCTCGTTGTCAAGAACTCCTACGTGGCCTCACAAGCCTTCAACCGCGAACTGGAACAGGCCAAACTGCAGGCCGCGCGTGGATGGACCGGTGATATCTCCTATCGCAATGGTGCGGTCGTCCTGTCGCTGATCGACAAGGCGGGCAAGCCGGTTGTGCTGGATACCTCGATCGTCCAGGTCGGTCGCCCGGCATTTGAGCAGGCCGACCACCGGGTGGTGATGGTGCATCAGGGCAACGGCATCTATCACGCCGAAGACGAGTTGCAGCCCGGCATCTGGCAGATATCGGTACGCGGCACTAGCAGCCAGGGTGATTACCGTCTCGACAGCCGGCTGATCGTCAAGGCAGACGCGAACAAATGACCTGTTGCAGCGCAAGCTCGACGCCGTCATCCGCTGTGTTGAAGCAACGGCTCGACCACGAGCGCACCATTGCCGCCTCTCACACCATGCCTGACGGCAGCCTGCAGACCGATTTCATCGTGCCGGCCATGCACTGTATCGGTTGCATTCGCACCATTGAGCGCGGACTGGTTGAAAGGCCGGAGGTGAACAGTGCCCGGGCAAACCTGTCTACCAAACGCGTCACCGTGCACTGGCGGCCTCAGGCTGATCAGCCGGTAAATTTCCTGCAGGTCCTGGCCGATCTGGGATTTGAGGCATCGCTATTCGATCTCGAAGACGTCTCGACCTCGGCCCGCCGATCCGGCCGGCAATTGTTGATCTGCCTCGCGGTCGCTGGTTTTGCCGCTGCCAACGTCATGCTGCTGTCGGTTTCGGTGTGGTCCGGCGCGGATGCCGAAACCAAAAAACTGTTCCAACTCATATCAGGCCTGATTGCCGTACCGGCGTGTCTGTTTGCCGTGCGTCCGTTTCTCACCTCAGCCCTTGGCGCCCTGCGCAAAAGGCGGCTCAATATGGATGTGCCCATCACGCTCGCCGTGCTGATGGCGCTGGGCATGAGCATCCATGAAAGCCTGTTCGGTCATCACGAAGCCTACTTCGATGCGTCGGTGACCTTGTTATTCTTCCTCCTGATCGGGCGCTATCTCGACCACATGATGCGCGAGCGCGCCCACAGCGCCATCATGCAACTGTCACGGCTGGTTCCCTCCGGCGCCGCACGCCTGAGCGCCGACGGAACACAATCCTATGTGTCGCTGGGTGATCTCGCCGAAGGCGACGAGATCCTGGTGGCAGCCGGCGAGCGTGTGCCGGTCGATGCCCGGGTTGTTGACGGTTTCAGTGATCTCGACCGGGCGCTGGTCACCGGTGAAAGCGCCAGCGTGGCGGCCGCGCCCGGACTGGAGATCGAGGCCGGCGTGCTCAACCTTTCAGGACCCTTGACGCTGCGCGTGACCCGAAGCGCAGACAAATCGTTCATCGCCGAAGTCATGTCCATGATGGAGGCTGCCGAGCACAACAGGTCCGGCTATGTACGCGTTGCCGACCGGGCTGCGCGCATCTATGCACCCGTCGTCCATATTCTGGCCGCCCTCAGCTTCGCCGGCTGGATGATGGCGACCGGCGGTGACTGGCATACCTCGATCTATGTCTCGATTGCCGTCTTGATCATCACCTGCCCGTGCGCCCTTGGCCTTGCGGTCCCCATAGCCCAGGTCGTCGCGGCCAACCGCCTGTATCGATCCGGCGTGATGGTGAAGGACGGTGCCGCACTTGAAAAACTGGCCGAGGTTGATACCGCCGTATTCGACAAGACCGGCACTTTGACACTGGGCCAGCCTCATATTGCCAGCATTGATGGCGGCAGTGATACCGATCATGGCCTGGCCAGCCTGCTGGCCGGCCTGTCATCTCATCCGGCGGCAAAGGCGGTCGCGGCCCTGAAGGAAAACCACGCCGGCCTGCTGCTGTCCGACGTGACGGAACATGCAGGCTTCGGTCTGGAAGCCGTGTGGAAGGCGAAATCAATACGGCTGGGCCGGCGTGACTGGGTTGCCGAAATATCTGGCAAGCGCAGGCCCGCAACCGATCACCAGTTCAGCGAAGTCTGCTTTGCCGTTGCCGGCGGCGACCTGGTCAGTTACCGGCTGTCCGACACCCTGCGCGCGGACGCGCCATCCACCATAACCGCCCTTCGCACAGCCGGACTCGACCTGGAGATACTGTCCGGTGACGCTGACAAACCGGTCGGCAACGTGGCCGCGGCTCTTGGTATTGCACGGGCCCGGTCTGCCCTGAAACCGGCCGACAAAGTTGAGCGCATCGAAGAGTTGCAGCGTTCCGGCCACAAGGTCCTTTATGCCGGAGACGGTCTGAACGACGCGCCCGCGCTGAGCGCGGCTCATGTCTCGATTGCGCCAGCCTCCGGATCGGATGTCGGTCGCGCCTCGTCCGATCTCGTGTTCACCGGCAAGGGTTTGAGTTCGGTCATGGTGGCACTGTCCGTCGCGCAGCGGACCGCTGCAACTGTCCGGCAGAATTTCGCGCTGGCCATAAGCTATAACTGCATCGCCATCCCGTTCGCGGTGCTGGGCTATGTTACCCCGCTCATTGCAGCCATAGCCATGTCGGCATCGTCCATCGTGGTCGTCGCCAACAGCCTGCGGTTGAACCTGGTGAAACGTGGCGAGATGATCCCGGACCAGGTCGCCACTACTGCTGAGCAAACAGACACCGAATACGAGGCATTGTCCTCCGCCAGGCGGGAGGCCATGAAATGAACCTCTTGATGTTCCTGATTCCCATCGCCCTTTCTCTCGGATGCCTGGGGCTTGCTGCCTTCATCTGGAGTCTGCGCAACGGCCAGTACGACGATCTCGACGGCGCGGCAGAACGCATACTGGATGACGACGACTGATCAGGACCTGGACGGTTGCAGCAGGTGCACCAGCCCGCACAGCACAAGACCCAAGCTGGCCAGCAGGTAAAGCGACGCTGTAAAGCCTCCGGTATAGTCATGCAACAGCCCCAGCATCACCGGGCCCGAAACGCCACCGATCTCGGCAAACGAAAAGAAGATGCCACCTGCGATACCGGCCCGTTCCGGGCCGACATAGTCCTGCTCAATCAGCGCCAGGATACTGATTGTCATCATCGCCCCTGACGCAGCGCCGGTCAGCACCAGTCCGCTGACAAGCAGCGGATATGACCAGCCCTGCAGCAGAAGACATCCGGCAGCCGACATGACGAACATGGTCATCAGAACCTGTCGCCGCCACCGCGCCACAGCCATGGCCGGAAACACCAGGGCACCAATGACGCCACACACAACGGCAATGGACGCCATGTATCCGGCCTGCTCTGCCGACAGGCCACTTGATCTCAGAATTTCCGGCAGCCAGTTGCGCAGCCCGTGATCAATGGTGAACACACCGGCGCCCACGCCGAGCAGCAGCCAGGTATTGCGGTGCGACAACAAACCGGCCGCATCCGCCAGCCGATAGGCGCGCGGCGCATCATCGGTTCCAGCCTGTTTGCGCGCAATTTTCCGGCCAGCCAACCAGATCAGCAGCCATGCAACTCCGGCAAAAACCGAGCAGATCGCCCACAATCTCAACACCGCGCGCCAGTCTCCAAGGGCAGGCAGCAGAACGCTCTGGGTCAACGAATAGGTCACGATGCCCGCAATCGGCGGTGCCGTAATGTAAACGCCCATGGCCAGGCCACGCTGGCTGCCGGCAAACCATTTTGACACCGTCTGCGGGACGCCCGCCGAGACAACCGGGCCGCCCAGGCCGAACATGGCAACCGCCGCCAGCATTGCCCAGTGACTGTCCGCCAGCGACCGGCCGATACCGGACACGGCAATGATCAGCGCCGCAAGTATCAGCATCCGGCCGGCACCAAGTCGCTGCAGGGCGAAGCCGACAGGGATGGCGAGAAAGATATACACAAACTGCCAGGCGCCCAGCACCAGTCCCATGTCAGCACGGCTCAGATTGAGATCCGCGGTGATTTCACCGACCAGCGGCGCAAGGCTGGTAACGCTCAAACCAAAGACAAAATACAACAGCCAGCAGCCGGCCAGGACGACCCACTTGAAGCCGCCATCACTCATCCTGCACTGGTTTCATGAACGCGAAATCACAGCCTTCATCGGCCTGCAGCACCTGCTCGGCGTAGAGCTTGTCATAGCCGCGCAATGTCGCGGCATCCCGCGCACTGGATTTGTACGCCGCCCGGCGCCGCTCCAGTTCGTCGTCGTCCACAAGCAGGTCAATGGTCTTGTTTTCTACCGACAGGCGAATAAGGTCACCATCCTGCACCAGCGCCAGCGGTCCGGCTTGGGCTGCCTCAGGGGTCACATGCAGCACAATGGTGCCGAACGCGGTGCCCGACATGCGCGCATCGGAAATCCGCACCATGTCCTTGACCCCTTGCGAAGAAAGTTTTTTCGGGATCGGCAGATAACCGGCCTCGGGCATGCCTGACGGACTTGTTGGGCCTGCGTTCTGCAACACCAGAAAATCATCTGCCGTCACATCGAGCTCCGGGTCATCTATGCGTTGAGCCAGGTCCTCCAGCGAACTGAAGACAACCGCACGCCCTTCCTTCTCGAACAATGTGTCATCGGCAGCAGAACGTTTCAAAATGGCGCCGCGCGGCGCCAGCGAGCCGAACAGGGCCACCAGGCCGCCCTTGGGCTCCAGCGGCGACTGCGCACCGGAGATGACCGACCGGTCGGCTGGTTCTGACGGCTGGTCGAGCCGGTCACCCAGCGTATCACCGGTGACGGTCAGGCAATCCAGGTTCAGCAACGGTTTCAATTCACGCAACACCGTGCCAAGGCCGCCGGCATGAAAGAAGTCCTCCATATAGTGCGAGCCCACCGGTTTGAGATTGACCAGTACCGGCGTGGTTTCGGACAGCTCGTTCAGCCAGGTCAGCGGGACGTCGATGCCGGCCCTGCCGGCAATGGCCGTGAGATGAACGATGGCGTTGGTCGAACCGCCGAGCGCCAGCAGCACTCGCAAGGCATTTTCCACGCTGTCGCCGGTGATGACTTGGGAAGGTCTCACCGGCTGGTTTATCAGGTTTACCGCGGCGACACCTGTCGCCTCGGCGGCGCGCAACCTGTCGGCATGGACCGCCGGAATGGCGGCGGTTCCCGGCAGCGACATGCCAAGCGCTTCTGCTATGCATGCCATGGTCGACGCGGTACCCATGACGGCGCAGGTACCGGCGGTTGTTGCAAGCCGCATTTCAACCGTGTCGATTTCGTGCTTGTCGATTTCACCGGCGCGGTACTTGCCCCAGAAGCGGCGGCAGTCAGTACAGGCTCCGAGGCGTTCCTCGCCATGGCGGGACGTCATCATCGGCCCTGCCACGATCTGCACAGCCGGCACATCCGCAGACATCGCGCCCATCAACTGCGCCGGCACCGTCTTGTCGCATCCGCCCATCAGCACCACCGCATCCATCGGCTGCGCGCGGATCATCTCTTCTGTATCCATCGACATCAGGTTGCGGAATTTCAGGCTGGTCGGATTGAGAAACACCTCGCCCAGTGAGATGGTTGGAAACTCCACCGGCAACGCGCCCGCGGTCAGAACGCCACGCTTGACGGCTTCCAGCATTTCAGGGAAATGCCGGTGGCAGTTGTTGTAACCGGACGGTGTGTAGGCGATGCCAACGATTTTCTTCGACAGCATGTCGCGCGAATAGCCCATCGAGCTTGCAAACGACCGGCGCAGGTAGATCGAGAAATCGTGGTCGCCATAATTGGTCAGTCCCTTCGCGAGACCCGACTCTTTCTTGTCAGACATGTTGTAGCGGCAATCCCGTTAAAGCTTCATCTTGACATACTTTGGCTCAAGATAGTCATGAATGCCAAGCGATCCGCCTTCGCGGCCCATGCCGCTCTCCTTGATGCCGCCGAACGGTGCTTCTGCTGTCGCCAGCAGCATTTCATTGACACCGACCATGCCGACCTCCATGTCTTCAGACGCCCGCGTTGCAGTGCCAAGGTCATGGGTGAACAAATATCCGGCCAGGCCGAACGGCAGCGAGTTGGCCCGTGTCATGACATCATCGTACTCGGTGAACGTGGTCAGCGGAGCAATCGGGCCGAACGGTTCTTCGGTCATCACCATGGCATCGTCCGGCACCCGGCCTAACACCGTGGGTTCATAGTAGAAACCGCGATTGAAATCCTTGGGCGGCTGGCCGCCGGCCAGAATCTCCGCGCCCCTGTCGACCGCGTCTGCAACCATGGTCTTGATAGTCTCCAGCCCCCGCGCGTTGGCCATCGGACCCATCTGGGTGCCTTCATCCATACCGCGTCCGACCTTGATGGACTTTGCGACCTGGGCAAATCTGGCGGCAAAGGCATCATACCTAGCTTCATGCACGTAAAACCGCGTCGGCGAGATGCACACTTGCCCGCAGTTCCTGAACTTGGTACCGGCGCAAACCTCCGCAGCCTTTTCAGCGTCTGCATCCTCGAACACGATGACCGGGCCGTGCCCGCCCAGTTCCATGGACACTTTTTTGACGCCGTCTGCGGCCAGGTGCAGGATTTCCTTGCCCACCGGCACCGAGCCGGTCACCGAAACCTTGCGCACTACAGGCGATGAAATCAGGTGCTTCGCAATCATGCTCGAATTGCCGGTGACGAAATTCACCACGCCTTTCGGAATGCCTGCATCATGGCAGGCCTGGACAATCAGGGCACAGGAACCGGGCGCTTCCCCGGCCGGTTTGATGATCACTGAACACCCTGCCGCCAGTGCCGCTGCAATCTTGCGCGCCGGCAGCAGCGCCGGGAAGTTCCAGGCCGAAAACGCCGCCACCACGCCGACCGGCTGATAGATCACCGCCAGGCGGCTGTCATCGGTACGCGAGCCGATCAGCTGGCCGTAGATCCGCTTGCACTCCTCCGAATACCATTCGAACTGATCGGCCGCGCCGTTGGTCTCGCCCTTGGCCTCGGCCAGCGGCTTGCCGGTCTCGACCGACATGATGGTGGCTATGGTGTCCAGCCGCTCCCGGATCAGGTCGGCGACCTTGCGGATCTTTGCTGCCCGTTCCCAGGTACCGGTCTGTTTCCATTCGGCAAACCCTGCTTCGGCCGCGGATAGCGCCCGGTCCAGGTCTTCGCTGCTGGCATCGGAGATCTTGCCGATCGCGTCCTCGTTTGTCGGATCAAACACCTGTTTGGTCGCGCCGCCTTTCGCCGAAACCCACTCACCGTCAATATAAAGCTGAAAGTCCTGATACACGTTGGTTTTCCCTGGTCAGATTTTCTGTTTCAGATAACGGGCCTGCACGTCGTCGACCCAGTTTCCCACATTCCATGATCCGTAAGCGCCCATGCCGCCGGCCGGATCGGTGCCGGCATAGACCGGCACATGCACCAGCGACAACCCGTCATGGCTGCCCGCTTCGTCCAGCGCCTTGCGCAGGCCGTCCTCGTCGTAACCGGCAAACACCGCCTTGACGCCGCCCACCGATGACGCCAGTTGCACATAGTCGACCGCAACCTCATCATTGGTGCGGAACTCCTCACCGTACTGCGCATGCTGCAGGCCGGTGATGGCCGCCATCCGGCGATTGTCAAACAGCACGATCATGCCCCTGACCCCATGCTCCACCCCGTCAATCAGGATTTGCGGGTTCATCATGAACGACCCGTCACCGGTAAACGCCATGCCGTAGCGCGGTTCGTCGGCCGCGCCCGAAGCCAGCAGCGCCGATACGGAAAACCCCATATAAGACGCCCCGGTCTCGGTGTAAGTGTCTCCTGTCCGGTCATCTTCGACCACCTGGAACCCGTTGGCCTGCACGTCTCCGGCATCGAAAAATTTTGCCGCATCCAGGGCTTTCGCGTGATCTGCCGCAATCTTGATGGCCACCGGTTGGGTGAGAACGTCCCGCCCCCACGCGTGGTCGGCCATTGACCCGCCAGCAAACTTCTCCGCCTTGAACTTGTTCCAGGCCTGCTTCTGCGCTGCACAGGCATCTAACCAATCCTGCTTCCCAGCAGGATCAATGGAGTTTGAACCGGCGATATGCTCCAGCAGTTTCGAGGTCACTGCCGTTATGTCGCCCGGCAAGCCGACCGTATTGGCATAGTGCATCAGGTCGGACAGGTCGCCGTTGATATTGATAACGGCGTCAGCGTTGGGATAGCCGACCCCGGAACAGTCCGCCTGGCACACCGCGCGCGTGCCCATGGCAATCAGGAGGTCAGCGTTTTCCATGGCGTAATTGCCAGAGATCGATCCCTTGGAACCACCGACATGCATGTTCTGCGGATGCGCATCCGGCAACACACCGGTTGATCCCGGCGACTGTACCACCACCGCGCCGATACGTTCAGCCAGCCGGCACACCGTTTCGTCGTGCCCGCGCGTGCCGCCGCCCGCCTTGATCACCGGGCGTTTCGCGGAGGCAATCCTGTCCAGCGCGTCGCTGTAAGCGGTGTCGTCAGAAGGTGCCGTTGCCGGTGCATCGAATGCGCCGGGTAAGGTTGCCAGATTGACCTGCGTCTGTTGCGGCTGGGCGTTCAGCGGCAGCAGCACGTAGAACGGCCCTGCCTTGTACGGGTGATGCACGCACGCCGTGCCGCGCCGCATGCAGTCGCGCAATGCGCCCGGCGTGTGCAGCACATACGATTGTCCCATCAGCGCACCCATCTGGCCGAACAGGCCCTGCTGTTCCTTGGGGATCTGCTGCATGTTGTAGCCTTCACCCTGCGTGGTCTCGTCCCCATAGATATGATAGACGCCAACACCGTTCGACGCCGCAGCCAGCGAACCGGCCATGGCCTGCAGGGCCCCGGGCCCGATCGACGTCACCACGGCACAGGTTTCGCCGTACTGCCAGGCAAGTGCGGTGGCGGCATGGGCCATCTCAACTTCGTTGCGGCAGTTGACAGTGCGGGTGACGCCTTCT
>JBPCVV010000183.1:0-6660 GCA_051010195.1 Anderseniella sp. | reverse complement strand
CTGGTGGAGGCCAAGGACCTGGAGACGGAAGCACTGGCGCTGGCAGCCAGGATCGCCGCCGGGCCAAACTTCGCCCACTCCATCACCAAGACGCAACTCAACCATGAATGGTCGATGAGCCCGGACCAGGCCATCGAGGCGGAAGCCCAGGCGCAGGCCATCTGCATGCAGACCGGGGACTTCCACCGGGCCTACGAGGCGTTTGTGGCCAAGCAAAAACCCGTGTTCGAGGGCAATTGATAATGCCGGATGAAAGCTTTCTCCACTGGCCGTTCTTTGAAGACAGGCACCGCGAGCTGGCTGCGTCGCTGGATCAATGGTGCCGGGCAAACCTGCCAGCAGACCATTCGGATGTGGATGCGGCCTGCAAGGCGCTGGTGGCAAAGCTGGGACAGGACGGCTGGCTGACACACTCCGCCATTGATCCCGATGAGCCCGGCGTGCTGGACGTGCGCAGTCTTTGCCTGATCCGCGAAACGCTGGCGCGCCATGACGGGCTGGCCGATTTTTCGTTTGCGATGCAGGGACTCGGTACCGGCGCTATCTCTTTGTTCGGCACGACGGAGCAACAGGACTGGCTGCGCAAAACACGAGCCGGACAGGCTCTGTCGGCGTTTGCGCTCAGCGAGCCGCGCTCCGGCTCCGATGTGGCGGCAATGGACATGACGGCTGAGCGTGACGGCAATCATTTCGTGCTGAACGGAGAGAAAACCTGGATTTCCAACGGCGGTATCGCTGATTTCTACTGTGTGTTTGCCCGCACTGGCGAAGCGCCGGGAGCGAAAGGCCTGTCGTGCTTTCTGGTGCCGAGCGGGGCAGACGGCCTGAACATCGCCGAGCGTCTTGACGTCATCGCCCCTCACCCGCTGGCGCGGCTTGAGTTTGACGATGTCCGCGTCACTGCCGATGCCCTGATCGGTGAACCGGGACAAGGCTTCAAGGTTGCCATGTCGGTACTTGATGTTTTCCGCTCGACAGTCGGGGCCGCCGCACTGGGCTTTGCGCGGCGCGCGCTGGACGAAACCCTGGGCCGGGTTCGCGAACGTGAACTGTTCGGCGCGCCGATGGCTGAGCTGCAGATGGTCCAGGGCCACGTGGCCGACATGGCACTGGATGTGGATGCCAGCGCCCTGCTGGTCTATCGCGCCGCCTGGACCAAGGACAAAGGCGCTGCCCGGGTGACCCGCGAGGCGGCCATGGCGAAACTGCACGCTACAGATACCGCACAGGCGGTGATCGACCGCGCCGTGCAGCTGCATGGCGGCGACGGGGTGCGCAGCGGCCACATCGTTGAAAGCCTGTACCGGGAAATCCGGGCACTGCGCATTTATGAAGGCGCGTCGGATGTGCAGAAAGTGGTCATTGCACGCCAGATGCTGGCAGGAGGTTAGACAGATGGACCTGTTACCAAGCGCTCATGTGGATACGTTCAGCCGGGACAACCTGCCACCGCGCGAACAGTGGCCGGAATTCCTGCTCGACGGCTTCGATTATCCCGATCACCTCAATGCGGCGGTGGAACTGACCGACAAGATGGTCGACCAGGGCTTTGGCGACCATGTGGCCCTGATCGGCAATGGCCGGCGGCGCACCTACAAGGAACTGTCTGACTGGACCAACCGCCTCGCCCATGCGCTGGTCGAGGACTACGGCGTCAGGCCGGGCCACCGGGTGCTGATCCGGTCGGCCAACAATCCGGCCATGGTGGCGTGCTGGCTGGCTGCCACCAAGGCCGGTGCCGTGGTGGTCAACACCATGCCGATGCTGCGCGCCGGCGAACTGTCGAAAATCGTCGACAAGGCCGAGGTCGCCCTGGCCCTGTGCGATACCCGCATGATGGACGAGATCGTGGCGTGCGCGAAGACATCCCCGTCACTGGAAAAGGTGATCGGCTTTGACGGCACCGCCAATCACGATGCCGAACTTGATCGTGCCGGACTGGATAAACCCGTCGCCTTCGATGCGGTCCAGACCAGCCGGGACGACGTTGCCCTGCTCGGCTTTACCTCCGGCACCACCGGCGAGCCGAAGGCGACCATGCATTTCCACCGCGACCTGATGATCATTGCAGACGGTTATGCCAAAGAGGTGCTCGGCGTGACCCCGGATGACGTATTTGTCGGGTCGCCACCACTGGCCTTCACCTTCGGCCTGGGCGGACTGGCCGTGTTTCCGCTTCGCTTCGGTGCGACCGCGACATTGCTGGAAACCGCGTCACCGCCCAACATGATCGAGATCATCGAGACCTACAAGGCGACAGTCTGCTTCACCGCACCCACCGCCTATCGCGCCATGATGCGGGCCATGGATGAAGGTGCGGACCTGTCTTCCCTGCGGGTTGCTGTGTCTGCCGGAGAGACCCTGCCCGGCCCGGTGTTCGAGGAATGGAAGGCAAAAACCGGCAAGGAGATGCTCGACGGCATCGGGTCGACCGAGCTTCTGCATATCTTCATTTCAAATCGTTTCGGATCGGCCGCGCCGGCCCAGACCGGCACACCGGTGACAGGCTACACGGCGAAGGTCGTCGATGAAGACATGAATGAGGTGGCACGCGGCACAATCGGCAAACTGGCCGTCAAGGGCCCGACCGGTTGCCGATACCTGAACGATGACAGGCAGGCAAACTATGTGCGCGATGGCTGGAACCTGACCGGCGACAGTTTCATCCAGGATGAAGCAGGCGTATTTCACTTCGCCGCGCGCAGCGACGACATGATCATATCATCCGGCTACAACATTGCCGGACCAGAAGTGGAGGCAGCCCTTCTGTCCCATGACGAGGTCGTCGAGTGCGCGGTCATCGGCGTGACAGACGAGGATCGCGGGCAGATTGTGCAGGCTCATGTAGTGCTGGCTGACGGTGTCGGCGCAGATGACGACTGCATCAAACGCCTTCAGGACCATGTGAAGCAGACAATCGCGCCGTTCAAGTATCCGCGCTCGGTCATATTCACCGGTGCGTTGCCCAAGACCCAGACTGGCAAGATCCAGCGCTTCCGGCTGAGAGAGGAATGACATGATGGAGTTTCTGCAACCAAAAGGCTGGAAACAACCGAAGGGCTATGCCAACGGGGTGGCTGCCGAAGGGCGCATGGTGTTCACCGGCGGCATGATCGGCTGGAACGCCGAGGAAGTGTTCGAAAGCAGGGACTTTGCCGGACAGACCGAACAGACACTGCGCAACATTGTTGCCGTGCTGGCTGAAGCCGGTGCCGGGCCGGAGCATATCGTGCGCCTGACCTGGTATGTCACCGACAAAAAGGCCTACCTGGCCAGTCTGCGAGAGCTCGGAGCTGCCTACAAGCAGGTCATCGGCCGGCATTTCCCGGCCATGGCAGTGGTTCAGGTCGTGGCCCTGGTGGAAGACGAGGCACTAGTGGAAATCGAGGCGACAGCAGTGGTGCCGAGCGCTGATCAATAACCGTTTCAGGACAATATGTGGAAACCGCCTGAAAAGATAAGATGGAGCGCTGACCCCGGTCATTTGCCGGATGCGGCAGAGCGGGAGGCAGCAACACTGTTTTCTCCCCTGAAGGCGGAGCGGTTGGCGCTGCGCAACCGGACCTGGGTGCCGGCGATGGTGCCGTGGCGGGCCACAGACAATGGTCATGTCACACCTGAAGTCTTGGACTGGTACGGCCGGTTTGCCAAAGGTCGACCGGCTGCCATAGTCGTCGAAGCGACCGGTATCCGCGACGTACCGTCCGGGCCCTTGCTGCGTATCGGCCATGACCGGTTTCTGGACGGGCTTGAGCAACTGGTTGACGTGGTGCGCATGCAAAGCCGCGGGACCACAAAACTGTTCATCCAACTGATCGATTTCCTGGCGATCAAACGGCGTCCCGACCGGGTCAGGTTTCTGGAGCGTTTTCTGACCGTGACGGAAGCACACCGCCAGACACTCGGTATGCTCGATGCCGGGGAGACAGACGTGCGCCAGGCGATGATCGCCATGAACGACGCCGAGTTGGAGCAGGTTCTGACTGCGCGCGAGTTCGAGGCATTGACGAAAGGCTACCGTGAACAGGTGAATGACATGCACCTGGATCACATCAGGGACCTGCCCCAGGTTCTGCCGGGCCTGTTTGCCGAAGCAGCCAGTCGCGCCAGCCGGGCCGGGTTTGACGGCGTCGAGCTGCATTACGCCCACGCCTACACCATGGCGTCGTTCCTGTCGGCCACCAACCAGCGCGATGACGGGTATGGCGGCGCCGCGGAAGCCCGGGTTCGTTTGCCGCTGGAGGTCTACGAGGCGGTCCGCAAGGCGGTGGCAGACGATTTTGTCGTCGGCTCCAGGTTCCTGGCGTCAGAAGCGATTGATGGCGGCAGCAGCATCGAGGATGTCTGCCACTTCTCGACGGCGTTTGCCCGCGCCGGGATGGATTTCCTGTCGCTATCGCGCGGCGGCAAGTTTGATGATGCCAAACAGCCCAAAGTGGGCGCTGCCGCCTATCCCTATACGGGCCCAAGCGGCTATGAATGCATGCCGCAATATATCTCCGACGAGCACGGCCCGTTCGGGCGCAATCTGGCTGCAACCAGGACCATTCGCGCTGCGGTCCGCGCGGCCGGATTTGACACACCTGTCGTTGCAGCAGGCGGCATACACAGTTTTGACATGGCGGAAGCAGCGCTCAATGACGGCACCGCCGACATTATCGCCGCGGCCCGCCAGACACTCGCTGATCCCGACTGGTTCAGGAAACTGGAAACCGGCCACGGCAGTGAGATCAGGCTGTGTGAATACACCAATTACTGCGAAGGCCTCGACCAAAATCACAAGCAGGTCACCTGCAAGCTGTGGGACCGGGTGCAACTGGACGAACCCGGCGTGCGCAAGTCATCAGACGGCAAGCGCCGCCTGACAGCGCCGGACTGGACACCTGAATGACGGCGCAGGTTAGCCCGCAGGAAGACCGGTTTGTCCATGACCGGCTGCCGCCCCATGATCAATGGCCGCGGACATTGCCCCTGGCGGGTGTCTCCGACCTGGACATCCTCAACTGTGTGTCGCTGCTGCTTGACCGGCATATTGCGGGCAGTCATGGCGACAGGCCGGCAGTGCGCGGTGGCGAGCGCACCTGGACCTATGCGGAGCTGAACGATCTCGTCTGCCGGGCTGCTTCGGTAATGGCGCAGGATTATGGTATCAAACCGGGCAATCGGGTGCTGATCCGCGGTGGGAATTCTCCGGAGGTGGCGCTTGTGTGGCTGGCCGTACAGAAGATCGGCGCCGTGGCGGTCACGACAATGTCGTTGCTGCGCGACCATGAGCTGCGGGGCATCATCGGGATGTCGCAACCGGCGCTGGCGGTCTGCGAAACAAGCCTGCTGGAGGACCTGACGCTGGCTGTTCGTGCATCCGGAAAGGATATACCGGCCATCAGTTTCGAAGCCGGCCAGGGCCAGTTGTTTGAGCTGATGGCCGGCGCTGCACCGCACCGGGAAACCTGCGCCTCCCTGCCGGATGACATATCGCTCATTGCCTTCACATCCGGCACCACCGGCAGGCCCAAGGCCACGGTGCACTTTCATCGCGACGTGATCGCCATCTGCGAGACCATGTGCCGCCACATCATCGCTCCTTCCAGGCATGATGTGTTCATCGGCACCGCCCCGCTTGCATTTACATTCGGTCTTGGCGGGCTGCTGGTGTTTCCGTTTTATGCCGGTGCCTGCAGCGTGCTCAATGCGCGCTACTCGCCGGAACAGTTGCTTGATGCAATCGAGACCTATGGCGCCACGGTGTGCTTCACAGTGCCGACCTTCTTCCAGCAAATGGTGAAGCTGAAAGCGGGTCAGTCGCTGGAAACCCTGCGACTTGCGGTTTCCTCCGGTGAGGCGTTGCCGCTGCCGGTGCGACAGGCATGGGCCGACGCCACGGGCAAGCAACTGGCGGAAGTGCTGGGTTCGACGGAAATGCTGCATGCGTTTGCCGGATCTGCAGGTGCGGACGTTCGTCCGGGCTTCATCGGCCCTGCAATACCCGGATTTGAAATCGACGTTATTGACGAGGCCGGAAACAAACTGCCGCCCGGCGAAATCGGTCGGCTGGCAGTCCGGGGGCCGACCGGGTGCCGTTACCTGGACGATAACCGGCAGCGGGTTTACGTCCAGGGTGGCTGGAACATTACCGGTGACGCCTGTTCCCTGAGCGAAGACGGCTATCTTGCCTATCACAGCCGGCTGGACGACATGATCATATCGTCCGGCTACAATATTTCCGGTGTCGAGGTTGAAAACACCCTGCTGCTGCACCCGGATGTGCGAGAATGCGCTGTTGTGGGCGAAACATCGGTGGAACGCGGGCAGATCGTGGTGGCCTATGTGGTCACGCAGGTGTCCGAGCAGGGCAGAGCCGCTCTGGTGGAAAACTTGCAGGACCACGTCAAGAACACCATCGCCCCCTACAAATACCCGCGCGCCGTTCGGTTTGTAGACCAGTTGCCGCGTAATGAATCCGGCAAGATCCAGCGCTTTCGCCTGCGCGACGGTTGAGTTGGGCCGTGGGACGGAACAAAATGCGTTTCAACTCTTTTCGTACAGTCGTCATCCCCGTGAAAACGGGGATCCATTGCCAGCCCGGCGAATGTGTACGGCGTGGATTGGATTCCCGCTTTCGCGGGAATGACGAGTATAGACGGCCCGCATACCCGGCCC
>JBPCVV010000182.1:0-30559 GCA_051010195.1 Anderseniella sp. | reverse complement strand
GATGATTTCACGCTTGGGCTGTTTCTGCTCACGCCGCGTGTACTTTATCGAGATCATGCGCACCGGGCGCCGGAGCTCTATTTGACATTGTTGGGACCGTCGGGCTGGCGTTTCGATGGCGGAGGGTGGCGAGATGTTCCGCCCGGAACGATCATCTGGAATGCACCGGAGACGAGCCACGCAACCCGGGTCTACGATAAACCCTTCCTGTCCATCTATTCCTGGACACGCGATGTCCATTCAAAGTGTCGCATCGTGCCTCGTGGCGATTGGAGTCAAGTCGAAGCGACGCTCAGTGCCGCCAAACCTTGAGCACAGTCACCATCCGGATACGGGATTTCTAGGTCATTTCGGTCCGTACGCCCTAGTACCTGAATGCTTACTGATGTTTGGAAATATTGGCTGCAGGCAGCAAGCGGCTGATCGATAAATCCGAAAACTGGCGGAGCGAGCGACCGGTCATCACGGGTCACGGGTAAGATGATCGGCCAAAAATTGTCAGAAACTGTCGAATTATTTATAGCCCTCCTTGAACCCGTCTCTGACAATCCTGCCCAAAGCATCGAACAGATCAGGTCATCGGGAGGTTTCGGCATGAAGTTTCAACTTGCCATCAATCTGGAAAGAATCACTGACGATATCAGCATGGAAGAAGTCGCGCGCCATACGCTGGATATGGTGCAGATGGCCGATGAGGGCGGCTTTCACAGCGTCTGGTCCGCCGAACACCATGCCCTTGAAATGACCATCGCTCCGGATCCGTTCCAGTTGCTGACTTGGTGGTCGGCCCACACCAACAATGTTCGCCTTGGCACAGCGGTGGCCGTGGCCGCATACTGGCACCCGATCAAGCTGGCCGGTGAGGCCGCGATGACAGACCTGATTTGTGGCGGACGGCTCGAGTTTGGCATCGGGTCCGGCGCCTACCAGCGCGAATTTGACCGCATGCACCATGGCCTGAAACAGACGGATGCCTGGATGTACATGCAGGAAATGCTGCCGGCAGTGCTTGCACTTTGGCAGGGAGACTATGAGCACAACGGCAAGTACTGGCAGTTCCCGACCGCCACTTCGGTACCGAAGCCTGTGCAGAAACCGCATCCGCCGGTCTGGGTGGCGGCGCGCGCGCCCATCACCTACGAATTCGCGGTCAAGAACGGGTTCAACATTATGTCGTGGCCATTCACCCGGCCGATGTCGGAGGCAGAACTTTACAAGTCGCGGCTCGATGAGGCTCTTGCCAACAATCCTGGCAAACCCCGTCCCATCTTCTCGATGATGCGGCACACGGCGCTCTACGATCGCAAGGAAGACTGGGAGATGCCGGTCAAGGCGGCGCAAAGGCAACTGGCTCAATTCGAAAACCTGTACCAGAACCTTGGTGACGTGAAAAACGGGTTTCCCAAGCAAGTTGACCTGAGCAAAATTGCCAACCGCGATGAATACGACCCGAAAATGTTGCACCAGAACCTGATGTTTGGCACCCCCGACGAGGTGATTGCCAAGCTGAAAACCTATCAGGACCTCGGGGTCGATCAATTCACTTACTATGCCAGCCTGGGTCTCGGGCAGAAAGAACAGAAACGGTCACTTGAGCTGTTCTGCAAGGAAGTGATACCGGCCTTCTCATAAGGCTCTGCAGGAGGTCTATTGATGTCTGATTTCGTTGAACTGACACGCAACGGCTACGTGCTGGAGATCAAGCTCAACAAGCCCAAGGTTAATGCAATCGATATCCCGATGAGCCAGCATATTGCTGCAGCCTTTGCGGAACTGCGTGATGATCCGGAACTGCGGGTAGGCATACTCACGGCCGAGGGCGACCGCATCTTCTCGGCCGGATGGGATCTGAAATCGCTGGATGCCGGCGACACCCAGCTCGATAACTGGTGGGATGACGCTGACTATGGCGAAGGCGGCTTTGCCGGACTGACGGAGAACTGGCAGCTTAACAAACCGGTGATCGCTGCCCTGAACGGACTGGTCATCGGCGGCGGTTTCGAGCTGGCGATGGCCTGCGACCTGCTGATTGCTGCAGACCATGTGGAGTTCGCCTTGCCGGAAATGCCGCTGGGCATTGTGCCCGATGCAGGTGCCCTGCAGCGGTTGCCACGGCGCATTCCTCATAACATAGCCATGGAAATGTTCCTGCTTGGCCGGCGTATGGGTGCGGAAGAAGCAGCCAGCTATGGCCTGATCAACAAGGTGGTGCCGTATGACGAACTGATGGATGCGGCGCGGGAGTGGGCGGAGCAGCTGGCAAAATCAGCGCCGCTGGCTCTGCAGACGGTCAAGGAAGTTCTGCGCGGTATTGAGTGTGTTCCGCTGGAGCAGGCCTTCGCCAAGATGCGCACCGACGAAATGACAACCTATCGCGCCATGCTGAAATCCGAAGATGCCGCGGAAGGTGTCAAGGCATTCGTGGAGAAACGCGAGCCGGTGTTCAAGGGCAGGTAACCGACATGACCAGACCCGCGCCGGACAGCGTGACCAGGGTGACAAGTATCGGGGCCGGGCCAATCGGGGCGGGCTGGTCTGCACATTTCCTGGCGCGTGGCTACGACGTGACAGCCTACCTTCACTCTCTGGATGAGATACCGGCATTCAATGAAATTCTCGACACCGCGTGGATCAGCCTTGAAGCGCTTGGCCTGGCTGGCGATGCCTCGCGAGACAGATTGACGATCACCGATGACCTTGAACAGGCTGTATCACAGGCGCAGTTCGTGCAGGAAAGTGCGCCGGAGCGGATCGACCTGAAGCAACACTTGTATGAGATACTGGGCAACACCGTGCCTGCAGATGTGGTGATTTCATCCAGCACATCGGGTTTGACAATGACGGAGATCCAGAGCCGTTGCCCGACGCCGCAGCGAACTTTGGTGGGCCATCCCTTCAACCCGCCTTACCTGTTGCCGTTGGTCGAGATTGTCGGGGGCAGGCAGACGTCCGCGGATGCCGTCGAATGGGCGCGGGAGTTTTATGCTCATGCCGGCAAGGCGCCGCTTGTCATGAAAAAGGAGATCCCCGGTTTCGTTGCGACCCGCTTGCAGGAAGCGCTGTGGCGCGAGGCCCTGCACATGGTTGCCAATGGCGAGGCGTCCCCGGAAGATATCGATACCGCACTGATCAACGGGCCGGCCCCGCGCATGGCCATACAAGGCCAGTGCATGGCATTTCACGTTGCCTGCGGCGAAGGCGGCATGGCCACCAACCTTGACCAGTTCGGGCCGGCGCTGAAACTGCCCTGGACGCGACTGGAGGCACCGGAACTGACGCAGGAACTGCGTGACCGGATGGTTGACGGATGCAACGAGGTTGCAGCCGGGCGGCACTTTGAGGAGATGGCAGCGGAGCGCGACAGGGCCATTGTCGGCGTGTTGAAGGCAGTGGCTGCGGCAAAGACAGCCGACGACATCTAATCCACCTTCAGAAATTCCCCATCAGGCACCTTCGGCTGTCTGATAAACGAATAGACGGTTCCCGGCCACGACGGGGCGGCTTCGTTATCAGGCCATGCCTGCCGGTACTCGCTGGGCTTCTTGCCGAATGTGGTTGAGAAGCAAAGCGAGAAATACGACAGCGAGTTAAACCCGCATGCCGCAGAGACTTCCCTGATGGACATGCGCGTGCTGGTCAGCAGGACGCGTGCATATTGCAATCTCAGGAGCCTGGAAAATTGTACGATGGTGCATCCAGTGTCGCGTTTGAACAGACGTTCCAGTTGGCGTTGCGAGATATCCAGCTCCCGGCACAGGTCGGGGACCGAGCACGGCTCCTCGATGCCGGACTCCAATATGCGCATGGCAGCCCTTACATCGGGATGGATGTCTCCATCCATCCCGCCGGTCGCATAACGCTGCGGTCCTTCTGCTGGTCTACGGGGGTAGTGGAGTATCTGGTTGGAAACCTCCGCAGCGAGTTGCTCGCCATGATGATGAGCGATCAGGTGCATTATCAGATCCAACCCTGACGCTCCGCCGGCGCAGGACATGATCTTGTTGCCCACAGTGAAAAGCTGCTCGCAAACCTCGATGTTGGGAAACGCTTCCGCAAAACCGGGCTTCCAGGACCAGTGGGTGGTTACCTTTTGTCCCGCCAGCAACCCGGCCCGCGCCAGCGCGTACACGCCCAGTTCCACTGCGACGAGAACTGCGCCCTTGCGCTCATGACGCCGCAGCCAATTGCTGAGAGGAACATTTTCATAATGCTCGGCACCCCAGCTTCCGAACACAGCGATAACGTCAGGCCGAACCTCGTCGTCATCTTCCAGAGGACCGCAATCCACATACATGCCGTTACTCGCCTGGACCTGGCCTGCAACGGGTGAACGAAAATCCCACTCATATAATTGTTGCGGCGCGAGATAATTGGCGACCCGCATTGGTTCAATAACCGTTGTCAGGGTCATCATGTTGAAGCGGGGGATCAGGACGAGATTTATTCTGGTGGGACGAGAACTCATGTCGCTCCGTGATGTTGACAGTGTGATTGATCGACCCGCTGGCGGGGCCACGACAATATCAGAACAGAACGGCGGATAAAAAGAAATTGTGACGAATTTTTTACAATTTCTGAGCCCCTGGCGGCGAATTATTTTGCCCTAACAGAACCCTAGGGAGAGACAAAAGTGAATTTCGAAGTGGTCGTAACGTGCGCTGTCACCGGGGCCGGAGACACCGTAGACCGCCATCCCGGCGTACCTGTGACACCACGGCAGATTGCCGATGCGGCCATAGAGGCAGCCAAGGCCGGCGCCGCAGTGGCCCATATTCACGTGCGCGACCCTGAGACCGGGAAGGGTTCACGCGATCCGCAACTGTTCAAGCAGGTTGTCGACATGGTGCGCTCCAGCGGTACCGATGTCGTGATCAATCTCACCGCAGGAATGGGGGGCGACTGGGTGCCAAGCCAGGCCGACCCGGCACAGCCCGGACCCGGTACAGACATGATCGGACCGATTGAGCGACTGGCTCACGTCAAGGACCTGCTACCGGAAATCTGTTCCCTGGACTGCGGAACGCTGAACTTCGGCGATGGTGACAATATTTATATTTCTACGCCGCCAACCCTGCGTGAAATGGCGGAACTCACCCGTGACTGGGGGGTGAAACCGGAACTGGAAGTGTTTGATCTGGGCCATATCCGGTTTGCCCGACAGATGATATCCGAAGGGCTGATCGCGGCCCCCCCGATGTTCCAGATTTGCCTCGGTATTCCGTGGGGAGCCGACCAGAGCGTGGACACGATGAAGGTGATGAAAGATCACCTGCCGCCAGAGGCAAGCTGGGCAAGTTTCGGCATTTCACGCATGCAAATGCCGATGGCTGCAGCGGCTATTGCCATGGGCGGTAATGTGCGCGTCGGGCTGGAAGACAATCTTTATCTGGATCGCGGTGTACTGGCATCAAACGGTCAACTGGTCGACCGGGTCATTGAGATCCTTGAGCGCATGGGCGCCCGTGCTCTGACACCTCAGGAGGCCCGCAACAAGTTGAAGCTTCGCGGCGCGGAGGAAAAGGCTGATCGCTGAATGCCAATTGCAAGTCACAATTAAGGTTTGCACCGGCGCCATGCAATTCGACAGCAACGTGAAGGCGGATTTCCCGCGCGGTCACAGGCATTCACGTTCAACCTGGAGATTCAGAACATGAACATTTCAATCTCTCATGAAAATGAACTTCTGCTTTCCACTTTGCGTGCGTTTATGGACACTGAAGTTCACCCCCATGAAGACACGGTCGACAAGCTAGGCGAAGTGCCGGAAGAGCTTGGACGTCAGATCGAGCAACGTGCCAAGGAAGCAGGGCTTTATGCCGCGAACCTGCCGGAAGAGGTAGGCGGCGGCGGACTGGACAAGACCGCAATGGCGCTAATGGAGCGCCAGTACGGCCGCACCTCTCATGCGCTGCACTCCTGGATTGCCCGGCCAACAGAGATTCTGCTGGCATGCGAGGGCGACCAGATTGAGCGCTATCTGGCGCCGTGTGTCACGGGTGAAAAACGTGAATTGTTTGCCTTGACGGAACCGGAAGCGGGCTCCGACGTGATGGGCATGAAGTCAAATGCGCGTCGTGACGGCGACGACTGGGTTCTCAATGGCTCAAAACATTTTATCTCAGGTCCCTGTATGCCGGATTTCGCCATCGTGTTTGCCGCGACCGGTGTGGACGAAACTCCGCGCGGGGACCGCAAACGCATTACAGCGTTCCTGGTGGACGTCGGCTCGCCCGGATTTTCAATCCAGGAGGGCACAAAGTGTGTTTCCTATCGCGGCTACAAGACCTTTGAACTCCGTTTCGATGATGTGCGGTTGGGGCCGGATCAGATTCTGGGCGAGGAAGGCCACGGCTTGGAGTTGTCCGGAAAATGGTTGGGCATGGGCCGTATCTGGGTTGGTGCCACCTGCTGCGGAAAGGCTGAGCGGCTGTGCGAAATGGCAACCGAGTGGGCGGCAAACCGAAAACAGTTTGGACAGGCAATCGGCAAGTTCCAGGCAGTTGGTTTCAAGCTTGCAGATATGGCGATCGGTATTCGTACCGGTGATCTCATGGTCATGGATGCCGTCGCGCGGGCAGAAACCGGGGTGATGAGCGATGCAGATGCCGCCATGGTAAAGGTCCACTGTTCGGAAATGCTGAACCGGGTAGCCGATGACACAGTTCAGATTTACGGCGGCATGGGTTTGATGGAAGAATTTCCCGTGCAGCGTCTGTGGCGCGACTCCCGCCTTGAACGCATCTGGGACGGTACATCGGAAATCCAGCGTCACATAATTTCGCGTTCCATGCTGAGGCCGCTTGGCGCATGACACCGGCGCAACGTGCAAACCTTGAACGGCTGCTGCACCCTCGCCATGTCGCATTTGTCGGCGGACGGGATGCCGCGGTTGCGATTGGCGAAGCCAGGCGGATCGGATTTTCAGGTGCTATCTGGCCGGTGAATCCCAGCCGCGACGAGATGCATGGACTGGCTTGTTTTGCGTCTGTCGAAGATTTGCCGGAAGCACCGGATGCCGTATTTTTGGCGGTGCCGATACCCCAGGCAATTGAAACGGTAAGACGCCTTGCCGCCATCGGTGCCGGTGGTATCGTGTGCTACACAGCCGGTTTCGGGGAAATCGGCGCTGACGGGCAGCAGGCAGAGCAGAGCCTTGTCGAAGCTGCGGGCTCAATGGCCCTGATCGGCCCTAACTGCTACGGCCTGATAAACTACTTGACCCGGACCGCCTTGTGGCCATTTGCGCATGGCGGGTCAACGCCCGGATATGGCGCTGCGATCATTACCCAGTCGGGCATGTTGTCCTCCGACCTGACCATGAGCCAGCGTTCGCTGCCTTTGTCCCACATGATTTCAATCGGCAACCAGTCAGTTATTGCGATCGAGGACCTGGTGGATGTGCTGTGCGAAAAGCCGGAAGTCCGTGCCATCGGATTGCACATCGAAGGGTTGAAGCACGTCGGAAAATTTGCAGATGCCGCGGTCAAGGCAGCGAAACTTGGAAAGCCGGTCGTTGCGCTGAAAAGCGGATCGTCAACCATAGGCAAGGCACTGACCACCAGCCACACCGGCTCTTTGTCGGGAGAAGACGACCTTTACGATGCCCTGTTCAAACGCTGCGGTGTAGTACGGGCGTTCAGTCCCGCCCAGTTGCTGGAAACGCTGAAGTTCATGTGCATTGCAGGTATTCCTTCCAGCAAAAACATCACCGGGTTCACCTGTTCCGGCGGCGGCGCAACCATGCTGGCTGACTATGGAGAAGCACTCGGGTTGACGTTCCCCGAGCATCATGCCGATGTCACTGAGCAATTGCGCCGCCTGCTTCCCTCTACAGCAACCGTGTCTAATCCGCTTGACTACACCACTCCCATCTGGGGGCAGCCGGAAAGGACGCGGCCAGTGTTCAACGCGGGTCTACCGGGCCGGCGGGGAACCGCGGTGCTGGTGCAGGATTACCCTGCTGCCGGACTGGATGAATCGCGGTCCCTTTACATGGCAGATGCAGACGCCTTCGCCGATGCAGCGCACGGGGCAGGAATGCCCGCGGTTGTCTGTTCTACGCTGCCGGAAAACATGGACCTCGCCACACGTGAACATCTCATATCCCGCGGCATAGCCCCGATGCAGGGGATCAATGACACGATGGAAGCGATAGCAGCGGCGGTCGCCTGGCGGCAGATGCGCGAACGGATTGTGCAGGCACCGCCTGCAAAACTGCTGGAAGGGTCATCCGGTCAAACCGCCCTGGCGGTCGACGAGGCATTTGCGAAACAACAACTTGCCGCTGCCGGCATTGCCGTGCCACCAGGCACCGTGTGCGGGTGCAAACAGGCACCGGATGCGGCCCAAGCCCTGGGATTGCCGGTCGCGGCAAAGATGGTCCACGAGAAAATGTTGCACAAGACCGAAGCTGGTGCAGTCGTTTTGAACCTGAGTACCATACAAGAGGTTGCCCGTGCCATCACCCGGATGCACGAGGATGTGTCGGCCTGCCAGCCTGATACGGTAAGCGACCGGTTTCTGATTGAAACAATGCAGGCACCTCCATTGGCCGAACTGATTGTCAGCGTGCGCCAGGATGCGCAGTTCGGATTGGCCATGACAATCGGCAGCGGCGGCGTGCTGGTGGAACTGGTGGGGGATTCAGTAACCCTGCTTCTGCCCTGTTCACGCGAGGATATATTGGAGGCGATAGACAGGTTGAAGGTTGCCCGGTTGTTAAGAGGCTACCGGGGTGCTGCGAAAGCCGACATGAAAAAACTCTCCGACGAACTTGCGAAGCTGGCGGATTTCATGATTTCGAACAGCCACAAGATTGCGGAAATCGAGATCAACCCGATGTTTGTCTATGAAAACAGTCTGTGTGCAGTGGATGCGTTGATGCATATCAGGCCTGCTGCAACAACAGTGTCGAAGCGGGCTTGACGCCAGACCTCTCTGATCTGTCTGGTTCGGAAGACAGACCCGCCTGTGACCTCGGTACATGGCATCACACGAGTGGTTGTCGTTGTCCGTGCGCGTGGCCGGACAGGACGCATGCGCACTTTTCTTTATCAGCTGGTCCGCAGTCGCCGTCTCGTTTCCGTGGGGTGGCCAATGCACCTTGGTGTCGAAATTCAAACAATTCTGACGAATTTCCGACAATTCTGAATCGAAGGGATTGCTTGAATTGACAACTATCGAGATCGGGCAAAACTGGGCAGTTCACACCTGATCGTGACTGCACACCACTACCGGCGCAAGCCCGACGGACATATTCCCGGGATGCCAACGCGCATCTTCCACACCTGGTTCAGTTTCGGAGGAGAGCAAGAATGACAAAACTGGAAGGGCTGAAAACACTCTACCAAAACAAGCAGATTTCCCGCCGCCATTTTATGGAAGGTGCCCTGGCACTGGGCCTCGGCGTTAGTGCGGCAACCGCGTTTACCGACAAGGTAGCGGCAGCGGTGCCGAAACGAGGTGGTACCTTCAGGCTGGGCCTGGGCGGCGCCAGCACCACCGACTCGCTTGATCCGGCGACGTTTATCTCCACTTTCACGCAAATCGGCCTGAACTTCGGGGTGCACAACAATCTGACCGAAGTCACGGCTAGCGGCGAGATCATTCCTGAGCTTGCAGAAAGTTTTGAATCGTCTCCGGACGCCAAAACGTGGAATTTCAAACTCCGCAAGGGCGTCGAGTTCCACAACGGTAAATCGCTTGAGGCAGCAGATGTTATCGCCTCCATTCAGCATCACAGGGGAGAAGATTCCAAATCAGCGGTTAAGCCGCTGCTGGTGGATATCGAGGAGATGTCAGCGCCTGACAAGCACAATGTCATGTTCAAGCTCGCCAATGGCAATGCCGATTTCCCGTTCGTGATGAACGACTATCACCTGCCAATACTTCCCTCCGAAGATGGCAAGGTCGACTGGCAATCGGGAATAGGTGCCGGCGGCTACGTTCTGGGCGAACACGACTGGGGCGTGCGCATGGAAATGAAGCGCAATCCGAATTACTGGAAGGGCGATAAGGGATCACACTTTGACGACGTCGTCTTGCTGGGTATTTCAGATTGGACCGCCCGGCAAAATGCACTGATCAACGGCCAGGTGGATGCCGTCAACAGAGTTGATCTCAAGACGGTTGACCTGCTGGCCCGCAATCCCACCGTAACCATCGACGACATTACGGGAAACCAGCACTATACAATTCCGATGAACACAACGGTTGCACCGTTTGACAATCCAGATGTGCGGCTGGCGCTGAAATATGCAATCGACCGGGAGGAACTGGTCAAGAAAATCCTCAACGGCCATGGTACTCCCGCAAACGATCACCCGATCGGACCCGGACAGCGCTATTTCAATGAGAACTTGCCACAGCGGGTCTATGATCCGGACAAGGCCAGGCATCACCTGAAGAAGGCTGGAATGGATGGCCTCAAGGTCGACCTGCATGCTGCGAACACTGCATTTGCTGGCGCAATTGATACTGCTGTTTTGTATCAGTCGCAGGCCAAAAAGGCCGGTATCGACATCAATGTCATCCGTGAGGCAGATGACGGATACTGGACCAATGTCTGGATGAAAAAGCCGTGGAGCATGAGTTACTGGGGTGGTCGTCCAACCGCGGACTGGATGTTCACGGTAGGCTATGCCGCCGGCGGCTCGTGGAACGAATCGTTCTGGTCAAATGACAAGTTCATGAAGCTGCTGCTCGAAGCGCGTGCCGAACTTGATCATGCAAAGCGTGCCGAAATGTATGCGGAAATGCAAAAGATTGTCAGTGACGAGGGCGGGGCACTGATACCGATGTATGCCAACAATGTTGATGCACGCTCAAAGAAAGTGGCAACCCCTGAGAAACTGGCTTCGAACTGGGAGCTGGACGGGTGGAAGTGCCTCGATCGCTGGTGGTTTGCCTGACGCAAACCTGACAGCTGTTTAACAAAGCGACGCCGGCGCCGGATATTTCGGCGGCGGCGTTATTTTTTGGTGCGCTGAACAGGAGAAAAAAATGGTCGAAGGCGTAGTCACGGTCCGGGATGCCGAGGTTCACTACATCCAGGACGGAAGCGGCCCAGACATTGTCTGGATCCCGGCAGGCGATCAGACGTGCGATGTATACGAAGACCAGTTCGCGGCATTTAGGTCCGATTTCAGATGCACCTGCCTTGATCCTCGCGGTGCTGGCGAAACGGTTGCCAAAATCCCTCCACCCTGGCCGATTGAGGCCTTCGCAGCCGACGTTGCCGAACTGATCCGGCAGGTTTGTGATCCACCTGTCATTGTTGCCGGCCTTTCTCTGGGTGCGTTGATCACTCAGGAGCTTGCGATTTCCTACCCTGACCTTGTCCGCATCGCCATCCCTATGGGAACCATTGCCCGGAAGACCGGATTTGCGCGGGAATGGGAGGAGGCGGAAATCGCCATGGCGAGAGACGGGATCAGGATGCCGGAGGATTTCTCGGTTATTCACTACGCAACCCTGTCTTACCCGTCCGAGGTAATGGGGGATGACGCCCTGTGGGAAAGGGTCCGGCCTTATGTCGCCACTGCCTATGGTGATCGCGATCCGGCTATGCTGGCGGCACAGTGGCAGGCGTGCCTGGACTATGATTCACTTGAACGACTGCCCGGCTGCATGGTGCCGATGCACGTGATTTCCTTTGAACAGGACCTGCAGACACCGCCTGCGCGGGGACGGGTCGTGGCGGAAACCGCCGGCAACGGACACTTCCACTTACTGGAAGGCATGGCTCACTTTTCGATGTTCGGACACCGGCCGGAAGCGGTAAGCGATTGTATTCGGGACATCATCAGCGGCTACGACGAGAGCGCAAACTAAAAGCTGCGGGATGCCCTGGAGCCCGGGAGGGTTTCGACTGCGGCGTTGCCTCTGATCAGCCGCGCATTTGACGCGCATACCAGCAGGCAAAGGAGGCCACGTTAGCCTCCAGGTGAGGCTGGAACCTGCCCGGGCGTGTATAAGGTGACGACAAGCCCTTTTGCTGCGCTTCCAGTGCTGTGATGTCTTCGTCCATCGCAGCGTCAAACCGTTCATAATAGCGTCTGGCATGTTGTTCGAAGTCAGGCAGCGCGACAGTCTCCGGAGGAAAACAGATACTTTGTCTGACCATGCACCTGTGCGGTGTGATGGGGTAAGCCTCATAGACCCATACGGCGTCCGTACTGGCGGCGAACGTCATATTGGGAAAGAGCCACGTATACCGGGTCCCGCGTGCCGGGCGACCTTCCAATCCGGGCATCAGGGGCAGGGCATGGTTCTGCTGGTTTTCCAGTAAACCGCCAGTGCCGTGGGTTTCACCGAACTGGCTGGCGAATGCTCCATCGACAAGATCACCGGCATCTGGCTCGTGGTACAGGCCACCAAGGGTATCGGCGTGAACATAGGTCAGATGATAATATTCGTTGAACACGTCCAGAAAGATTTTCCAGTTGCAATTGACTTCAAGCTGGCGGCGGCGCGTGGTGACGAGAGAGGCCAGGGGCCACGGCTGGTGTACGGCTTCGAAATCGCCCAGATGATCATCAAGGTCGTTTCGCTTACCGTCCATTGAAATGAATGCAAACCCGGCACGTTCGCCACATGCGAACTCAATCAGGCCATTGTCGGATTTCTCAAAGCACGATGACATCTCCATGCGCGGCGCGCCGGCCAAAGTGCCATCCAGACGATAATTCCAACCATGAAACGGGCATTTTATACCCCTAGTCGATCCCTGTCCCTGCAGCAGTAGTGCGCCGCGATGGCGACATGAATTGGCGAAACACCTGAGCTTGCCTGTCAGGTCGCGCAGCAATATCAAGGGAACAGCCGCGATTTCCATTGCCGCATAGCTGCCTGGTTCGGCCACGATGTCTGACCGGCCAAGGCCGATCCAGCCGTTCCTGAAAATGCGGCTGGATTCATCTTCCTGAACATCCTGATCCCGGTAGCAGGCCGAGGGCAGGCTCACCGCCAATTCGGGTTCCGCGTCACTTGCGGCCAGTTGATCAACCAGGTCTGCACGCATTTTGCGCTACCTCATGACAAACGGATTGCCCATGGGCTCACTGGAGGTATTGATCCACACTGTTTTTGGCCTGGTGTAGTCGTAGATCGCCTGCATTCCGCTTTCGCGGCCGTAACCTGAGTCCTTGCAGCCGCCGAATTCCGCGATAGGCGATACGACGCGATAGGTGTTGACCCACACGATACCTGCCCGAATCTGCTTTGCCACCCGCATCGTCCGCGCGCCGTTTTGCGAGAAAATGCCGGCAGCCAAACCGTGCTTGGTATCGTTGGCCATACGGATCACGTCTTCTTCTTCCTTGAACCGCAACACGCTCAGAACCGGGCCGAACAATTCAGTATCCACGATCTGCATTTTCTGGTCCGGACACTCGATGATGGTAGGCTCGTAGAACCAGCCACGATTGATGTCAGGTGGCCGCTGGCCCCCGTTAAGCAGCTTGCCACCCTGTTCCTGGGCCAATGCGACCTGATGTTCGATGTTGTCCAACTGTCCCGTTGTCGCCAACGGTCCCATCTGGGTTTCTTCAGCCAACGGGTCGCCTATCACAATGTTGCTCGCCTGCGACACCATCGTGTCGAGGAATTTGTCGGCTATTTTGTCGTGCAGGTAGAGGCGTGATCCGGCGACGCAACTCTGCCCGCTGGCACCGAATATGCCGGCGATCGAACCGTTTACAGCGCTTTCCACATCAGCGTCTTCAAACACAATGAACGGAGACTTGCCACCGAGTTCCAGGGATACTTCCGCAAAGTTTTCCGCGGAATTGTAAAGCACGTGCTTGGCAGCTCCGGGCCCGCCGGTAAAACTGATACGCGCCACCAGCGGATGTGATGTCAGTGCCTTGCCGCACGGATCGCCGTGGCCTGTCACAATATTGACTACCCCGGGCGGGAACCCTGCTTCTTCTATGAGTTTGCCGAATTCAAGCAGAGGCGCGGAAGCGTGTTCCGATGTCTTCAGCACAACTGTATTGCCGGCCGCCAGCGCCGGTCCGATTTTCACGGCAACGAGAAACATCTGAGAATTCCACGGCACAACGGCTGCAACCACACCCAACGGCTCCCGTATGGTCATTGCCATCATGTCAGGTTTGTCGATCGGCAATGTTTCACCGTGCACCTTGTCGGCGCATCCGGCGTAAAAGTGGAAGAACTCTGCGATGTACTTGGCCTGCCAGCGGGTTTCCTTGAGCATCTTGCCGGTGTCGACTGTTTCGACCCGGCCCAACTCTTCCGACTTGTCGGCCAGGAGGTCGCCGAGTTTGCGCAGATACTTGCCGCGCGCGGTCGGCAGAGCCCGGGCCCATTCTCCCTCGGTGAATGCCCTGTACGCCGACTTCACTGCGCGATCCACATCGCCTGCCGTGGCTTCGGGAATGGTTGCCCAGGCGTCGCCGGTGGAAGGGTTTATGCTTTCGAATGTCTTGCCGTCTTCGGAGTCGACCCAGCTTCCATCGATCAGCATTTTATAGCGCTTGAGTTCAGTCATACCCGCTTCCTCCGTAAGGTGTCCGGATCAAGCCTAGCTCGCAAACCGCCAATTCAAATCAGAAAAATTCGTCACCCGTTGGCGAATTCGGGATAATCGACTTTCCCCCGTGTCGGCTAGCCTCGAGACAGCAAACAGAGGGACCCGCATGAGCAAGAAAACCGTTATCGGTGATCCGATCGTAATCGGCGGCAGAAAACTGTCACTGTCACGGGCCATCCGGGCAGGTGACTTTGTTTTTCTGACGGGACAGGTTCCGTTCAAGGATGGTGAGGTCATGAAAACCGGTACCGTAGAGGATCAGACCCGCGCCGTGCTCGATGAAGTCAAGTCGACATTGGCCCTTGCCGGTTGCGAACTCAGCGATGTTGTCAAAGCCATGATCTGGCTGCGCGACAGGACTGATTTTCCGGGCTTCAACACCGTTTATGGTGAGTATTTCCCCGATGAACCGCCTGCACGGTCTGCGGTGGTCAGTGAACTGCTGGTGGATGTGAGAGTGGAAGTGGAAGTTGTCGCCTATAAACCCGAAGGCCAATAACGTGACAGTGAAAACTGCCAGTGATGGTACTCGTTTCGAAGTGCTTGAAGGTCCAGGCCCGGTGGTTGTGCTGGTTCATGGCCTGGGCCTGAACCGGCATATGTGGCAATGGCAGAGCAATGCACTGGCCGAACATTACACAGTGATTTCCTACGACCTGTTTGGACATGGAGAAAGCCCGTCACCGCCACAGACACCTTCGCTGGCCCTGTTCTCCAGTCAGTTGCGACGGCTCATCGACGAAGTGAATGTGCCAAAGGCTGCAATTGCCGGTTTCTCGCTAGGCGGCATGATCGCTCGGCGATTTGCAATGGATCATGGATCACGGTTGTGGGCGCTGGCCATTCTCCACTCGGCCCACAAAAGGGATCAGGCTGCACACGATGCAATACAGTCTCGTGTTCATCAGGCCCGGCGTGACGGCCCTGCCGCGACCGTTGATGCTGCGCTTGAGAGGTGGTTCAGCAAATCGTTCCACAATGCCAACCCGAAGACAATGCAGCAGGTGCGTGACTGGGTGATGGCCAACAGCAAGGACATCTATCCCGACATTTATCAGGTTCTGGTAGACGGTGTCGGCGAACTGATCGCACCGTCCCCCGCCATTCAATGTCCGACACTGGTGATGACCGGGTCGGAAGACTACGGCAACTCCGTCGAGATGACGCATGCCATAGCTGCTGAAATCCCCGGTGCAAAAACTGTCATACTGCCGAGCCTGCGGCACATGGCCATGGCAGAAGATCCAGCACGTTTCAATTCCGAACTCCTGGAATTCCTGCAACATGCCGAACAGGAGGGGGCAGATGGCGGATAACCCGGGCATACTGGCAGGTGTCAGGGTGCTGGACTTCAGCCGCATGCTGTCTGGCCCTTACTGCACGATGATGCTGGCAGACCATGGTGCGGAGGTTATCAAGATCGAAAGCCCGGATGGGGACACCAGCCGCAGTAACGGGCCGTACCGCGACGACGACCCGGACCACCTGTGGGCGGGTTACTTTGTCAGTTTGAACCGCAGCAAGAAGAGCGTTGTGCTCGACCTGAAATCAGCCGAAGGCCGCGATGCTGCTTTGAAACTTGTAAAGGACGCCGATGTTCTGCTTGAGAATTTCCGGCCCGGCGTCATGGAACGGCTGGGCCTCGGCTATGATGACATCGCCGGGATCAACCCGAAACTGGTGTATGCCTCGATCAGCGGTTTTGGCAATCCACGCAACGGTGAGAGTCCCTATGTGAAATGGCCATCCTACGATGTTGTCGCTCAGGCAATGGGCGGACTGATGTCGATCACGGGACCGGATGCTTCGACGCCGATGAAGGCAGGCCCGGGGGTGGGCGATATCTTCACCGGCATGATGATGGCCTTTGCCATACTCGCCGCACTCAGACATGCCGAACGCAGCGGCGATGGCCAGTTCGTCGACATCGCGATGTATGATGCAATGATTAGCCTGTGTGAGCGCATCATTTATCAGCAGGACATCGAGACGGTCTCTCCGGTTCCCACGGGCAACGGCCATCCGCTGCTGGCGCCATTCGGGCTGTTTCCTGCCGCAGACGGCTTCATCTCCATTGGCGTGGTCGACGACGCTTTCTGGGAGGCCCTGACAACCGCCATGGATATGCCCGGCCTGGCCAACGACAAACGCTTTTCAGACAAAGCGGGCCGGCGAGAAAACGCGACACTGGTCAACGAAATCGTCAAGGGTTGGACAAGCCGCTTCAGCAAAGCCGAGCTGGCCACGAAACTGGGCGGCAAGCTACCGTTTGGCCCGGTTAACAACGCGCGCGATATTATGGAAGACCCACACGTAGCCGTGCGCGGGATGCTCGCGGAACTGGCCCATCCGACGCCTGATGCAAAACCATGGACCGTTGCAGCAAACCCGGTTCAGTTCAGCAGGACACCGGCTCCAGCGCTTAAGGCTGCGCCAGTGCTGGGCGTTGACAATGAGCGATATCTGAATTGCGAGCCCGGGAGTGACAGAGCATGAGCGGAACGCCGGATCCAAAACTGCTTCGTGCAGCACTCAGCCAGTTTGCAACTGGCGTCACCATCATCGCGACGAAAGAAGACGATGGAACGCCACGCGGGTTCACGGCCAACTCGTTCACGTCGGTGTCTCTTGACCCTGCGTTGATACTGGTCTGCATTGCCCGGTCGGCGGCCAGCTGCGAAGTGTTCAGCGGCGCCCGGCATTTTTCCGTCAATGTCCTGTCGGAGGAGCAGAAAGACATTTCAGGCCTTTTCGCCTCGCAGCGGCCCGACAAATTCGACATTGCTCCCTGGCATCCGGGCAGGACCGGCACGCCGGTGATTGATAGTGCGCTTGCCTGGTTTGAATGCGCCCATCATGATCTGGTAGACGCTGGCGACCATGCAATCCTGGTCGGCCGGGTTGAGGATTTCGGTCAGGGTAGCGGTAGGCCGTTGGGCTATTTTCGCGGTGCCTATTTCACACTCGGACTTGAAGATCCGCTGGTCGATGCCGTTGCACGCAATACCAATACCATTATCGGAGCCGTATACGAGCAATCAGGCAGAGTGTTGCTGGATGTAAATCCAGACACCGGTGATCTCAAGGTGCCCACAGTCGGTGACACAACGGCAAGCTCCAACCTGACAGCCCTCAAACAGAAGTATGACGAGACGCAGCTCAGTACAGCGGTCGAGTTTGTGTATGCAGTTTTTGAGGACAACCGGACAGGACGGGTAACTATCTATTATCGCGGCCAGGCTTCGGGTCCAGCGCCAGCCGGCACCCGATTTTTCGCCTTCGACGACATCCCCTTTGAGCGCATCCAGGACAGCGCCATGCGTGACATGCTGGAACGCTATGTCAGTGAGGCACGACAGGGAGGATTTGCCATCTATATGGGTGACGAGATTGAAGGAGTGGTGCGGCCGGTTGGATAGACAACCTCATCTCGCTCTGTCTTTTCAGGAGGAAACTATGAACTTGCGGATCAGGAAACTTGTGACGTTTGACGAGGACGTTCTCTATGAGGGCGAAAAGGAAGCCAGCCCACCCTTGCGCCTCATTGGGGTTGCGGCAGTGGTAAAAAACCCTTGGGCAGGACGCGGATACGTTGAAGACTTGAGGCCTGAGATCAAGTCCATGGGTCCGCAATTGGGTAAATTGCTTACAGACCGGATAATCGGATTGGCTGGAGGCGGCGATAAGATTGAAGCTTATGGCAAGGCTTGCATGGCAGGCACCGATTGCGAGCTGGAACACGCATCTGCCTTGATCCATACTCTGCATTTCGGCAACTTCTATCGTCAGGCTGTCGATGCAAAAAGCTATCTGGGCTTCACCAACACCCGCGGGCCGGCCAATGCACAACTCCAGATTCCGCTAATGGACAAAAACGATACCGGGCGGCGCTCGCATTATCTCACTGTGCAGTTTTCGATTTACGATGCGCCTGCCGATGATGAACTGGTCGTCGCGTTCGGCGGCGCGACAGGTGGCAGGCCCCACCACCGCATTGGTGATCGGTACCAGGACCTGGAAGACATTGGAGCAGATCTGGAAAATCCGGCCGGTGTCTAGTCACCGTATTGGTGAGCAAGGGACACCGGCCTTTTCGTGTGTTGAGCCGTCAGGCTATTTGCCCAACGTCTTGCGGACACGCTCTACCAGAGCCTTGCCATCGATGCCGAGCTTGTCAGCTCGCTCGTACCAGGTGTTGTAAACCGTGTCGGTATACTTGGGCACAAACAGTTCTTTGAGATCACCGTCTGACGCTACCCAGAACTTGGCGCCGTCAGCTTCGATCTTCTTCTGCATCTCGCTCTGATACTGGTAGTAGGTGTGGAAGCTTTCTTCCTGCAGCGCCCACATCTCATCCTTGATCATCTTTTGCAGATCTGCAGGTACCTTGGCCCAGACATCCTTGTTGATAAGGATAGCCCAGCCTACGATTGGTCCTGTCTTCCAGTTCTGCAGGTGTTTTGTCACCTGGCCGAAACCATGCTGGTAACCGGCGCAACTGGCCGACATGATGCCGTCAATCAGACCACGTTGCAGAGCAGACGGTATTTCTCCCCAGGCGATGGGAGTGGGCTTGGCGCCGAGCGCGTTCAGCAACTGGGCGGATTCAGTATTATTGACCCGAATTTTCTTACCCTTGAAGTCCGCAATGGTTTGTATGGGGGTCTTCGACCAGAGGTTTTGCGTGCAGAATGCACCTTCTGCCAGCACCACGCTGTTCCATTTTTCCAGCCAGATATCTGCCAGCATCTTGCCATAAAACGCATCCCAGACGAATTTGTACTCTTCGATGCTCTCGATCAGGCCCGGCAGATGCGGCAATCCCATACGTGGATCTCCGGAGCTGAGATAAGGATGCAGCACGGCCGACATCTGCGCGCGACCATCACGCACTGACGGTGCCAGTTGAGTGCCCTTCACGAGGGAGTTGTTGATGGTGATCTTGACCCGTCCGTTGGTCGCCTTGCTGATGCGATCGGGAACCTGCAAAACGGATTGCGAATAGATCGAGCCCGGACCCGGGATCATCACCATTGTGAGGTCGACTTCCTGGGCATGAACGGTCATCGCCGATAGCGACATGACCAGGCTGACAAGAACTAGGTATATTTTTCTCATGGTCTTTCTCCTCCTTGTTTTTCTTGAAACTCTAGGCTGGCTTGTTGTTTTCCTTCCCGGCCTGGGTATTTGAAAACTGGGAAACAGCGGCTTTTCTTGCACTGTCTATGTGCGCTACGCAGGCAGCCTTCATTGCCTTACCATCGCGCAGGCGTGCCGCATCCATGATGGGCTGAAGCTCTCGCAGCATGTCCGCATTGCGTCCGGCAGATGCCAATGACATGTGCCGGAGAATCTCTATACGCGAAACAAGCGAGCTCACCAGATTTTGGCATATGGCGCTTTTCGCACCCTTGAAGATTATCCGGTACATCTCTGCCTTGATGTCGAGGATCTCCCGGTGATCGTTCTCGGCTGCCGCACTGTGGATCTTGTTAAATGCGCGCTGCAGCATCTCAATGTCCTGATCCGACGCATTGCTGGCGAATTTCTCGCACGCCATGCCCTCCAGTACAGCGCGTACTTCGTAGATTTCGCTGATTTCCTCGAGTGACAATGTCGCGACTACAGGCCCCTTGTGCGGAACCATCTCGATCAGATGTTCCGATTCCAGATGCCTCAAAGCCTCCCGCACCGACGTGCGGCTCACGCCAAGCTGTTCGCAGAGGTCGCGCTCGATCAACCGGGCGCCAGGCGGGAAGCGATGATCAATGATTGCCTGGCGCAGCTTGTCACAAGCTCTCTGGCGCAGCGTCAGTGAGTGCCGTTCGACCTGTAGGGAATTGGCGTCAGAAACTCCCGAGCTACTGTTCAATCTGCTTTCTGACGTCATTTGCGCTGACCGACTTGCCTGGACTCCACCAACTAATCCGGAAAGCGTAGCGATTTAAATATTGTATGACAATCTTATAATCTGAAGATAGAGTTTTGAGCCGCAGGGGAGCGTTCGTTAGAGTGGGCATCAAAGGGGAACGGGGAATGAATTTGCATTCGGACGGCGTAGCGCCGGAGACGACCTGCAGCAGCAGCTCCAGGTTTTGTGCTGCCGTCGATCTCCTGTCGAAATGTGCCGGCCTGGCAAGCGCCCTGGCGCTGCTGGCAATCGTTTCGTTTGTCTGTTTCGAAGTTATTTCCCGCTACGTGTTCAATGAGCCGACAGTTTGGGTGAACGAGTATTCAACCTATCTGCTGATGGGCATCGCCTTCGTCGGACTGGCCTACGCGCAAAGGGAAAACAGCCATATCCAGGTCGAGTTGTTGCTCGGTTACCTTGCCGAACCGATACGCCGGAAACTGGAAATCCTGACGCTTTGGATCGGATTGTTCTTTGTGGTTTTTGCCGGATGGCAAATGATCTCGTTCAACTATCAGGAATACATCAACGACACGCGAAACTGGGGTCTGCTGGCTACTCCGCAATGGATACCGGAACTTTTTGTATCGATTGGATACGGTCTCTTCATTCTGTCCATACTGGCGGACATTGCCAGGCTGTCGGGACCCGTCAAACCATGGCTTTGGTGGGTGACGCCGTCTGTTTTCGCTATCCTGACAATCGTCCTGACGAGCCTGGGACCTTATCCGGTTTCGATTGCCGGCAGCCAGTTTGACTGGGGTAGCGCGTGCATTGCACTGGCGTTCATGATTGCCGCAGGAGCGTGGAGCGGCATCAGGATTGCAATAGGCATTGTCGTGTTCATCGGCGCTGTGGCCTGTGTGTTCTATTTGGGGCGAGGACTGCCCCTGCTGCCAATAGGGCTGTTGCTGGTTCTGGTCATGCTGCTGTTCCTGCTGATCGGGGTAAAGATATCACTGGCGCTCGGCAGCGTCGGACTGTTGGGGCTGTATTTCCTGCTCCCGCAACCGCAATTGTCATTGCTGGCGGAGCGGTCCTGGAACAGCATCAACTCCTTCACGCTGACCGCCATTCCCATGTTTGTTCTCATGGGAGGCCTGTTGTTGCGCAGTGGAGTGACGACCGAAATGTTCGATGCGTTGCGGCGTTGGTTCGGCCAGACGCCGGGCGGGATTGCCCACGCCAGCATCGGCGCCTGCGGTATCTTCGCCGCGGTCTCCGGGTCCAGTTTGGCGACTGCCGCCACGATGGGAGGTGTGGCGTGCCCCGAAATGATCCGGCGTGGCTACAGTCCGCAGCTCACCTACGGGGTCATTGCCGCCGGCGGGACACTGGGTATTCTCATACCGCCCAGTATCGCGATGATCATTTACGGCACAACAGTGGGCGCACCGATCACCGTTCTGTTCATTGCCGGCATTATTCCGGGGCTGCTGCTGATGGTTTCTTTCATGGCGGCGGTTCTGGTCTGGTCGGTTGCCGTCGATGGGGCTGCGCCGGCCGGCAGGAGCTACACCGTTGGCGAGAAACTGGAATCACTGGTCGGCGTTTTGCCCTTCCTGATCCTGATCATTCTCGTTCTGGGGTCGCTTTATGTCGGCGTTGCAACACCAACCGAAGCGGGAGGCATCGGAGCGGTTGTTGCACTTGCGCTGTGTGTGCAACGAGGCAAGTTCAGCTGGCGCATGCTCCATGAAACAGCCCTGGAGACCGTCAAGGTCACATCATTCCTGCTGCTGATCGTCGTCGGCGCATCGATACTGAGCTGGGTGTTCGATGCGCTACGCCTGCCCGTCAGTCTGGTCGAAGCGGTTCAGGCAGCGAATTTCTCCGCCTGGGTCATCATGGCCATCATTGCCATGATCTACATCCTGCTGGGCATGTTCATTGATCCTATCTCGATGATGTTGATGACCTTGCCGGTTGCCTATCCGATCGTGACCGCCCTCGGATTTGATCCGGTCTGGTTCGGCATTGCGCTGGTGATGATGATCGAGGTGGGCATGATCACGCCACCGGTGGGCATTATACTATTCGTGCTTCGCGGTATCAGCGGGGATGTGCCCATGAAGCAAATTGTTTATGGGGTAATTCCGTTCGTCGGCGTAATCCTGGCCAATGTTGTTCTGATCTATTTTTTCCCCGAGATTGTTACCTGGCTGCCCCAGCAAATGCAGTGACTGCTGATGTTTGGTAACTGACCACCACTAGCAACTGTCACTCGGTTAATGCGACAGTTCCGTTGTCAATGCCGCCTCAAGAACGTCGCGGTCCGATCGGCTTCGACAATGAACGCCGTTACCGTCTGACCGGCCAGACTGCCGTAACGGCCGCATCCATTGTTAATCCAGTCCGCTGAGCGAAGTGATGCCGATGCGCGCGCTACAAAGGTACGTGATGACTTGTCCAGTTCGATTTCGATATCCAGAAAGTCGAAATATTCTCCGATGACCGGGTTCACAGCCTTGTAGACTGACTCTTTGCAGCTCACGACCAGTGCAAGGTGGCTCCCAAGCTGCTTTTGATCTTGGCATCCGAACTGCCTAATCTCATCGATGGTCATCACCTTCGCTACAATGTCGCTAGGCCTGGCGACTGTCGGCTGTTCTAAATCGAATCCCAAGCCGATCAGGCGGTCATCCTTCGTAACAGCTGCTCCAGCAACTTTATGCGAATGACTGATACTGCCAATAATCCCAGTCGGCCAGATTGGACACCGCTCCGGTGACCGCGGGACCGTTACCCTGTCAAGACCCATCCGCGCCAATGCCTGCCGTGCTGCCTGCCGGCCAGCTGCGAATTCCCGGGCGCGACCGGGTTCAGCGTTCTCAATTGCTGTTCGTTCGACGGACGGAAGGCGCGATGGATCTCCGTGGGATACCCAAACTGCGCTGGTGACGATGTCAAATTCCGGAAAAACAACATACTCGCCAGTCAACATCGTTGCGTGGCCTCAGGATTTGCGCCCGAAAAACCGACCGAAGGCACCGACTCGGCTCTTTTGCACAGATTGCGGGATAGACGCGCAGTCTTGGGCCAGTTGTTCAAGCGAGTTGGTCAGTATTTTGCGCGGATTCAACCTAACACTCATCTGCTTCTCAATCGCGTCGATAGCCTGGATGGCAAGCAGAGAATGCCCACCGAGTTCAAAGAAGTTGTCCGTCTTGCTGACAACCTCGACGTTCAGCAGGGATCCCCAAATCTTGGCCAGGGCACGCTCGGTTTCAGTCGACGGGGGCACAGCGTCTGATCGAGCTTCGCGAGTAACCTGCGTCTGTTCAAGTTGCCGCCTGTCGAGTTTGCCATTTGGCAGATAGGGCAATTGCGGAACGGCCACGAAATGGGCAGGGATCATGAAATCCGGCAGCTGCCCTTTCAGTTCAGCGGACAGGTCGTCGGCCAGGGTCTCACCGGTTGTCGAAACATGAAAGCCAACAATGACAGCATTCGGCGTATTGGCGTGCTGAACCACAGCCGCAGCCGCAACAACTCCAGGAAGCCGATGCATGCAAGCCTCGATCTCGCCAAGTTCGATGCGAAAACCTCTGACTTTAACTTGATTGTCGCTGCGTCCGAGGAATTCCAGTTGACCGTCCTGCATTAACCGAACCAGATCACCGGTCTTGTAGACATCGACCGGTTGACCATCCACTCCGGGCGTTTTTATGAATCTGTCCTGGTTCAATGCGGGTTGTCCGAGGTAGCCGCTGGTCACTCCCAGCCCTCCGATCGCCAGTTCCCCCACTATTCCCGGAGGCACGATCCCTCCACGCGGGTCCAGGACGTAGGCGGTCTGGTTGGCAAGCGGGGTGCCGATCAAATCTGCGTCGTCGGGGGCGGTGATATTGCAAACCGATGACCAGATGGTTGTTTCGGTCGGGCCATACATGTTGAACAGCGGTGCAGGCGTCAAGCTCTGCAACTGGTGAACAAGTTCCTTTGACAATGGTTCGCCGCCAACCATGAGGCAGCTGAGGTTATTGAGAGCTGCCGCCGCCTCAGGTTCGTGCAGCACCATCGTTGCCCGGGACGGTGTGCATTGCAGGTGGGTCACTCCATGTCGCACTATCGCCTGCGATACTGACAGAGTGTCCTGCTCATCAGCATTGGATGCCGTTCTGACTTCGTTCAGAAATGGCAGATGCTTCATCACCGTGCTCTCGTCGATCCCGAAGTCGATCAGGCAACCAATTTCATCAACGCCCGCATCCTTCAAAGTATCCGCAAACTCGATACACTTTTCGACGGAGCCCATCATGCTGTTGTTGTTGTAATAGCGTTCAAACGCGAATTCGAGCAGGCCATCGACGTCCTGTGGATCGGCGTGAGCAAAGAAATCGTCGAGGGTGCGCTCACCTTCGGCGGAGAATTTTTGGAATGTTGGGAACTGCCAGGCGGCATCCTTGATGAGTGCCAGTGCGCTTTTCAGATAGTTCTTCATTGGTTCGCGGCAGATGCCCTTGGCATCCTGCTCGGATGCGGCAACGAAGGTATGAACCATCACAGTCACATGGCCGTCACCTGGTCGACCGCTGGCTCGCCATGCATTGCGGTAAACCTCGATTTTCTCAGTAACCTTGTCAATGTTCTGCCCCAGCAGATGAGTGAGAATATGGGCGCCGACCTCGCCGGCCTGACGGAATGTCTCCGGATTGCCCGCCGCCGTAACCCAAATCGGAAGCTCTTGCTGGACAGGCCGGGGAAGCGATTTGACATCCACAGCGCCTTTGGGCCCAGTAAAGGTGACGCTGTCACCGCGCCACAGGGCACGGACCTGTTCAATGGATTCAAACATCACGTCCTTGGCATTGGCGAAATTCTCCGGCTTCAGGACGAAATCATTCGGGCTCCATCCCGATGCCATCGACAAACCGACGCGGCCACCCGACAGGTTATCGACAACCGACCATTCTTCCGCAACACGCACTGGATGATGGAGGGGAAGTACACAGCTGCCAGCTCGTATCGCTACCCGCTTCGTGGTCGCAGCAATTGCAGCACTGATTACTGACGGGTTTGGATAGTAACCGCCAAAGCTGCCAAAGTGCCGTTCAGGAGTCCAGACGGCTTCAAAATTATTCGTATCGGCATATTTCGAAGCTTGCAGTACGAGATTGTATGGAGATCCTTCCAGTGGTTCAGTCTCAGCGACGTTCCAGAAAAACAGGCTGAAACCGATCGGCTGATCAGGCAGCCTTGTGTTCGCCCCACCAACGTCTTCATCATGAAGGACCACCGTAAACCCACGGCAAAGAGTCCAGAAGAGCTCAAGCACTGAAATATCGAAAGAGATACTGGTGGTTGCCAGCAACGTCCCGGCGTCGGGTCCGATACGCTCATCTATGCCAACGAAGAAATTCTGGACATTCTCATGGCGAACCTGAACGCCTTTGGGCTTGCCGGTGGAGCCTGAAGTATAGATCACATACATCAAATCTGACGGCTCACCGAATATCGGGCAATCCTCATTCAGTCGCGGTTTCACCAACAGATCCGCGTATTGGATCATCTGCACAGCATCACTCGACCAGGCTGGCGCATGATCGACCACAATCATCTTGGGCCGGCAATCGCCGATCACGAATTGCAGACGGTTTGGCGGATAATTGCGGTCGAGCGGCACATAGGCTGCGCCTGCTTTGATCACGCCCATCAGTACGGTGAGCAGTTCGGCGCTACGGCTCATCATCACGCCGACAAGATCGCCAGGCCCAATACTGTTCGCCATCAAGGCGATAGCCACCTGATCGCTTTCTTGATCTAGTTGCTGGTATGTCAGCAGCTTGTCGCCGCATATTACCGCATTGCGATCCGGCGAAACCCGCGCCTGTTCGCGAAACAATGTGTGCACTGTCTGCACATTGAAACTGGTTTGGGTGTCGTTTATCCGCTTCAGAAGTTCCCGATCGTCATTCGTCAGCGTTGGGCAGGCAGCAATGCTGCTCTCGGGATCCTTGCTGAGATTTTCCAGCATAATCCGAAATCTATCGACGAAGCTGGCGAATGTGCCGGGTTCAAAAATGCCAGTGGCGGATATGCCCAATGCATCTTCTGTTTCCGACATCGTGAACATCAATCGGCGTGCGCCGGGCCTCGGCGCATCCTGACGGCTTTCACTGCTTAACGAAAACTCACAACTGGGAAGCTCAGCAATTTGCTCAAGCTTGTCCTGCAGCGAAGGGTACCTTAACCCGATGTCTGCTAACGGTGGGGCACGCTTGAGCGTGGCTTCAAGATCATGCCTCACAGTCTCCAGCAGATCATCTGCGGTACTCTCCCAGTCGGGTCGCACACTAAACGGCACGCAGCCTAGAAAGTAATCATCGAAGCCTTGATGCTCGTCCTTGTCGCGATGAACCCAGAAGTCGATCCGGTCGCTCTGGAAGCTGCGACACAGGTATGCCGCAACCAGGCCAAGCGCAGCAGCCGGTTCTTGCAGCGCACTTGGCAACAGTACCGAATCTTCCAGCACCTCGTCGCTGCCGGCCTGTGGCAGATCCTGGATGGCAAAGCCTTCCAGCTGGGCAACCCATCGGCTTTCCTCGCAAGCTGAACGACGAACCTTGCCGTCAAGCTCGTCCGCTTCACTATCAGCCATGCCCGGCAGCACATGCCCTGCTTCGAGTCCGCAATCGGCAGCCAGTCTTACGCGGTCGCCCGCCATCGGGATAGGCGCGCCAGCCAACCCGCACAGTTTCGATATCCTGACGTCTTGTGTGGTCGTTGCAATCCGGGCCCAGTTATTGGCAATCTCCATGATCGTACCGGGCGCCTTAACACTCCTATCCGGAAGAACAGCCACTTTGCCGACGGCGGCAAGACCGGTAGGTAGTCTGATCTTGGCAATACCCATCGGGTTTTCATAAGGGCCGAACTCCACACTGCGAACCAATCCGTCGACGCATTCAGCACTGCTGTCCCAAAGCAGACTGCAGGCGGCTTTGGGCCGCTGCCACTTGGAGTAGTACAGGCGTTCCGCGGTTTCCGATTGTGCCGCACGTTGTATCGATCCGGCCTCTGTTTGATCCAGTAGCTTCTGAAAACTCCGAAACCCGGCATGAAAGCACTTGGTATTCAGTGACACCGACGTCTCATCTGCCTCGATTTCGAATTGTTCAGATACAAGTATGTCGCCGTGATCGATGTCGGACACCATCTCGTGCCAGGTAACACCATATTCGCCCAGACCCCGCACAATTGCCCAAGACGGATTATTGACACCTGAAATCGCCGGCAATGGCCCATCGTGAAAATTGATCGCAGCTTTCCCCGGTAATGCCAGTTCATCTGCCGTGAGCACGCGCAGATTGGCGATACTCAACAGATAGTCGAATGGAAGCAGTTGCGAAAGTTGCTCGCGCGTAACAATCGAGACGTTGTTTTCCGCTGCCCACATGCTGACCGGTGACGCATCGGTCACGAGACCAACGATCTGATGGGATCGTCCGAGCAGCTCGGTCGCGCAGGCAATTGTCAATGACTGGTCACCAATCACCACAAACCGTTTCGACACAAGATTCATACTGATACTCACATGTTTTCGAGTTCATGGCGGGCAGAACATCTCCGACAACAGTCGTCGAACGCAATGCCCGATAGCGTTGCTGGACGCGCGAGGTGTTCCAGACAACCATTATATCCCCTGTACGTCGTATAGATTAGACAAATTGACCCGAAGTCCGTAACTGCCAAAAAGAGGTATAGATGAGGAGCCGGCAAAGACTTAAGGTAAGTGTGAAAAACCTGAATTCGGATTTGGTTGACATGCTGCCAGCTTATTTTGGACACCCTCCAGACTTTTTCGGCATTACCCACATGAGCGAGACTAACAGGCGGTCGCATTCGCTGATCATCTGCCAGCCGCTGCTGGGCGAAGCAATCTGGACCCATTGGGCGCTTAAGCAGATCGCGCAATGGGCTGCGCGAGATGGTTATGACGTATTCCGGTTCGACTTCTCCGGTACCGGCAATTCGATGGTCGACTCAACCACGCTCGCACTGGCGAACTGGACCGGTGATGTCGAGAAGGCGTTGGATCTCATGGAGGAACGCTGCGGTAACAGTCGGGTATCCGTTCTGGCAGTCCGTTTGGGCTTTGCCGTTGCTGCTTCTGTCAGCTTTCGCAGGGACATTGAAAATCTCATAGGATGGGATCCGGTCCTCGACGGGCGAACCTGGCTTGCCGACCGGAAAATTGATCTGGAAGACCATGGTGACGGCACCTGTGATTTGCAGGGAATTGCACTGCAAGCCGAGTTCCTTGCTGAACTTGAAGCTCTCGAGATCCGCAATGTCGATAGCGTTCAGGCTACCGCAGTGACGACCGCCAGCCATACTTGGGATTATCCGCCTGAACACATGGGCATCGATGTGATCAAATCAACCGATACCTGGAATTGGCGTGAACCGTTGCCGGCGCTATTCTATGCGCATGAATCGGTACGCTTAGTCTGCGAGCAGTTGTCTTGAGAGAAACTGCGCATCTTTTTGGCGCCGAGCGGTCGCTTTTTGGGATTGTAACCCACCCGCTTGAGCGCAGTATTTTGCGAACGGGCGTTATTATTCTGAACGCGGGTCAGGTACATCATGTGGGTCCCAACCGACTTAACGTAAAAATTGCAAGACACTTGGCGAAGGCAGGTTTCACCTGCGCCAGGATCGACCAGTCGGGTAAAGGCGAAAGCCCTGTACGCAGCGGTCTTGCCAGGGCTGAATCCTTGTTGCAGGACTTCGACGATGTAGAAGGCTATATGGCTACTCTGGATGTTGACCGATATGTCATAGTTGGTCTGTGTTCAGGCGCTGACGACGCACTGATCATTGCGGATCAGCGTCAGCAAGTGTCGGGACTGGCGCTGCTCGATAGTTTTGTCGAGCATAATCGGTTTCGCTATGTCGACTATTTGTTGCGGACGACTTTGGATCTTTACTGGGTTCGGCATGCGCCGCGGAACGTCGTGCCGAGAATCAAAGGGTTGTTGTTGAACTCAGGCAATCAGGTGGACGTTCGCGATTGGGATGAGCCTGAAATCATGAACGGCTACTACAATAATTTTCTTGAACGCGGTGGCAACGTCATTGCGATTTTTACTCACGGTGCAAGGTACTATTCCAAATGTGGGCAACTGGCGAGTTCACTTCTGACAAACCGTGGTTTGAAGGAAATCCACCTCAAAGATGCCTCGCACACCTATGCGGAAAGAACTCATCGGGACCAGCTGTGCACGCACATGTTGGAATGGATGTTGCAGGCGTTCCCGGAGAATTGAACTAATCCACGTTTGAGAGCCGGTCTTGTCTTCCGCCACACGCCGATACCTCGTTAGGGCTACCGCAGAAGATTGTGCGGCGGCGCTCAAATACCAATTCCACCGCACCGTGCCAATCCCAGAATCGGGGCATGCTTTGTTGGTGCATAATGTTGCAGCTTTTGTTCAGAGCAAACGCGGCAGTTGAAAAGCTGACGAAGTCAGTCAGTGTCTTCAACGAGAAAGGAAACTACAAGCGACTTCCATTTCTGGCACGTATTTCCGTCTCGGCCGGTGCTAAGATGAGTCCGGTTTCGGGGGCGCTTCTGACGTTTTCGATAAAAGAGCCCGTAGTGGAACTGGTTCGGACGTTCTTGGGCCTGGCTCAAGAACGGGAAAAATGACCCTAAACAGACGCGCAGAATTTTCAGGCCGAGGTTCCAGGTTCTTGGTTTCAACGTAAGGCCTGCTGCTAAATCTTCGAGGTTGATCGATCAGGCCGGGGAGTTCTGAATTGGGTTGGATTCAATATTGGAGTAGCAACTCCCCCGGCGCGATAGAACAGCCCAAGTCGCAGAAGGCGATCAATCTCCAACTTCACACTTCCGTCAAACGCGCCTAGTTTAACCAACCTGTTAGCCGGGCGGGATCGCGCTGATCCAGTAGGGTGGAGACGATTTCGAGGTGCTGTGAGAAAGGTCAAGAACATGAGACCACTGCGCGTTGTCTGTTGGCTTTTGCTGATCTCGGTAATGTCTGTTCCAGCGATTGCACAGACGTATGATTTGGCGATCCTGAACGGACGCATCATGGATCCGGAAACCAACTACGATGCCACTGCAA
>JBPCVV010000181.1:0-5393 GCA_051010195.1 Anderseniella sp. | reverse complement strand
AAACATCTAACAAGGAGGAAGACATGTCTCATAAGTATGCTGGAGGGTGCGATCACGTACACACCCACTCGGACCAGGATCCGGTCGATAACCACACGTGCCACTGTTCGGTTTGCAAAAGTGTGACCGGCCAGGACACGACCCACGTAGTGTTCTTCAAACATGGCGATCTGAGTGTTGATGAATCCGATGGCCTTAACCGTCAGCCGTTCAATGCGCAAAACCCGGATGGTCCGCTCGAACTGTGCACATGTGCGACGTGCGGTACGCCGATCATGCTTGATGACAAGCAAAACCGCATCAGGGCGATCGTACCGAACCTAATGGGGTTCAACTCCGACAGTTTGCCGGCCACCTACCATGCCTTTTATGACCCGGCTACCGGCGTACCAAAACCGAGTGACGGCCGCCCGGTGTATGAGGGACTTCGCCCGGACTTCAACTGGCCGGAAGCAAGCTGAACACATCACTGCAAGCGCCATGCATGGCGCACTGCCCGGCGCTTTTTATCAGGCGTCGGGCGGGCTGCAGGTATTCTAGAGTGGAGGGCAAATCACGGAACTACGCCCCGAGCGCCTGGATCACGGCCCGTATGGCGGCGTTGGAGGCAAGCCTTTTCGGGTAGGCAATCAGATAGTCGTGCTGCATCGGTACCGTTGGTGAATTCAATTTCACAAGGCGGCCGGCGGATAGATCGTCGGCAGCTATTGTCTGCGGTATCAGCGCCGCGCCAAAGTTCTTCAATGCAAACCTGAGGGCGGTGCTGCTGGCCTGGGCCCGCAGGCCCAGGTTGTGGTCGATTATGCGTTCTTCCGGGATAACCATGCTCCAGCTTGGAGAGGTCGAAAAATCCCGCCCCCAGTCCGTATGAATCAGGTGCCGGTCTTCGATCTCGCCCGGCGACACGCCAAACCTTGCCACAAACTCCGGCGACGCCACTGCCACCAGATGATCTGAGAACAAGGTTTCAACCTGATAATCGCCATACAGGTCATGGCCATAGAAAACCCGCAAGTCCACCTTGTCCCGCACAAAATCAATTGGGTCGTCTTCCACCCTTACGTCGAGCGATGTCCCAAGATCTGAAATGTCGAGCGTGGACAGTTTTTGCGCCAGCCAGGTCTCTGCGACAGACTGCGGAGCACTTACCACCAGGCGCTTGCGCCGCCCGGTCCGGGACATGATGCCGGACAGATCTTCCAGCGTTGCCATGGATTGCCCAAGCCGGGGGTAGGCGGTCAGCCCGGCATCAGTCAGCGCGATGCGATTGCCCTGCCTGATGAAAAGTGTCCTGTCCCAAAAATCTTCAAGCAATTTCACCTGCTGGCTGACGGCTGCTGAACTGACACCCAGTTCGCGCGCCGCGTTGGCGAAAGACCCGGTTCGGGCAGCGGCTTCGAAGGCACGAAGTGCGTTAAGGGGGGCCATGCGGGGCAAATTCATTGATCTCCGAAAGAATTTCTAATGGTTCACAATTAAAAACCGTGTTTGTGAGAATAGCAATCGGCAGCATACTGTCCCGTACCCAGGCAGAGAGGTAGGCATGCATCACATAATCGATCTCGACCGGTATCCCCTGGATAAGCCGCACAGTCCGGCCTGGTCGGCACTGGTTGGTGATTGCCGGACCCGGCTGGATGCCGGCGGATTGTTCAACCTGCCCGGATTTGTGCGCAGTGAAGCGCTGGCTGCGGAAGTGGCGGAACTGCAACCGATTCTGGACACGTCCGCTTTTGTTCATGCACGCCGTCACAACATCTACTTCACGAAATCGATCGACAATCTGCCTGCCGCACACACGGCGTTGCGGGAATTTGCAACCTCCAACCGCACCATCTGCGCCGATCAGATGGGCCAGGCGCGGGTCATCCGGCTTTACGAATGGGCACCTTTTGCCGGCTTTCTGGCGGCCGTCATGGACAAGCCGGTGCTGTTCACGATGGACGATCCGCTCGCCCGGGTGAATGTCATGGGATATGGTGACGGTCAGGCTCTCAACTGGCACTTTGACCGATCTGAATTCACCACGACATTGCTGCTGCAGGCACCTGCCCAGGGTGGAGAGTTTGAATACGTCAAGGATCTGCGCAGTGACTGTGATCCCAATTATGACGACGTTGCGGACGTGCTGGAGGGGCGCAGAACACCGGTGGGCATGTCGCTGGAGCCTGGCACGCTGAATGTGTTCAAAGGCAAGAACACCGCTCACCGGGTTACAACTGTGCAGGGCGATCAAGACCGCATCATTGCGGTGTTTTCCTATTATGAGAACCCGGGTGTGCAGTTTTGCGATGAAGAACGCATCGGATTCTACGGGCGCGCGTCATGAGCGTAACTCCAGCATTCCTGGACGAGCGCAAGCTCACCTACCTCAACCTTGAAGGCGCGGACAAACCGTTATCCAGCCCCGTGGCTCCGGAGGTGCTTGACGGTGCACGCAGTTACCGCCTGCAGCGCCTGCGCGAGCAGTTGGCCAAGTCGGACTGTGCGGCACTTCTGCTCCATGACCCCTGCAATATCCGCTACGCTTTCGACTGTTCGAACATGCAGGTCTGGACGCTGCACAACCCCATGCGCTATGCGCTCGTCCTGACCGGCGGCCCGGCCATCATGTTTGAATTCAAAGGATGCCTGCACCTGTGTGAGGGACTGCCGGGTATCGATGAAGTGAGAGTCGCCAAGACCTGGATGTTCATGGCATCCGGCGACAAGCTGGATAGTGCCGTGACTGCCTGGGCCGATGAAATCGATGACCTGGTCCGCCAGTATGGCGGCGGCAACACCAGGATCGCGTGTGACAGGCTGGATGGCAACGGCCTGCATGCACTTGAGGCCCGCGGGCTTGCCTGCGTGGAAGGCACGCAAGTCACCGAGATTGCCCGTTCTATCAAGTCACCGGAAGAAATAGCGCTGATGCGCTGGACGATCCGGGTGTGCGAAGCCGGCATGGCACGCATCTACCAGCATTCGCTGCCTGGTGTCAGCGAGTGCGAACTATGGGCGCATTTGCATTTCGAAAATGCCCGGTCCGGCGGCGACTGGCTGGAAACGAAGCTGTTGACATGCGGGCCCAGAACGAATCCCTGGTATCAGGAATGCTCTGATCGGAAATGCCAGGCTGGTGAGATGATCAGCTTCGACACGGACATGATTGGCCCTTACGGATATTGTGCTGACCTGTCGCGGTCCTGGACCTGCGGCTATGTCGCGATGACCGATACCCAGCAGCGACTGTACGATACCGCGCTGTCACAAGTTCATCACAACCTCGAACTGGTGCGACCCGGTGTCAGCTTTGCCGAGTTCAATGACCGAAGCTGGCGGATTCCGGACCCGCACATTCCCTATCGTTACTCGCTGGCAGTGCATGGTGTTGGCATGGCGGATGAATGGCCGGTGATCCCCTTGCATGTTGATTGGGGTCCCGGCGCAATGTCCGGGCACTTCGAAGCCGGCATGGTTGTCTGCATCGAAAGCCTGATTGCCGAGGCCGGTACTGAAAGCATCAAACTTGAAACCCAGGTTCTGATAACCGAGACCGGATGTGAGCGACTGGACAGTTTTCCATTGGGCTGACATGCCTGATGGTACTGCCGACCAGCCGCCTGCCACCGTTTCACCAGGAGCTTAATCCTGGCACCATTCGGGCAGGTTTGAGTATATTCGGCGCCTGCCTGTGCAACCTGGCTGCCAGGCAATCGCCAGCGTCAACGGTGCCCATCCCATGTCTGCGCCGAAACGAGGCCTGCGCCGGTTTGCGCTGCTGCTCAACGTGAACGCTTCATCCCGTCTTGCGGAACAGATTCATGGTTGGCAGGAGCAGCAGGTTGGTGACCGGTATCAAAGCCAGACCGAGCACCAGTCCAATGACACCATCTGCAGCGGCTGTTGCCAGCCACTCGACAATCGCCTGGCCGGTGGGCAGCTGCTGTGACACCATCTGCGCAAAATGGTGGATGGTTTCGTAGGGCAGGTGCCAGCCCAGATTGTGCAGGCCGTGAACGATGATGTTGCCGCCGACCCACAGCATCGCCGCTGTGCCGACGGCTGAAATCAGGGTCATGACTGCGGGCATCGACTTGACCATGGTCCTGCCAAACCAGCGGGTGGCAGCGAAACGACCTACCTGGCTCAGCTTCAGGCCCACATCGTCGGCTTTGACGAGCAGCGCGACCGCACCGTAGACCGCCGCGGTGATACCGATTGCGACCATCGCCAGGACAAGTCCCTCGACCCAGACATTGTCAGCCTCGATCGCTGCCAGCGAAATCGTCATGATTTCCGCCGACAGGATAAAGTCGGTCTTGATCGCTCCCTTTACGCGCTGTTCCTCCAGGTGGGCCGCATCCAGGGTTTCCGCCTGTTCCAGGTGGCTTTCCTGATGCGGAGAAATCAGATGCCAGACTTTTTCGGCCCCTTCAAAACACAGATAGGCTCCGCCGATCATCAACAGTGGCGTCAGCAACCAGGGTAGGAAGGCGTTCAATAGCAAGGCAATTGGCAGAAGGATGACCAGCTTGTTGAAAAACGATGCACGGGCAATCTTCCAGACGATTGGCAGTTCCCGGGTGGCCGGCAATCCGGTGACATATTTCGGTGTGACCGCGGCATCGTCGATGACAACACCGGCTGCCTTGGTGCCGGCCTTGGTGGCCTGGGCAGCGATGTCATCGATCTGACTGGCTGCCAGTTTGGCAATTGCTGCAACATCATCCAGCAGTGCGAGCAAGCCGCTCATGTATGTGTCCTCTCCCCGGTTTAGAACGTGCAGCGCCGAATCTCTTATGTGGCATTAGCTAACTACTCAAGGAATACAATCGGATTCAAGTCAAAGGAAGGCTCATGCATCGGTACCGCCAGCCTGCCGACTGGCCCCAAATATTCTGCCGTTGGTCGTATCAAAAGTGCGCCATTCATTTCACACAGGTCTGTTTGCTTGATCGTGGACAAAAACGCTCAATCCTTGGTCAGCCGTCTCGAATGTTCGCTCACCGGAACAACCTACAAGGCTGGTGAAATCGATGGCCTGTCAGCGGCAGGACGGCCGCTTTTGGTGCGCTATGACCTGAAGACGATGGCTGGCCGTTTCCAGGGCCAACATTGAGACGTCGGACGAGGCCGGGTTCTGGCGCTATGCCCCGATGCTGCCCGTGACAAGGACGAAGAACAAGATCTCTCTGGGCGAGGTTGTCACGCCACTGATCAGCCTGGAACGGTCAGCCGGCTGTTCCGACACTACTACAAGTGCGCTTTATAGTTGATCAAGTTCAATAACTTACCTGTATTCTCTCGGCAGTTGAGTCAAACGGTAACAGGCTTTTCTGTCTTCTCATGCAAAAGCACTCCGCCGGCTATTTCTGTCCGTGGGCAATACGCATGACCTTATGATCCTC
>JBPCVV010000180.1:0-3860 GCA_051010195.1 Anderseniella sp. | reverse complement strand
GCCGTCGCCCTCTGCGCTTGACCAGGCCATGACGGTCCAGCACCGCGTGTACCGTGCTTACCGCAGGTGAATGGATATCCGGGAAAAGCCGCCTCATCCGTTCGCGTATCTTCGGAGCGCCCCAGGTTGGCCTTTCCCGCTTCAGGCGCACAATCTGCATCTCGATCTGCACCGGCAACTGGTTGGCCTGACGATAAGGACGCCGTGAACGGTCCGTCAGCCCATGCAGACCGCAAGCATTGTAGCGCTTGAGGATCTTGTAACCGGTCTTGCGCGATATGCCGAACTCCCGGCACAGCACCGACATCTTGTCGCCATCCAGCAGTCGGGCAATAAATTTGAGCCGCTCGTCCATCTGATTGCACTCCTTCCAAGGCACCTCGCATCTCCTTGCAAAGGGCCAAAAGTGTAACCTATGTGTCCGGAACAAATTGTCACCCATCTCTCGGGAAGCACACAACATAAATTCAATAACTTAGATAACCTGTTCTTATCGGTTATAACCTGCAAAATGGCCTGTGGCCGCGATAAATTCCGCGCCTGTAGCCGTGTTTGCAGCCACTTTCCGGATGGCGTCGAGTAGATCGGATATACATCATCACCGCAAGACGAATGATCTCAGGAGATGCTCAAAAACAGCGAAAGGGACTGCATTTTGTCATCCTCAGAGGATGGGCCCTGTGCCGCCCGCTTCAATCCGTTTTCCTCTGACAGTGCCCTCAGGGTTGCTGAACGCCGTTGGTCCCGACATAGATGGCATAGAGGGAGTTCGAAGCGGTGATGAACAGGCGGTTGCGTTTGGGGCCTCCGAAGGTGAGATTTGCGACTTTTTCGGGGATCAGGATTTTGCCCAGCCGCTCGCCGTCTGGCGAATAGCAATGCACGCCGTCAAAGGCGCTGGTCCAGATGTTGCCGTCAACATCCAGGCGGAAGCCGTCCGGCAGACCGGGTTCTATTTCGGCGAACACTCTTGGGCTTTGCAGGCGCAGGTCCGCGGCAACGTCGAACGCGCGGATATGATGAGGGCCGTCTGGATCGTGGCTAAGGCCTGAATCGGCAATATAGAGGATGTTTTCATCGGGCGAGAAGGCCAGGCCATTGGGCTTGACGAAATCATCAGCGACAACGGCGATCTCGCGCGTCTGCGGATCAACCCGATAGACGTAGCAGCCATCCTGCTCCGGCTCCGCCTTGTGGCCTTCGTAGTCGGACATAATGCCGTAGTCGGGATCGGTGAACCAGATCGAACCGTCGGATCTCACCACAACATCGTTTGGAGAGTTCAACCGCTTGCCCTGATAGCTGTCGGCGACAATTGTGATTGATCCATCGGGTTCGGTCCGCGTCACCCGCCGCCCGCCATGCTCGCAAGTGACAAGGCGCCCCTGGCGGTCCCGGGTGTTACCATTGGCGAAATTCGAATCGGCGCGAAAGATGCCGACTCCCAGATCGGGCACCCAGCGCAGCAGGCGCCGGTTGGGGATATCGCTCCAGATCAGATAACCGCCGTCCTCGAACCAGACCGGCCCTTCCGCCCAGCGGCATCCGTCGTAAAGGTGGTCAAGCTTTGCAATGGGCACGGTGAGGCCGTAGAACCGCTGGTCCTCATAGACGTAAAGACTTTCGTTCATCGTTACTCCTTCAAACTGTCAACGGTGTTTGTCGCCGCCTGCCACGGTGATCACCCCGATTATGATCAGACCCGTCATGATCAGTCGGACGCCGGCGCTGGCGCCGAACGTATTCAGCATGGTGACCATCAAAAACAGGAACAGGGCCGCGCCCCACAGACCGGGCACATTGGCAAAGCCGCCGGCCACGGAGGTTCCGCCGATGACCACAACGGCGATCGAAGCCAGCAGATACTCTTCGCCCATGTTGAGCGCCGCACCGCCGGAAAAACCCGACAGAAAATAGCCGCAGGCCGCCGCCAGCACTGCGCTCATGACGTAGGTGGCGAACTTGGTGCGCTCGACATGGATACCTGCCAGATGCGCCGCCCGCTCGTTCTGGCCGATGGCGACGACCGAGCGCCCATAGACAGTGCGCGTCAGTACGACGGCCATCACCGCCGCAAGACCAATGACGCAGATGGCAAGGACCGGTGTGCCGAAGATGCGTGCCGTGGTGAAGTCGGCCAGCAGCGGCGGCGGCTTGATACGCAGGCCCCGGTTGTAGGCGATCGCAAGGGACTGGATGACGAAGCTCGCCGACAAGGTGGCGATGATCGGCGGGATGCGCAGCACCCGGATGAGGCCGTAGTTAAAAACGCCCACACCCAGCCCGCATCCCAAAGCCGCGGCAAAGCCAATGACAACCATACCGTTTGAGGTGTCCATGATCTTCATGGCGACGGTGCCACCCAGCGTCATGGTCGCCGGGATGGAGAGATCGACATTACCAGGCCCGAGCGTGATGACGAACATCTGCCCGATGGCGACGATGACAAAAAAAGTCGCGAATGAAAATGCCGCCGTGAGCACCTCGCCGCTGCCCTGGCCCATGGTGAACACGGCGGTGCCCAGCCAAACGCTGATGGCGCCGATATAGGCCCAGATCCACGGCTTGCCGAAGAGGTTCCTCATGAAGGCGGAATAGTCACTCATCGGCGTTTCTCCGAACGTACGATGATCGCCCGAAGCGCCAGCACAATGATGAGGATCGCCCCTTGCGCACCGATCTGCCAGTCGGGCGCGATCCGCAGGAAAGTCAGAAAGGAGACCGCCAGAGTGAGGGTCATAGCGCCGATCACCGCCCCGATCGGCGATACGCGTCCGCCGACGAACTCACCGCCCCCTAAGATCACGCCGGCGATCGACAGCAGCGTGTAGCGCAGGGCAATATTGGCATCGGCCGACGTGGTCAGTCCAATGAGGGTCAGCCCGGACAGGATGCCAAAGAAGCCGGCAAGGGCGTACATGGTCATCTTGAGCTTCAGCAGTGACCAGCCGGAGCGTTCGATGGACCGCGGATTGCCCCCGGCGCCCCTCAGGACCGCCCCGAAGGACGAACGCATCAGGAAGAAATGGACGGCCAGAGCGACCACTGCACAGATGATGATCGCGGTCGGCACATAGGGCGTCTTCAGGGTCATGAAATCGCGGATCCAGCCTGGCGATTTTCCGCCCGGTGTCGGCAGCACGATGACCGCCAGGCCAAGCCAGACGAATGACATCCCCAGGGTCACCACAATGGATGGCAGATTTCGCAAGTGAACCAGCGCGCCCAGCGCGGCATAGACAATGATGCAGCCAAGAAGAATACCAGCGCCGATCAGGGGCGTATCGTTCAGAAAAGTTGCGCCGACACACGCCACGAACCCGACGAACGAGCCTACTGACAGATCGAGGTCGTTGACCGTGATAATCATCATCTGCGCCAGCGTCGCCAGCGCGATCGGAACGACCAGATTGAACAACAGCTTCAGGCCGAAATAGCTCATCGCCCGGGGCTGGATATAAAAGATCGCGGCGAGCAGGATCACAAGCGAAATTGCCGGGAGGATGGCGCGCAGGAAACGCGGCGATGTAAGGGTCTGGATCATGCGGCCGACGACTCATCAAACGATGAATGCAGGACCTTTTCTTCCGTCAGTTCGTTGCGGCTGAGGTCGGCAACGATGACGCCATCGCGGAACACATAGACATGATCGCAATGCTGCAACTCGTCCATTTCGGTGGTGTACCAGATGAACGTGCGGCCCGCGGCGGCTTCGTCGCGGATCATGGCGTAGACTTCCTGCTTGGTGCCCACATCGACGCCGCGCATGGGATCGTCCATCAAGACGATAGAGGCCTTCGAGCCGAGCGCCCGGGCGAACAGCACCTTTTGCTGGTTGCCACCGGACAGAGACAGGATCG
>JBPCVV010000179.1:0-8344 GCA_051010195.1 Anderseniella sp. | reverse complement strand
CGCCAGGACTGGATGCCGTCGCAAATCTGAATAGCTTCCGCGACTTTACGGCCGATAGCACCACAATGGCGGCGTTTGGACAGTTGACCTGGCATGTTAGCGATGCTGCGCGTATTACGCTGGGTGGCCGCTACACGTATGAAGACAAATCGGCGCGCCGCTTTGTCGACATTGAAAATAGGCTGACGGGCGAACTGGATATCACGCAAGCGATTACGGCGTCTTGCGGGTTCGAAGTCGACTACAACTCTCTCGGCGAGGTTTCGAACAGCCCGTTTGGTGGATTGCTTCCCGACTGTGATGGCAACTTCGTAGGCCCGGGATCGTACAACACACACGATAAGCGCGGTGAGCGTACGGAAAACGAATTTACACCATCAGTTATTGTTGAGCTCGATATCGGTGACAACAATATGCTGTATGGATCGGCTTCTACCGGATTCAAGGCCGGCGGTTTTGATGCAAGAGCCGGACGCGAGGTAAACCTGGAGTATGAAGACGAGCAGGTTACTGCTTATGAGATCGGCTTGAAGAGTAGTTTCGCCGATGGCAGGGCTGAAACCAGTGTCGCAGTGTTCCATTCCTTCTATGAGGACCTGCAAGTGAGCACCTTTGACGGTGTTGCCGGGTTCGTTGTAGGGAATGCAGCTGAGTACACCGCCCAGGGAATCGAGATAGAAGGTCGCTGGCGTATGACGGATACACTTTCGCTGTATGGCGGACTGGCCTACATCGATGCAGAGTTCGACAAGTATGACAACACAACCTGTAATTCATACCTGCAATTGACCGGCCAGGTGACCTTCCCCTGCAGCAAGACCGGAACGACGCCCGGAAATACGCCGGAGTATTCAGGAAACCTGACACTCGATTACCTGAAGCCATTTAGCAACATGGCATTCCGCGCAACTTTCGACGTGCTGTATGAAGATGAATACTTCACTGAGAGCTCAAAGGAAGTTGGCACGATTCAGGATGCGTATACAAAGTTCAACTTGCGCCTTGCATTAGAGGGTGACCGCTGGACCGTTGCTGTTCTCGGCAAAAATCTGACGGACGAAGAGGTGCTCGAGTTCAGTAGTGAGGTTCCATTGTCCGGTGCGTTCTTGTCTGCACCAGCTTACTACGGCTACCTGCATCCGCCGCGAACCATTACGGCACAGTTCGATTACCGTTTCTAGCTAAGTTTCCCCCAACTTAGTGTGATGCTGACGCCACGTCGATCATCGACGTGGCGTTTTTTTTATGGAGGCGTGGCTTTGAGCGAAGTTCTTTACGGCGCTTTCTGACTCTCCGCCGAGAGGCGCGTAAAGTTCAAGGCTTGCTTTTAGTAGATGGCCAGAGTGCAACTCGCTGACCTCATCTCGTGTCAGTCCGGCGCGATGCACCATCCAATCCCTGAATTCCGATGTAGCCGAATTACAACCCAAGGTAAATGATTCGGGCTGCAGGCGTTCGTCGACCCGGCCGATCAGTTCGGAGTCCACGTACAGCAGCGTTTCGCCGCGAGCAACATAGTGAGTCAGCGTGATGTCCTGCCAATCTTCCCCGGTCGCAGTTTTCGCGGCAGTCACGGTCTCGCATTGCGAAGAAACATAGGTGATGCGATCACCTTGAATCGAAATTCTCGCCTCCAAGCGCTCCTCTGACGGGCGCATTTCCAGGGTATCGCTATCCCACTGCCACTCTTCCCAGGCTCGATGCACTACGATGGATTTCGTGTCCAGTGCTCTGCATTCGATCGCCGCGACGTTGCCCTCGCCCTGCGCCCGCAGGCGAAACGACAGTGAAAACGAGCGCATCGCGCCGTCGACTGAAAAAACCAACGGGGGTGAATGCTGGTCGCCTATCTTGAGGCCGCTTGATTTAATTCTAAAAGGCGGAGATTTGTTGCTAACCAACGCGTCGAACAGCGACGGCACAAAGGCGTGGCACAGCTCTGTATGTCCGGCAGAATTCGGGTGAAACGGGTCAGCCCAAAAGCCGTCAGCCCAGCGGCCCTGACCATCATCGATTGCGCCCAGCATATTGATACTCGGTGCATTCCATGAGTTGATCAGCAAGATCATTCGAATGGTATGTGCGTATTCCTGCGGCGAAAAGTCGCTGCGCGCATATGGCATTGCGATGATCGGGGTAGCGCCAGCATCCGTGCAGCGGTCGATAAGATTCTGCAAACCACTTGCAAACTGCTCAAAGGTTTCATCCGCTTCTTCATCAGACTCGGACCAGCGATGTGTTCTGGCGAGCTCGCTCTGACTGATGCCTTCGTTGCCCAACGACAGACCGATTAGTACGCAGCTCGATTCCCGGGGCGCGAAGCGCAACGCCAAGCTTGATGTATTGTCGCCCCCGAGCGAATGATTCTCGAGGTGCCACCCGGCAGGTCCTAGTTGTCTGGCCAGTCGCCCGGCATATCCACCGAGTTCGAGCTCGTCGCCGGCACCGGCAGCTACAGATGAGCCCCAGATTTCGATATCAGGCTTTGGGTCATTCACGCGCGCGAACGACCTAACGTTGCGACAAGCGATCTGCGATCAAGTACTGAATCACAGGATTGATCGCCATCCCGATATGGCTGCCAATAACCTCGATATTCTCAACGTGCTCGAATTCACCATTCTGTACGCAGGTTTCCCAATGACAAATCCCATCATACCTGCTGTAGATAACAGTGGTCGGCACTGCCGGCGGCTCATCAAGAATCCAGTCGCTGAATGGCCAGGAGGCCTCGTCGTCGACGAGCTGCTCCGGATTCAGGATTCGATAGAGATTTGAAGCATGAGAGCCTCGGCCCTCGGGATCGTTGATCGGGCTGCCCAACGTTATAACCTGGCAGACCTTATCCGCACGGATCTTTGCAAGCTGGCGCGCGTAAACACCACCGAGGCTTTGACCGATCAGGCTGACCTTGGCGTCATACTTGTCGCAAAGACGGTCAAGCTCTGTGGTAACACCGTTAAAAAGGTCGCGACGGACGCCAAAATTGATGCCCTGGTTCCAGGTATGCGCTTCATAACCCAGTGACCGCAGCGTTTTTCTGAGTACCTTGGTGGAGCGACCGCTGGTCGTGAACCCAGGGATCACCAGAACAACATGCGGTCGTTCGTTCACGGTTGAGGCCAACCAAGGCCAGACCAGAGGTAGCGTACCCAGCTCGACCATGGCGCGGCCGAACTCACTGAAGTAGAGCAACGAATGCGGCTTACGCATACATTTTTTCTACTTCGGGTTCTGTGAACGCCGATTTGAGCGAATTGAATGACTCGCGCAGACATAGCGCGTAGAAAGCAGGATCCGGCATCATCTCGCGGCAGCAAGTGATGCTAATCGTCAGGTGCTCGCAGTAACTGCCAACATTGTGAAACAGGCCGTTCCCGTCAGCGCTCAGTCCGAGGCCGAATGCATTCAAATGCTTGGCGCCATTGCTGTAGATCGGCGTCCGCGAGCCTGGCACATTCGTGATAACTGTGTTGAAAGCAGGCGCTACATGATTTGCAAGACCCTGTTCAGCGGCGGCTCTGGCGCCCAGTGCAGCGACCTGCGTCGGAATGAAGTCGGCCATCTCAATCATGTTGCGCACGCCCATCGCATTCGTCAGCTCCTTCGCACTTCGCGTTTCCTCGGTAATTGCCTGGAGTCGTTTGGCTGCATCCGGCTCGTCGGTATGCAGGGGAACCGCCATCGCCGAAATCTGATTTCCGCCGCCGGCTGTGGAGTTTGGGTCGCGAACACTGATCGGGCACATACTCACCAGACTGGTATCTGGCAATTCGTCGTGTGCCTTCAGATAGCGACGCAACGCTCCCGAACAGATGGCGAGCACGACATCGTTGACGGTGCCACCGGCCAGGTTCTTCAATTCGCGAATTTCTTTGAGCGATAGACTGACACCCTCAAACACCCGGTGTGGCGATACGGTGCCGTTGAATCGCGTACGTGGCACGGGCTTAGCCTTGCTCAACGCGTTCTCTGTGAGTGCACGCATGTTGTCGTTCCAGGTTGCTGCCGCCTTTTGAATGAAATCCAGGTAGCGCAGCGGTTTAAGTGCATTATTCTGGTAGGCGAGTATGGCCAGCTCGGTAGCACTTGGTGCCTGGTCCGGCTGCCACTTCTCAGCGCCGTCGACCTCCCGAATCTCAGGGGTCGGGTCACAGAGGGCGACACTGATATCGTTAACAGATTTGCCGTCGATGGCAGAATGATGCGTCTTGGTCAGTGCGGCGAAGCAACCCTTTGGAAAGCCTTCGACATTGTCGAGGCCTTCGATGATGTAGAGCTCCCAGAGCGGTCGCGAACGGTCCAACGGTCGCGCATACAGCCTGGATGCCGTGATACAGAGTTGGCGCCAATCACCGGGCTTTGGCAGCGCGATGTGGCGGATATGGAATTCCGGGTCGAAGGATTCGTCGCGAATCCAGTACGGAAAATCAGCGTTAAAGGGCACTTCGAAAATCCGTTCACGCAAGTAAGGTGCGAGGTGAGCGCGTTCCTGCATCGTCTGGATGATGCGCTTGAAACGCACAGTGCCACCCGGCGCAGTAGATGGATCGAAGATTGACAATGTGCCGACATGCATCGGTTGCGCAGGCGTTTCGTGGAAAAGGAAGAGAGAGTCAATACCGCTGAGTTGTCGCATACCGGTTCTCGATCGTATAGGAAGACCCGGAGCACCTTGCGGCGCTCCGGGGGAGTTGTTGTGCTATCAAACCTGACCGAATTACGCGGCTTTGGTGCTCGCAGTTTTTTCTTCCGTGACGGGCATATAGATGCTCTTAAGTTCGCTCTGCAGTGTTTCCCAGGCTGAACGGTTTTCGTCATACAGCTTCTGCAGTTCGTCACGTACTGCGTCTTCGTAAGCAACATTTGCTTCGAAGGCGTCGTTGAAGGTTGTTGATTCGCTGATCGTCTTCAGGCTGGCAACGCGTGCGTCCGCAAGCGAGGCGAATGAAGCAACGTTGCGCTTCACGAGATCGTCGAAGTACTTGCTCTGCGCGATCCAGGCCGAGGTATTGCTGTTGATCGCCGATTCGAGCAGGTCTTTAATTTTGTCGGGGGTGTTGTCGTTCACGGGTGTTGCTCCTGATTAATGATTTTCGATAAGTCTGGGAGCAAATGTACGTAGTCGCCGGCAGACTGTCTGTCACTCGAGGGACAAATTACTGTCGCATAGGGGACAGGCCATAAGGCCTTGTAGATCTTAGTATTAGCGCATGATGCCGACTTCTCAAAAGCACCCACTGGACGTGTTGATCGTTGGCGCAGGTTTCTCCGGAATCTGCGCGGCAATTAAATTGCTCGAAAAAGGCATCAGCCGTTTTCGCATTTATGAGAAATCAGTGGGAATCGGTGGTACCTGGTATGACAACACCTACCCGGGTGCCGCATGCGATGTGCCATCCCACTTCTACTGCTACTCCTTTGAGCCGAATCCGAAGTGGACGCGCATCTACTCGCCACAGGCCGAGATTCAAGCCTATATCGAACACTGCGCGGACAAATATAGCGTTCGACCGCACATAGAAAATGGCGCAAAAGTTACGGCGATGCGACTCAATGATGTGACCGGGCTATGGGAGGTATCGTTCGAAAGTGGTGACGTGGTCGAAGCGCACCACATCATCAACGGCTATGGCGGTCTGCACAAACCGTCCGTGCCCGATTTCGAAGGCAAGGATTCATTCAATGGCCCGACGATGCACACAGCCGAATGGGATCACTCTGTCGATTTCGAGAACAAGAGAGTGGCGATCATTGGCAGCGCTGCAAGCGCAATTCAGATAATTCCGGAGCTGGCGAAGGTCGTCGATAAGCTCACCGTCTTTCAGCGCACACCGAACTACATCGCGCCACGGGGCGACAGAGACTATACCGAGGCCGAAAAAAAGCGTTTTGCCCGTTGGCCGCTCTTGCAGCGCCTGTATCGATGGTTCCTGTACAAGAGAATGGACCTTATTCTTTACCCGATTACGAAAAAGGGCTCCAAAGCCGGTAAGGTCGGGCGGCAAAAGGTCATGCAGTATATGCGAGCATCAGTTAAGGACTCGACACTGCACGATATTCTCGAGCCACATTACGAAATGGGCTGCAAACGCATACTGTTGTCTGATGATTTGTATCGCACGCTTAATCGCGACAACGTGTTGGTGGAGTCCAGTGGTATCGACAAGATCGAGCCTGCAGGAGTTCGCAGCAAAGACGGCGTACTACACGAAGCCGACATTATCGTGTTCGCAACGGGCTTTGACATCGATGGTCACATTCTGCGCTCTATCGAGATCAACGGCAGCGGCGGAATATCTCTCGCCGATGCCTGGGCGGAAGGTCCGGAAGCATTTTGTGGATCGAGTATCGCAGGGTTTCCGAACTACTGGATGGTGACCGGCCCGAATACCGGCGTCGGAACCACGTCCGTTGTCTATATGATCGAGCAAAGTATTGAATTTATTACTCGCATGATCACGTCTACGGGGATCAGAAACCTGGTGTCGGTCAAGCGAGCTTCCCAGGATGAATACAACAACGGAATTTACGCTGCGCTGGATAACAGTGTCTGGGCGAGCGGATGCGACAGTTACTACATAACAGAGACCGGCAAGATAACTACGCTGTATCCGCACAATGCGGCCGCATTCAAGAAGCAGTTGCGCCGGGCTGGGCTACAGGATTTTGACGTCGCAGGACCGGGCCACGGTGCGCGCAGTGCCTAAGGCGCTTTGCAACGGAATCAACATCGCTTATGAGGAGTTTGGCGATAAGAACGATCCTGTTGTGCTCATGCTGCAAGGACTCAACGTGCCCTGCACAGGGTGGCCGCCATCTCTGATTGAAAGCCTGGTCGCCGAAGGATATCGGGTAATCACACCAGATAATCGAGACGTCGGGCAATCCGATACGCTCGATCACCTCGGCAAGCCGAATTTTCTGTGGCAGTTATTCCGACGCACATTGGGCTTGCGTGTAAAGACGCCGTACCAACTCGATGACATGGCCCAGGACATGCTGGGATTGATCGACGCCCTCGGTCTGGAAAAGGTGCATCTTGTCGGTGTATCCATGGGTGGTATGTACGGGCAGATCATTGCTCTGCAGGCGTCAGAACGTATCGCGAGTTTTACGTCGATCATGTCGACCACCAACCGCCGAGGCCTGCCGGGCCCGACCAAGGAAGTCCGGGATCTGTTGTTCAGGGGGCCAGCTGATCGGTCCGAACAGGGGGTCGCCAAGTTCTTTTGGGATCTGTGGCGAGCGCTGGGCAGTCCCGGCTATCCGCTACCCGATGATGAATTGCGTGCATTCCTTGGCCGGATTTTTGCTCGCGGGATGACCGCGGGTGGAGTGGCACGACAGCAAGGCGCGATACTGGCCGCGCCGGGACGTGAGGACAAGCTGCGGGCATTGAAGATGCCGGTGCAGATCATTCATGGTGATGCAGACCCGCTCATTCCGCTAGCCTGCGGGCTTGATACGGCGAACGCGATCCCCGGAGCCGTGCTGCATACCGTCGAAGGCATGGGGCACGATCTGCCGACAGCGTTGGTGCCCAGGATTGCTGGCTTCATTACGTCACTCGCAAGACAAGCAGCATGAAGATACGTAATGGACATATCGCTGCAATCACCGGGGCAGGTTCGGGAATTGGCAGAGCGCTTGCCATGGAGCTTGCAAAGCGTGGCTGCAGACTGGCAATCGCCGATATCAATGGCGAGCAACTCAAGGAGACCGCAGCGTTAGTCGAATCGACAGGTGCCAGCTGCAGCTACTGCATTGTTGATGTATCAGATCGCGAAGCAGTTGAGGCGTTTGCCGCCGCCGTTGTCCAAGAGTATGGCGGCGTGAACCTCGTGTTTAATAACGCCGGCGTGACGCTCATAGATTCCGCCGACAAGGTGCTCTATAGCGACTTCGAATGGATTATGAACATCAATTTCTGGGGCGTTGTCTATGGCAGCAAGGCGTTCTTGCCATACTTACGAGAAGCCGACGCCGGACACATCGTCAATGTTTCGAGCCTGTTCGGGCTCATGTCGTTACCGCTGCAATCGGCCTACAACGCGTCAAAGTTCGCAGTCCGTGGTTTCACTGAGTCGCTGAAAATGGAACTTGCAGGTTCGCCAATCGGCGTCAGCTGCGTGCATCCTGGTGGAATCAAGACCAGCATTACTGAGAATTCTCGGATTGGTGAAGAGGCGCTAACTGTGCCGAAGGAGCAGCTTTTCGCGGAGTTCGACAAAGCGGCGATCAACACAGCAGAGTTGGCCGCCGAGGTTATCATTCGTGGGGTTGAAAAGAACAAGCGTCGAATCCTGATCGGCCGTGATGCAAAGATCATGGACTGGATCGT
>JBPCVV010000178.1:0-6030 GCA_051010195.1 Anderseniella sp. | reverse complement strand
GGGCTTGGCCGCACACCCCAATTTATGCTATCGCCGCACTAACAGCTATAACCAAACGCAGTTCCATCAACACAAGAAATTCCGTGAACCGCGCAAACCTTGAGGCAGGCAGATAGATGGCGAGCACAGGCACACCGAAGTTTCACAACGATATGGGCGTTTCGGTTATAGAGATCGGAACACACGAGTTCCAGTGCACAGGCGCCAAAGCACCGTTCGATCATCCGCACGTATTTCTGGATATGGGTGAGGACAGCGAGATTGTCTGCCCCTATTGCTCGACCTTGTATCGGTACTCAAGCGCCCTGAAGCCAGATGAAGCGAAACCGCTGGGAGCCGTTTTCCTCGACTAGCGCGGCGTTTTGACAGCTAAAATGGCAACGGCAGCGTTGGCCCCTCAACCAACGCTGCCGTCATGCGAACTTCGCTTCTCTCGTCAGCGGGACTGCCCTTACCCCTCAGAAAGGACGATCAGCTAAGCGAAGCCGTCTCGAACATCTCTCAATGCTGGACTGAACGCTGAACACAGTGTCTCATTGCGGCCAGAAGATTACAATTTGAATTGAATTTTACAGTGAATGGTAAGTTAACGTTGACCATGCCCAGGGATCTGGAAATCCGTGACTACAAGGACGCCAATGAAGCGCACCTGATCCGGTTGATACAGGAATTGCAAGGTCATGAGGCAGACTACTATGACCGGATGATCCCGCCTGACGACATCGCAGGATGGTATGTTGACGGCATCAAGAAGGACTGCAGGGATTATGCGGGTCACATACGGTTTGCCTGGCTGGCGGACATTCCCGTGGGGTATTGTGCCATCATGACCCGGGTTCCAAACGAGGAAGCCGATGAACAGCGTTTCGACTACGCCTACATAAGCGAGATTGTCATTGCGAAATCGGCGCGCGGCCAGGGCATTGGCAAAGCCCTGCTGGAGGATGCGGAAGCACTGGCACGTGCAGCGAACGCCAGATGGCTTCGTATCAGCGTGTTGGCGAGAAACACCGTCGCGAGAGATCTCTACGACCGCTTTGGGTTTGAGGAGCATGTCATCACAATGGAGAAACCGCTCAAATGAGAATGAAGAACAAGACCGTGATTGTCACTGGCGGCGCCTCCGGTTTCGGCGAAGGCATGATCCGCAGGTTTGCCGAGGAAGGCGCAAATACCGTTATCGCCGATATCAATGATGAGGCAGGCGATGCCCTTGCACGCGAGATATCCGGCAAGGGAACGCCGTGCGTCTATACCCATTGCGACGTGACCGACAGCGGTTACTTCCAGAACCTGGTCACATCAACGGTGGAGCAGTTCAAGACCATTGACGTAATGATCAACAATGCCGGCATGCCACAAACCAACCAGCCTATGCTGGATGTGGATGAAGAGACATTCCAGCGCATATTCGACGTCAATGTGAAGTCGATTTTCCTGGCCGCCAGGGCCGTTGTGCCGGTCATGCGCAAACAGGGGTCAGGATCGATCATCAATACCGCCTCGACCGCGGCACTGCGCCCGCGACCGGGGCTTGTATGGTACAACGCATCCAAGGGGGCGGTGACAACCATGACCAAGGCCATGGCCGTCGAACTGGCGCCTGACCAGATCCGCGTCAATGCGCTGTGCCCTGTCGCCGGGGAGACCCCGATGCTCGGGGCGTTCCTGGGCGGCGAGGTCACCAATGAGATGCGCTCCGCATTCGTTGCCACGGTACCCATGGGCAGGTTATCCACGCCTCGGGACATGGCCAATGCAGCGCTGTTTTTTGCATCAGATGAAAGCACCTTCATCACCGGGGTCTGTATGGAAGTAGATGGCGGGCGCTGCATCTGACAATGGCACGACCGCAACGTATCAATCTCAAATCAGCCCGCCGGCTGGCGCTGACCGCACAGGGTTTCTCTGGCGCCGCGCCTGAGCCTGGCAAAGCCACCCGGTGGCAGGCTCTGTCGAAAGTCATCGACAGGCTGAACCTGTTGCAGATCGACAGTGTCAACGTGCTGTCGCGCTCGCACTACCTGCCCCTGTTTTCCCGGCTTGGCAGCTACGACAAGTCGATACTGGACAGGCACACACTGGCAGCCAAAAACCGCCGCTGTTTCGAATACTGGGCGCATGAGGCATCGATACTGCCTTACCGCTATCAGCCATTGTTGCGCTGGCGCATGGACGATGCCCGCAACGGAACGGGTATCTACAAGGGCCTGGTGGAATTTGCCCGCGACAAGCCGCAGGTCATTGCCGAAACACTGGCCAGAGTCCGTGCCGAAGGCCCCTTGCGGCCGCGAGATTTCGGCCAGCCCGCAGTCCGCTCCGGCGAATGGTGGGGCTGGAACGATCACAAGACCGCACTGGAATACCTGTTCTGGACCGGAGATGTAACCACAGCCAGCCGCGACGGTTTTGAACGGCTTTACGATGTGCCGGAACGTGTCTTGCCGGCCGACACTCACTCTGTCTCGACGCCAGACCGGGCTGACGCCATTCGCGACCTGGCACGCCACTCTGCCCGGGCACTGGGTATTTCAACCGAAACCGACATCAGGGACTATTTTCGCCTGCCCGTCGCCGATGCCCGCCAGGCCGTTGCTGACCTGGTTGAAAACGGCGAACTGCACATGGTTGAGGTAAAGGGCTGGAACAAGCCGGGCTATATCTGGCATCAGGCAAAGTCCGCCCGCTCATTTGACCATGCGACCGTGCTGTCACCGTTTGATCCGCTGGTCTGGAACCGTGACCGTGCCGAGCGGCTGTTCGATTTCCGCTATCGCATCGAGATCTACACACCCGCCCCCAAGCGCGAATTCGGCTACTATGTATTGCCGGTCCTGATCGGCGAACAACTGGCAGGCAGGCTGTGCATGAAGGCTGACCGGCAGGCCGGCACCTTGCGCATCAATGCCGCCTGGCATGAAGACGGTGTGAACCCGACAACCGCGTCACAGGCCATTGCACCGGCCCTGCACACAATGAGCCGGTGGCTTGAGCTCGAGCGCGTCGAGATCACTGGCCAGGGCAACATGGCGACGGCGCTCCAGGGTGCAGTCTGAGGTTAGATCACGCCTTCGCGAACCAGTTCATCGGTCACTTCAACAACAGCACCGCGAATGGTTTCCACCAGGAAATCGGCGTCATCCCGTGTCATGGTCAGCGGTGGCGACATGACATCAAGGTGGCCCATGGGACGAACCAGAAGACCGCGCGTTTCGCACAGATTCGAGATCCGCTTGGAGATGTTCACTTCATGGGGGATGTGGGCCTTGGTTTGCTTGTCCGCCACGTATTCAACACACATCATCATGCGCTTGCCGCGCACATCGCCAACGATAGGAAGCTCCGCCAGTTCATGCAGGCGGCCTTCGAGATAGTCTCCTACCTCACAGACATTGCCGCAAATATCCTCGCGCTCCATGATTTCAATGTTCTTCAGCGCCACCGCGCAGCCCACCGGATGACCGGCACAGGTGAACCCGTGGGCAAACCAGCCGTCGGGATTGTCACTCGACATCACCTCGTGGATTTCATCGGTGTAGAGTGTGGCACCCATGGGAAAATACCCCGACGTGATACCCTTGGCACACACGATCATGTCCGGCTGGATCCCGAATTCGTCCCATGAGGCAAACATGTGCCCGATGCGCCCGAATGCGGTGACCACCTCGTCAGCGATGAACAAGATGTCGTGCTCGCGGCACACCTCAACCATGCGTTTCAGGTAACCGGGTGGCGGCGGCACAACGCCGCCCGACGCCTGTATAGGCTCGGCAATGAAACAGGAGATATTGTCAGGTCCCAGTTCGGCAATCTTGTCCCTGAATTCCTGCACCAGGAAATCGGCAAATTCGCTTTCGCTCATGCCGTCGCCGCCACGGTAGAAATACGGCGCCGACAGATGGTGGATAAAGCTGCTCAGATACTGGAACTCGTCCTGCCGGTCACCATCGCGCAGGCCGATAGACGCCGTCAGCACGGTCGAGCCGTGGTAGGAATTCTTGCGGCTGATAATGTGCTTGCGTGTCTTGCGTCCCTTACGGCCGTGATAATACTGCGCAATCCGGATGGCCCCTTCATTGGCGGCGGATCCCGTCAGCGCATACATCACACGGTTCAGGGAGCCCGGCGCCATGGATGCCAGCTTGCCCGACAACAGGGCCGCCGGCGCATTGGAAACGTCTACAAATGTGTTTGAATAGGCTAGTTGGCTGGCTTGCTCCGCCATGGTCTGGGCCAGTTCATCGCGACCGTAGCCGACATTGACACACCACATGCCGCCAATGCCATCAAAGTACTGCCGGCCCTCGGTGTCGGTGACATGGCAGCCGTCGCCCTTGGCCAGCACCAGCGAACCTTCCTTCTTGAAGCTGTCAAAATGGGTCCAGGGATGCAGGAAATGATCACGATCCAGCGCCCACAATTGTTCATGGTCGTACTGGTTGTGCAGAGGGTTCAGCATTGCGGCACCTTTATATTGAATGAGCGTTCAATATGACGGATTTCGTTGCAACTGGCAATGTCTGCCGGGTCGCGGTCGCAACTGACATCAAGATGTGGAGTCTAACCGGTTGATTTGCCGCCCAGTTCCACCGGCAGCTGTTCCACCTCGACAGCCGCCGCGTTCATGGCCGCTTCATCGCGAGAGCGAATAACGATGTTTGTCGCAAACCGACCGTCCCGTTCATACGGGTACGATCCGATCATCACGCCGCGGTTTGCGAGCTGGATTTCTTTCAGTCTGGCGGCCACATCGCCTTCACCGAGATCAAGCGGCACGGTGCGCGACAGCATAACCGCGCCGCCTGTGAGCTTTGGCGCCACTTCATCCAGCATCGCCTGCATGATCTTCGGCACGCCCGCCATTACAAACACATTACCAATGTGAAAGCCCGGCGCTTTGGAGACCGGATTGGGGATCAACTCGGCCGTGTCCGGTATACGCGCCATGCGCAACCGAGCTTCGTTCTCTTCAATGCCGCGGCCGACCCAGTGGTCCCGCAGGATCCGCAACGCCTCCGGGTGATGATCGATGCCAACGCCAAAAGCTGCCGCCACGCAGTCAGCGGTGATGTCGTCATGGGTAGGACCGATACCGCCGGTGGTGAAAACATAGGTGTACCGGTCCCTGAGCGCATTCAGCGCCGCCACGATGTCGGCTTCCTCATCGGACACAACGCGCGCTTCCTTGAGATCAATGCCCAGCACGGTGAGATAATCGGCAATGTATCCCAGGTTCGCATCCTTTGTGCGCCCGGACAGGATTTCGTCACCGATCAGCAAAACGGCCGCCGTTGGAATTGAGCTTGTCATGGCTGGAAAGTTTCCGGTTTATGTGACACTTAGATCAGTATGGATTTTTGGTTGGTCCAACCAAAACCATAAAACTGATCGCTTTCAGAGTGCTAGAGCAACTTTATGGGTTCAGATGAACTCAGGTTGCTCTGGTTGTTAGGGTCAGGACCCATTAATCTTATACAATTCTGTTTGAATGAAATCATTCGAATGACGGTGAAAAAGCGCAAGGCAAGGCTTTGTGCCTTGTCGAGCCTTTTTCGCCTTCAGGCGGGTGTTTTCCTTCAAACCCGAAGGGCGGGGTCTATTCTGCCCCTGACCGCGTTGAAAGGACTTGAAAACCGGACGGTTTCCTGCGCCCTTTCGCCTTGTCAGAGGCAAAATATCCGCCCGCAGAATGGATAACATTAATGGGTCCTGACCCTAGACGGTGGCTCCTGCCTTGCCCAGCGCTTCGCTTGCCTGCCTGGTGACCGCCTGCCAGTCCCTGTCGCTGATCTGCTGTTTCGTGGCGATCCAGGAGCCGCCGATGGACGCAACGATTGGCAGGTTCAGATAATCCGTCATGTTGCCGGGATTGATGCCGCCGGTCGGGCAGAACCTGACACCCGTGGCTGCATAGGGACCGGACAAGGCTTTCAGGGCCGACACGCCGCCGGCCGTTCCTGCGGGGAAGAATTTCAGCAGTTTGCAGTCCAGGGTGAGACCTTTCTCGATCTCTGACGGTGTCATGACCCC
>JBPCVV010000177.1:0-9223 GCA_051010195.1 Anderseniella sp. | reverse complement strand
CCAGAAGATGTCAAAGTCGAAGGGCAATGTCATCGATCCGCTGGACCTGATTGAAGAGTACGGCGCAGACGCGCTGCGCTTTACCCTTGCAGCCATGGCAGCGCAGGGCCGCGACATCAAGCTGTCAGCACAACGGGTTGAAGGCTATCGTAATTTCGGTACCAAGCTGTGGAATGCCGCGCGCTTTGCCGAGATGAACGAGTGCGCCCGTGTTACCGGTTTTGATCCCGCGCAATGCAAGGTCACGCTCAACCGCTGGATCGCCGGCGAAGCGGCGCGGACCCGGGATGCGGTGACGTCGGGTATCTCCGAGCACCGCTATAATGACGCAGCCGGTGCGCTCTACAGTTTCATCTGGCATACCTTCTGCGACTGGTATGTGGAATTGTCGAAGTCGGTCCTGAACGGTGAAGACGAAGCGGCGAAAGCCGAGACACGCGCCGCAACAGCCTGGGCGCTGGACCAGATCCTGTTGCTGCTGCACCCGTTCATGCCGTTCATCACCGAAGAGTTGTGGCAGCAGACTGCTGGTGAAACAGCGCGTGGCAACATGCTGGTGCAGGCGTCCTGGCCGGACTATGCAGGTCTAGAGGCAACCGATGCCGCAGACGAGATCGACTGGGTGGTTCGCCTGATTGCCGAGATCCGCTCGGTGCGTTCGGAAATGAATGTGCCCGCCGGCGCAAAAGTGCCGTGCGTGCTGGCCCATCCCGGTGAACAGTCGAAAGCGCGTGCCACCGCCTGGCTGGCAGAGATCTCCAGGCTTGCCCGGCTCGACAGCCTGACATTTGCAGACGAGGTTCCCGAAAATTCTGCCCAGATCGTGCTAGATGAAGCGGTAGTGGCCCTGCCGCTGGCCGGTGTCATCGATTTCGGTGCGGAAAAGGCCCGGCTCGAAAAGGAGCTTGAAAAAACCGCAAAGGATATCGCCTCTATCGATGGTCGCCTCAACAATGCCGGGTTCGTTGCCAAGGCGCCGGCGGACGTGATCGAGGAAACCCGGGAACGCCGCGAAGAGCTGGATGTGAAAGCAGGCCAGGTCAAAGAGGCCATCGCACGGCTTGCTGCGATGGGGTGACGGCCGGTTATCAACGTTAGCTGTTCCAGTGGCAGAACCAGATCACGAATTGAACGGGAACCGGCTATGGCAATTGTAATGATCACGACCGGCCGGGTCCGACTTGATGGTTATCAATCCTCATGATGCCAGGTCGTCGATACATAATCGTCATCCTTCTGACCGGCGCGTTCGAATTTTAGGAAATCCCAATAGCCGCAGGTCTCGCCGGGGAAATCCCGGCAGGTGGACGGCCGAGCATTGTAGATCGTGCAATTGCGTTGGTCGGTGTCAAAAAACTGGCAGATGCGGGCAAAATGCTCGTCGTCCTTGCGGTTCATGAGCCGCTTGTAGCCGTGGTCCGAATGGAGGTAGCGGTCTTCGACCTGTTGCAGCGTTATGCCGAAGTGCCTGGCTATGCGTTCTGCATCCCGTTTGGTGACGGTGATGACCGGATAGGAACAGCAATAGCCCGGGCACCGGGAGCAATCGTATTTCTGTTTGGTCATTGCGGCCGGGCCTTCAGCTTGTCGTAGGCAGCATTGGTCTTGTTCAATTCGCCGACCAGCCAATGCCGGAAAGCCAGGCCGGCGGCATTGAGTTTAAGGCCCTTGCCCCAAACCAGCCAGTAGCCTTCGTCCTCGCTGGTCTCGAAATCCAGCGGCCGCACCAGACGGCCGGCCAGCAGGGCATCGGTGGCGATGATCTGGTCTGCCAGCGCCATGCCTTGGCCTGCCTCTGCCGCCTGTATAGCCAGGTAGTTCTGAAATAATGGCCCGGCCCAGGCAAGGTCGGCGTTCTTGCTGCCTGCCGCACGCAGCCAGTCAGCCCACCACTGCCGCGAGTTTTCGTGCAGCAGCGTGTACCTCTCAAGGTCGTCGGGATCTTGCGGTGGGTTATCCTTGACGAGATCCGGCGCGCACACCGAAAACTTCCGGGCGTTGCACAGGAATTCCGCCTCGACTTCCGGCCAGTTGCCGGAGCCATAGCGAACCGCAATGTCGTCTTCGCCCGAATAAAAGTCCGAAATATATTCGCCGGGGCTGACATCCAGCTCGATATCTGGATGGGCGGCGTTGAACTTGCCCAGTCGCGGCACCAGCCAGCGCGAGGCAAACGCACCTTCGGGTGCCACGGTCAGGTGCGAGCTATCGCCTTCGATCATGGCGTCCCGGGTGGCTTCGGCAATGGCATCGAAGATGGGCGTCAGCCGGGCGGCATAGCGCTTGCCTGCGTCCGTCAGCACGACTCCTCTGCCGGTGCGCACGAACAAGGGCGTGCCGAGCCAATCCTCCAGCTCGCGCACATGGCGCGAGACCGCAGCATGGGTGACGAACAGTTCGTCAGCCGCCTTGGTAAAGCTCTGCGCGCGGGCGGCAGCTTCAAAGGCGCGTAGCTGATTTAACAGGGGAAGACGACGGCGCATGGCAGGAACTTGTAAAGTTAGTGTTACAATTACTCACACATAATATGTGATATTTTCTTACATGTCAGGTCAGTATTTGCCGTTTGCGGCGCAGCATGCGTGAGCCCATATTCAACCTATCAAACACGGCCTACCAAACAAGGAGACAAGTTATGAGCTGGGTTTTTGAAGCTTACGCAAACGTTTACAGCGCTGCTCTTTTCGGTGGCGAAGTCGTCCGCGGCAATGCTGCATCTGCGAAAGCCGGTGCCGACGGTTGCCGCACTGCCTCCTACCTGGCGTCCATGCGCTAATCGTCCTCGGCGGATTCTGGCTGCTCGCGTTCCTGGCCAATCACGAACGCGGGCGCTTCCGCCACGATTCCGATCTCGACCAACCAGTCGGGATTGGCCAGCCCGGAGATGATCAACAGGGTCGAGGCCGCTTCGTGGCCATCGAGCATTTCATCGCGAACCTCCCTGTAGATGGGCACACCGTCGGTGGTGGTGATGTACACCGTCATTTCGATGATGTCTTTCGCGCCGAGTCCCTGGTCAGCCAAGATTGCGAGTATGTTGCGCCAGCACTGTTCATGCTGGCCCCTTTCGCTGTCAGCCAGTTTTCCGTCCGCGTTGACGCCGACCTGGCCAGAGACAAACACGATGTCTTTTCCGGCGCTCACCCGCATGGCCTGTGAATACCGTGAAAACGGTGCAGGGGCCTCATCTGTGTTGATTTTTACGGGCATGGGTGAGTTCTCCCTTTACTTGATTACCGGATTGAAACGGTGTAGAACAAAAAATGAACAAAAATGTCCGGCGGCTGTGGACAAGGTATCCAGCACGCTGGCAGGGCATGGGCGAAAAGTCTAGTGTCTGGCGACCAACAGGTATGAGGAGTGAGCAAGATGGCGGGTTCGATTAACAAGGTAATCCTGATTGGCAATCTGGGCGCCGACCCTGAAATCCGTCACACGCAGGACGGCCGGCCGATTGCCAATCTGCGGATTGCGACATCGGAGAACTGGCGTGACCGCAATTCCGGCGAGCGCCGCGAAAAGACCGAATGGCACACCGTGGTGATTTTCTCCGAAGGGCTGTGCAAGGTCGTCGAGCAATATCTGAAGAAAGGGTCCAAGGTTTACCTGGAGGGCCAGCTTCAGACCCGCAAGTGGCAGGACCGGGATGGCAATGACCGCTATTCCACGGAGGTCGTGCTGCAGAACTTCAATTCGACGCTTGTCATGCTGGATGGCAGGCAGGGCGGTGCCGGAGACAGCGCCGGATACAATCAGGACAGCGGTGCTGATTTCGGCCGCTCAAGCCCAATGCAACGCCCGCAGGGCGGTGGCTCCGGGCGACAGGGGCAGGATGCACCGTCATTTGCGCGCGACGACATGGATGATGAAGTGCCGTTCTAGGGCGAGATCCAGGGTTCCATCCGGAGAGGATCTGTCTGCGAATGATTCGATTTTGGCGGGTTTTGTTAACATTTCAGCAACCATGCCGGACTTTACCAGTGCGTAACCATGCATAATGCTGCACTGCGGCATTTTTGACCGTTCTTTGCCACATGATGAGCACATTTGGTGCTCAGAGATGTTGTCAGGGTGTATCGACCAAAGCTTCCTCGTTGCGAGAGACGCAGGAAGAGGGAAACCAAACCGGGGTATACGTAAATGAGGAAATTTGTCATGGCTGCCGCGTGCGGCGCACTGATTTTTGCGGCCAATTCGGGGACGGCGTCTGCCGCCGATGTGCTGTCAGCAAAGCAGATCAAGAAGTTCATTCCCGGCCGGGCCAAGGCCAAGATCATGGGATCAAAAGTCACCATGCGCATGAGCCGTGGTGGCGGGCTGTCTGCCAGATGGGACGGCGAACGCGATACCGGTGTCTGGCGTGTGACCAAGAACCAGCTTTGCATCAAGTTCAAGAAATGGATGAACGGCGCGACACGGTGTTCGTCGGTGACCAAATCCGGAAATTCCTACCGGGTCGCCGGTATTACCTTTTCTAAGTACTGAGCGGTCCTTCAGGCGGAGACCTCAGCCTCAACCTGGTTTGAGCTGGGATAACCAGACCTGCTCGGTGTGATGCTCGCCTGACTGGATTTCAATAAACAGCCGCTTGACCTCCGGGTGCGCTGTGCGGATGTCTCGCTCGAGAGCGTAGATGGCATCCTCAAGTGTGCCTGTGTCCATGTCATTGCGCACGTCCAGCGACACGGCCAGGAGCACGTCTTCAGGCCCCATATGCATGGTGCGTAGTTCATTGATCTGATTGACGGCATCAGAGGCGTTGATGACGGCGTTCAGGCTCGCTGACAATTCCTCAGACACAGCTTCGCCGATCAGCAGACCCTTGGTCTCGAAACACAGGAAAATCGCAACGCTGGCCAATAGCAGGCCGATGCCGATGGATGCAGCGCCGTCCATCCATGGCAGGTTGAGATATTCCGCCGCCAACAGACCTGCCAGGGCAATCACCAGACCGGCCATTGCTGCAGCATCTTCAAACAAAACGGTGAACAGGCCGGGATCCTTGCTCTGCCGCACAGCCTGCCACACGGGAACCTTGCCACGGCGGCGGTTGAACTCCTTGGCGGCGATGAAAAAGGCGATGCCTTCAAACACCATGGCCAGCCCGAGAATGATGTAATTCACGATCGGCGAGGTGACGGGTTCCGGATGCATGACCCTGTGAATGCCTTCATAGAGGGAGACACCGGCACCAACCGAAAAAATCAGCAAGGCAACCACGAAGGCCCAGAAATACAGTTCGCGGCCGTAACCGAACGGATGGGTTTTGTCAGCCGGGCGTTCGGATTTGTTCAGCCCGTACAGCAGCAACCCCTGATTGCAGGTGTCGACAACCGAGTGAATGGCTTCCGAAAGCATGGCCGATGAGCCGGTGTAAGCGGATGCCACGAACTTTACGCAGGCAATTGCGCCATTGCCAAGCAGGGCTGCAATGATGACAGTCCTGGAACTTCCTGACGCCATGGTGTTTCCTGATCCGGTATTTTGATTTGCGGGCGGCCGACTGGACCCGGTAAGATTCGGTCTCGGTTAGTGCATAAAAACTAGGGGAAAGACCATGAGGATACAATGTCTGGCGCAAGCACTGGTTGTTGTGCTGATAACGGCCGGTGCCTCGCATGCCGGAGAAGCGGATGTCGTGGGTGTAAAGGCAACGAAGTCGCCCGACGGCACATGGTCATTTGATGTCACCGTATCGCACGCCGATGAAGGCTGGGATCACTACGCAAACCGCTGGGATGTCGTTGCGCCGGACGGTACAGTCCTGGGCACCCGCACACTGCATCATCCGCATGAAACGGAGCAACCGTTTACCCGGTCATTGGGCGGTGTAACGGTGCCGGACGGTGTTGCCACAGTAGCGATTCGAGCCAATGATTCCGTTCACGGAACCGGCGGCAAGGAATTCTCTGTTGAACTGCCGAAATAGCTCAGTTTTGCGATTTTAAATCAAAGACTTACGGCGGGCAGTTTAATCCCGGCAAATATTGTGGCGAAGTTGCCTGCAGTCGCCATATTTGCTAGGTTTACGACTACAGAATCGCACTGCTGCCATGCCGTTTTCAATGGGCGCGGCGCACCACGAGGAGCCGCCGCTTGAGCGACGACAACGAGATCACACCGCCACCTCCACCCCCGATGGACGAAAGCGGCGTCAGCAGCATTACAATCGAAGACGAAATGCGCCGCAGCTATCTCGATTATGCGATGAGCGTAATCGTCAGCCGTGCCTTGCCGGATGTTCGAGACGGTCTCAAACCGGTGCACCGGCGCATCCTGCATTCGATGAACGAAAACGGCTATGACTGGAACAAGCCGTACCGGAAATCGGCCCGTGTGGTCGGTGATGTCATCGGTAAATACCACCCACATGGTGACCAGTCGATCTATGACGCGTTGGTGCGCATGGCACAGGAATTCTCACTGCGGTTGCCGCTGATCGACGGGCAGGGCAATTTCGGTTCTGTCGACGGTGATCCACCCGCTGCCATGCGGTATACCGAAGTACGGATGGCCAAGTCGGCCCACGCGCTTCTGGAAGATATCGACAAAGATACCGTCAATTTCCAGGATAATTACGACACCACCGAGAGAGAACCCACGGTTTTGCCGGCGCGGTTTCCAAACCTCCTGGTCAACGGGGCCGGCGGGATTGCCGTCGGCATGGCCACTAATATTCCGCCGCACAATCTGGGCGAAGTGGTCGATGCCACCATTGCGACAATGGAAGACCCGGCGATTTCCATGGAACAGCTCAACGAGATTGTTCCGGGGCCCGACTATCCGACCGGCGGCATCATTCTGGGACGGGCCGGTATCCGTCAGGCCCAGAGTACAGGGCGTGGTTCGGTCGTGACCCGGGGACGGGCAACCATTGAAGAGCTGCGCAAGGACCGCGAAGCGATCATCATCCACGAGATCCCGTACCAGGTGAACAAGTCGTCGATGATCGAAAAGATTGCCGAACTGGTTCGCGACAAGCGTATAGAGGGCATCTCCGACATTCGCGATGAATCCGACCGTCATGGCATGCGGGTGGTGATTGAAATCAAACGCGATGCGGTTGGTGACGTAGTTCTCAACCAGCTCTACAAGTTTTCACAGCTGCAGACCTCGTTTGGTGTCAATTCGGTGGCGCTGACCGGCGGCCGTCCGGAAGTGATGACACTGAAGGACATGCTGGTTGCGTTCGTGGCTTTCCGCGAGGAAGTTGTCACCCGGCGCACCAAGTTTCTGCTCAACAAGGCCCGCGACAGGGCTCACGTGCTGGTTGGTCTCGCCATTGCCGTTGCCAATATCGACGAGGTCATTGCGCTGATACGCTCCGCGCCTGACCCTGCAGCCGCGCGTGCCGGCCTGATGGGCCGCGAATGGCCAGCCAAGGACATGGCCCCACTGATCCGCCTGATTGCCGATCCGCGTCACCAGTTGAGTGACGACGGCATGTACCGGTTGTCGGAAGAACAGGCACGCGCAATTCTCGATCTGCGGTTGCAGCGACTCACGGCTCTCGGTCGCGACGAAATAGGTGACGAACTGGAAAAACTGGGTGCGGAGATTTCCGACTATCTTGAAATTCTGAGGTCACGGGCCCGGGTGCAGGCAATCGTCCGTGAAGAATTGCTGGCCGTGAAGGAAGAATTTGCAACGCCCCGGCGCACCGAAATCGCCGACTATCTCGGCGAAGTGGACGACGAGGATCTGATAGCCCAAGAGGACATGGTGGTGACCGTGTCGCACACCGGGTATATCAAGCGGGTTCCGCTGGCCACCTACCGGGCCCAGCGCCGCGGCGGCAAGGGTCGCGCCGGCATGCAGACCAAGGATGAGGATTTCGTCACCCGACTGTTTGTCGCAGACACCCACACACCGGTGCTGTTTTTCTCGTCCCGCGGCATGGCATACAAGATGAAGGTGTGGCGGCTGCCGCTGGCAGCACCCCAGGCCCGGGGCAAGGCACTGGTAAACCTTTTGCCGCTGGACAAAGGCGAGCGGATTACCACCATCATGCCGCTGCCGGCCGACGAGACCACTTGGGCTGACCTTGATGTGATGTTCGCGACAACCCGGGGAACGGTGCGGCGCAACAAGCTGTCTGACTTTGTAGAAGTTCGCCAGAACGGCAAGATCGCCATGAAGCTGGACGACGGCGACGGCATTGTCGGCGTTGAAACCTGCACGGATGAAGATGATGTGTTGCTGACCACTGCCAGGGGCCAGGCCATCCGGTTCAAGGTGACCGATGTTCGTGTCTTTGCGGGACGCAATTCGGTTGGTGTGCGCGGGATCAATCTCGGCGACGGCGACCAGGTGATTTCCATGACCGTGTTGCGTGGCTTTGAGGCCACGTCGGACGAGCGTGTCGCCTATGTCAAGATGCGCCGGGCCATGGAAGGCGACGATGCTGAAAATGGCGACGTGGATGACGAGGTGGATGCAGATGCCGCCATCGATCAGGAGCGCTACATACAGATGGGTGCGGCGGAGCAGTTTATCCTGACACTATCAGAAAACGGCTTCGGCAAGCGGTCCTCGGCCTATGAATACCGCGTTACCGGGCGTGGCGGCAAAGGTATCACCGCCATGGCGGTCAATGATCGCAACGGTGACCTGGTTGCCTCGTTCCCGATCGAGGAAACCGACCAGATCATGCTGGTGACCGATGGCGGCCAGTTGATCCGCTGTCCGGTCAATGACATACGCATCGCAGGCCGCTCAACCCAGGGGGTCACCGTGTTCAGGACCGACGATGATGAAAGCGTTGTGTCCGTCAGCCGTATTTCGGAGGACGTGAACGGTGATGACGACGACGGAGTCGAAGACGATGCAGCGGCTCCGGATAGCCCGTCTGATGACGGCCCGGTCAGCGAATAAAGGCCGTCAATTCAACATCGCGTCTTATCCCGCGGGGAAAACGGGGCGAGCCATCACTATTGTGGCCCAGGCACAGCAGGTTCCGCCGGTGCAATTGGCGTAGCATGCGGGCTTCGCGGAGCTTCAGGTGTGGTGATGCGCCCCAGGCAATCACAACATCTCCGCGCCGGAGTCTGATCCAGTCCAGTGCTCGGCTGATCGCCTGGTCGTTGACGGGATCGGTGGCACCATCAGTCGCTGTCAGTTTTGTCGAGTCCGGTTCGATTACCGCACTCAGGTTGACTACGCCGTGGACATCGTAGCTGTGCCGGCGGCTGATATTGGTGGTCATGGTCGTCGTTGCATCGTT
>JBPCVV010000176.1:0-5218 GCA_051010195.1 Anderseniella sp. | reverse complement strand
CCCGACACGGCAACCCGCCCGGCGCGGCGAAAGAAAGCCATGATGAAGCATTTCAACTGCACCTGTACCAGCTTGACCAACTGCATTTACGCCGGTTGACCTTCGTCAAGTCAGACTTGCTGCAACGCTGCAATAATGGGCATCCGCCAAACCAATGGAGCCCGCAAAGTGGACAGCTACAAGACCATCCTCATCGTTTTCAGATCTCTGGAACAGGCAGAACAATTGTGCCTTCTCGCCAATGGACTGGCCAGCACCTGGCAGTCCCACGTTCTGGGCTATAACGCCAGGCCCGGCGTCTCTGTCAATGTGGGCCTTAGGGGCGATGAGCTCAAAGAATGGCTCGACGAAAAGCGCAAGTTCATTGATGAACAGGAAGCCAGCACAAAAGCCGTCTTCGAACACTATGCCGCGTTATCCGGGCAGAACTGGCAATGGCGCAGTCTCGATGCCGACCTGGCAAATGGCGGCGATACGTCACTGGACCTGGCCAGGTGTTCAGACCTCGTGCTGATCAACCGGCTGCAGCATGGCTCCACTTTGATGGATCCCGACATGACCCTGGAACAGTTGATGTTCGAATCAGGCCGGCCGGTGATCATCGTGCCGACAGATTATAGCGGCGAGAATACCGGTCAGCGGATAGTCGTCGCCTGGAACGATACCCGCGAGGCATCGCGTGCCGCCTTCGACGCACTGCCACTGGTGTCAACAGCCTCTTCAGGCAGTGTTCGCCTGGTCTGCCCTCCGGTACCCGAAGGCAGTCAACGGCAATTGCCGCAAGGCGCCGGCTTGGCTGAAGCGATTGCCCGGCATGGCGTCGAACCTGAGATCAAGTCCTTGCCGGGCAGGCATGCCGATGCAGGCACCGAGATACTCGCGGAGTGCGAGGAATTCGGTGCCGACTTGCTGGTTATGGGTGCTTATGGACATTCGCGCCTGAGAGAGTATGTGTTCGGCGGCACCACCGAGACAGTGCTGAACGAAGCCGGCATTCCCGTCATGGTGTCGCGCTAGAACGAGAGCGTAATTTGATCCTTGTCATGGACGAACCTGGCCCGCTGCCGCAGGCTGCCTCGCAGAGTAAAACAGACTTTGGGAGCGGACATGAAAATCAACTTCTTGATGGCCGGCATGGCGCTGGCAGCAGCAATTGCGGCAAGCCCGACAACGGTATTGGGCGGCGAGCCTGCAGAAACCATAAAGACCGCCGCGGGCAATTTCGACGACGTGTTCTCTGACTTGCAGGATGCAGTGGTCAACCGTGGTCTTGTTATCGACTATGTCGGCGACGTGGGAAAGATGCTGGAGCGCACCGCGGACGCTGCCAAGGGCACGGACACCAAGGTGCCTTACCTGCATGCCCGCTACCTTCAGTTTTGTTCATCGGCACTCACCCATGAAGCCGTGGACGCCGATGTGCACAACCTCGCCATGTGTCCCTATGTCGTGTTCGCCTACCAAACCCGGGCCAGGCCGGACGAGGTATCGGTTGGATACCGGCAGGTTACATTGGGATCCTCTCAGACATCACAGGCCGCACAGTCCAAGGTTCACGATCTTCTCAAGGCCGTTGTAAACGAGGCTGTCGGCGCCAATCCATAGGAGATTGAAGGTATGACACAAGCCTATCGCAGCACTATGGATCGCAGCATTCAGGTGACCAATGAGTGGGTGCACCAAATCGACGAGCTGGTCAGTTGGGAAGATTCCAACCGGTCATTCCGGCTATTGCGGGTGACGCTGCAGACCATTCGCGACATGTTAGGTGTCGATGAAGCCGCGCAGCTGGCGGCCCAACTGCCATTGTTCATTCGCGGTGTCTATTTCGAAGGCTGGGATCCGTCCGCCACGCCAGTCAAACTGCGCGACAAGTCGGACTTCATTGCCAGGGTGTGTGACGCCTTCACCGGCGATCAGCTCGATGATCCTGAAGATGCCGTAGGGATCATCTTCAGTGTCCTCAATACTCGCATCTCGGCAGGCGAGATCAACGATGTCCGCGGGTCGTTGCGCAAGAGCCTGCGCGATATCTGGCCAGCCCCGCGAGGCTGACATTCGCAATATCACCAGGCGCGCAAGGCAAACACCAATACCGCAGCAACCAGCACCACGTTGGTTGCCCAGAAAGCCGTCATGACTCGCCTGTCTTGTGTCATTGCTGCTCACTCCTAGGGTCAGGACCCATTAATGTTATCCATTCTGCGGGAGGATATTTTGCCTCTGACAAGGCGAAAGAGCGCAGGAAACCGTCCGGTTTTCAAGTCCTTTCAACGCGGTCAGGGGCAAAATAGACCCCGCCCTTCGGGTTTGAAGGAAAACACCCGCCTTAGGCCGAAAAATGCTCGACAAGGCACAAAGCCTTGCCTTGCGCTTTTTCACCATCATTCGAATGATTTCTTTCAAACAGAATTGCATAAGATTAATGGGTCCTGGCCCTAGTCATAGTAAAACCGTTCGGACACGATCTGGCTGGGCGGCACGCCGCGCGCGACAAGTGCTTTTTCGACTACGTCCAGCATTGCGGGCGGACCGCACACCAGATAGAGCCACTGCGAAGCACCTTCAAATCGAAACACCTGGTCAATCGTGGTCCGGTCGATCATGCCCCTTAGGCCTGTCCACCCCGGTTCCGGTTCGGACAGCACAAATTTCACGTCCCGGTCACTCTTGCAGGCCAGCGAATTCAGTTCATCTTCATAGACAATCTGGTCGGCCAAACGGTTTCCGTACAGGAGCACCAGCGGACGGGCGTCACCATCTTCTTCAAGCTGCCGGGCAATACTGAGAAGCGGCACCACGCCGACACCGCCGGCAATCAGCGCAATGCCCCTGCCCGTTCGCCCTTTCAGGGTCAGGTTGCCGTGCGGCCCATCCAGGAAAGCCGTGGTTCCCGGCTGCACCTCACCTATGCGGCTGGTGAAATCGCCGGCTTCCTTGATCACGAACTGGATGCCGGCTTCACGGCCCGGAGCCGAACTGATTGAAAACGGATTTTCGTGCAGGGAGAACGGGCTATGTCCCAGGTTCAACCAGACGAACTGGCCGGCCTCGTACTTAAGCTCACCATCGCCCCCGGGCTTGATGGTGAGTTCCCAGGTTCGCCGGGCAAGCTTTCGGACGGAAGTGACCACGTATGGCCGGGCCGCCTCTTTCAGGGGCATGATGACATAGCTGTAGACCAGTGATCCCAGGGCCGCAGCCAGCAACAGGGCCCAGAAACCGGCCAGCAACGGATCGGAACTGTAGCGCCCGGCATGCAAGGTATGATGCATCGCAGCCAGAGCGACCACTACGGCCCCAACGCCATGCATCAATCTCCAGGTTTCATAGCGGTAAGGCAGCTGGTCACGAAATATGGATGTCAGAACCAGGGCGGGCAGGACGATCCAGGCGATCAGCCCGCTTGCAAGCGACCCGATCGTCAATCCGAGCGTGAGCTGGCCCGATATGTCCCACGGCAGGTCGGAGTTCAGCAACGGTGTCCGGTACAGGAACGGGTGGACCAGCACAAACACCAGAGCGGTACGGGCAAGAAGCTGGTGAATGCGCATCGTCACATCCATGCCGATACGCGCCGATATCACCTTGAAACGGCCCGACAGGACAAATTCGACCAGCAGGATTGCGAAAGCGGTCATGGCAAGGCCGGACGAGACCTCGTCCCAGAACGGGCGCATTGCCCGTCCCTGCAACCCACTCAACACAAGTGGCGCAAGCGTGATGACCAGATAGGCCGCAACCAGAACCAACGCGTGCATGATTGCTCCTTATGGCAATCCGCTGCCTACCGCATTACCAACACGGAGCACTGGGCATGACGCACGACCCGAGCAGCGGTTGAGCCGAGGAAATAATCCTCCAGACCGGGTTTATGCGATCCGACAATAATAAGATCCGCCTCGCATTCATCGGCGGCATCCAGGATTGTCGGGCCCGGCTTGCCGGACCGGACTTCCGCATCCGCCTTGAGGCCAGCAGCGGTTATGAGCCCTTGCAGGTTATTTCTTGCCGTGGTCATGGTCGTCTTGATGACCTCATTGGGCACCTGAGCTGCAACAAATGTCGGAATATCGACAACGATGCTCACAAGCCGTATCCGTGTGTTCTTGTCCGCCAGCTTCTGGGCCACGTCGATCATGGCCCTGCCTCTTTCAATTTCCGACAGGTCAATCGGCAAGAGTATTGATTTGTACATTTTCAGCTCCCTTCGCATTGTCACGGCATCGACTTGAAGATCACGTCCGCCTGGATGTCATTTCCAGTCCTCGTCATGCACCATGATTTCAACAGGTCCGTCGGTTTCCGTGCGACCTTCGGCATATTTATGGCGCGCAATATCGTGAATTTCGATGATATAAAGATCGTATGCTTCCAGGAACAGTTCTGCTGGCAGCAGGCCTTCCATCGGCAATTCCGGATGACGGTGCTTCAGCGCATAAATAGTGACGCCGCACACGATCGACCGCTGTCCGTCACGGCCGGTAAACCTGACGCATTCGCCATCAAACAACCTGTCATCACTGGTAAAAGCCAGTTGTCCCATATCGACCACCACTAGTTGCACCATCCAGCTGCAGTGTGCACGCTTAGCGGTGTCCCTGCGTTGACCTTCGTCAAATTGATGTTGGTGGTTTGGTCAGGCCATCGATAACCGAAAGCAGTGGCAGCGAGATCTTCATTTCTCCTGGATCGACTCCAGATATCTGACCAGCCGCATGATGCGGTCCGTTGCCACCCGGGCAGCGGTCTTGGCATCTTCGATCAGCACCCCCTCACCCACCGCCTGGCGCACAAACAACGCCCCCCAGATAGGCATGTCCGATGTGCCGTGCGCGACCGGCATGTCCAGTCCTTCAATTGTCTTGAAAACTTTGTCTGTCGAGAATTCACCGCCCGCGCGCGCCGCAATCCCGGTAAGGTCTGCTGGCGGTGTCTTCAGTTCCTTGGCGACCGGCCCGTTACCCTTGGCATCACGGCCGTGGCAGACACTGCAATAGGTTGTGAAATCTTCTGCCGCCTTGGCAAGATCGGCACTGGTCAGCTCGGGTGTCGTCACCGCCTTGGTGGCCGAAGCGGAAGAGCCATAGGTGGTAACCGTCAACAGGGCTGGCAGGAACAACGCAAGCAGGTGCCGCGGTCGCAATCTCATCTGGTTTCATCCTTGATGGTTCAACTGGTTTGTGGTGTCCGGTTTCATGGTGGACATTTTTTCTGC
>JBPCVV010000175.1:0-8529 GCA_051010195.1 Anderseniella sp. | reverse complement strand
CAGCACCACAGCATCAGGCTTGAGGCCGGCCTTGCGACATTTTATGTCGAAGAATTTCTCCGCCCCAAGGTCGGCACCGAAACCTGCTTCGGTGACCACGTAGTCAGCAATCTTCAGGGCCGTGGTGGTGGCCATCACCGAATTGCAGCCATGGGCGATATTGGCGAACGGGCCGCCGTGCACAAAGGCCGGGTTGTTTTCCAGCGTCTGCACCAGGTTCGGCTGGATTGCGTCTTTCAGCAGCACGGTCATGGCGCCGTCCGCCTTGATGTCGCGGCAGTAGACCGGAGAGCGGTCACGCTTGTAGGCGACAATGATATCGCCAAGCCGGCGCTGCAAGTCGTCAATGTCGGTGGCCAGGCACAGGATGGCCATAACTTCGGAGGCAACCGTGATGTCGAAACCGGCTTCGCGCGGGAAGCCGTTGGCCACGCCGCCCAGGTTGCACACGATCTGGCGCAGGGCGCGGTCGTTCATGTCCATGACCCGGCGCCACGACACCCGGCGAACGTCGATGTCGAGCTTGTTGCCCCAGTAGACGTGGTTGTCGAGCATGGCCGACAGCAGGTTGTGGGCAGAGGTGATGGCGTGGAAGTCACCGGTGAAGTGCAGGTTCATGTCTTCCATGGGAACCACCTGCGCGTAGCCGCCGCCGGCTGCACCGCCCTTCATGCCGAAGCAGGGGCCAAGCGAAGCTTCGCGAATGCAGATCATGGCTTTCTTGCCGATGGCGTTCAGGCCGTCACCCAGGCCGACAGTGGTCGTCGTCTTGCCTTCGCCGGCCGGTGTCGGGTTGATGGCGGTGACCAGGATCAGATTGCCGTCATCATTGCCCTGCACGGACTTGATGAATTCGGCGGAGATTTTTGCCTTGGTATGACCGTAGGGAATGAGGTGCTGATCATCGATGCCGATCTTGGCACCGATTTCCATGATCGGTTTCATGGTTGCTTCGCGGGCGATCTCGATATCTGATTTCACCGATGCCATTTGGTAGTCCTCCTGAGTTCCGGCTTTTTGATGCAATTTACCGCTATTCTGCGGGTATTCGTGAGTGTAAGCGCTGGGCTAAAGCGTGTCCCGGAGCGTGAAACCGTTGTTACTGGCCTTGACCATACCGATGAGACGCCTAGTTTGAAGCACCCTTAATACGCCCAACCGGTAGGACCTGCCAATAGATGATGAAAAGGCACTTGATATGAGAAATTTTCATGTTTCGGGACGCTCCGCTGTGTATGCAGCGGAGGCTTGTGTGGCGACATCGTCGCCACAGGCGTCATTGGCGGCGGTGGATGTGTTGCGGGCAGGCGGCAATGCGGCAGATGCAGCCATCGCGGCATCGGCGATCCTGTGCGTGACCGAGCCGCAGATGACAGCCATTGGTGGTGACTGTTTTGCGCTGATCGGCACACCTGACGGCGAGGTGACCGGGCTCAACGGATCCGGCCGTGCCAGCATGCATGCCGACGAGGCCTGGCTGAAGGCGTCGGACCTCACAGAAATCGCAACCGATAGTGTGCATGCCATTACCGTTCCCGGCGCGGTGGACGGCTGGGCTGAGCTGCTGGACCGGTTCGGCACAAAGTCTTTGGGCGACCTGTTGCAGCCGGCCATCAGGCTTGCCCGCGACGGACACCCGGTGGGCCCGCGAACCGCGCATGACTGGGCCGGGCTGACAGATTTCCTCGGTTTCGATGAGGGCGGCCGGATGCATTACCTGCCCGGCGGCAAGGCGCCTGTGGCAGGACAGCTGGTGAAACAGCCGGCACTGGCCGACACGCTGGAAGTCATTGCGGCCAGGGGCCGGGATGGATTTTACAGCGGTAGCGTGGCTGAAGACATTGCGGCAACGCTCAAAGCCAAGGGCAGCCTGATCACCATGGAAGACCTGGCAGCGACCAGGGCATCCTGGGTCACCCCGATCGGCACGGTGTTCCAGGGCCGGGAAATTCTCGAGATACCGCCGAACGGCACCGGGCTGACAGCCCTTGTGGCGCTCAACATTCTCAGTCGGTTCGACCTGTCGCGATATGCCCCGGAGAGCGTCGAGCGCCGCCACCTGGAAATTGAGGCCATCCGGCTGGCGTGGGTTATCCGCAACCGCCACATTGCCGATCAGGATTTCGCAGACATTCCGGTTGACGAGCTTCTGTCTGACCAGATGACAGACATGCTGGCGGCACAGATCTCCATGGACCGGGTAATCCCGGAACCTGAAAATGTGGTGCCGCTACCGGGTTCCGACACGGTCTATCTGAGTGTCGTGGACAAGGACCGTCTGGCGGTATCGTTCATCAATTCCATCTTTCATGGCTTCGGGTCAGGTGTGGTGACACTGAAGACGGGCATCATCCTGCAAAACCGTGGTGCCGGATTTTCTGCGGTGCCGGGCCACCCCAATTGTATCGGTCCCGGCAAACGTCCGCTGCACACCATCATTCCGGCCATGGTGCGTGAGAACGGAAAAATCGTGCAGTCGTTCGGCGTGATGGGCGGCGCCTACCAGCCGATGGGCCACGTGGCGATGATGGTCAACCGCTATGTCTATGGAATGGATCCGCAGGAGGCCCTGGAGTTTCCGCGCGCTTTTCACGAAGACGGGCAACTGGGGCTTGAACAGGGTGTGCCGCAGCACGTCGCGGACGGTCTGGCGGCGCTGGGTCATGCGGTTCATCGCCCGGAAGAGCCTTACGGCGGCGGTCAGATCATTGCGATTGATCCTGACAGCAACATGCTGTGCGCAGGCTCTGAACCGCGCAAGGACGGATTTGCGTGCGGATATTGATCCGGTAAACGCGGTCAGGACCGCCCGGTCAGTCCTTGCCCGCCAGCTTCTCGATCTGCGACTGCATTGACTTGATCTGGTCGCGCAGTTCGTCGAGATCGGTTTCCGGCGATGCGTCCGGCTCTGCAGGTGCCTCAGGCTTGGCCGCCTCTTCAGACGCTTCGGGTGCAGCGCCATTGGTGTTCTGCATGGCGGCAAACGGATTGAACAACTGCATGGCGTCCTGGAACATGGACATGTTCTTGCGCGCCTGGTCCTCCATGGATTTTATCATCTCGGTGCCTGCTGCTCCGACCATCTCCTCGCGAAGCCGCTCATGCTCGCGGGTCAGGTGTTCCATGGAAAACTGCAGATAGCTCGGTACGAACGCCTGCATGCTGTCGCCGTAAAAGCGGATCAACTGGCGCAGGAAGTCGATCGGCAGAAGGTTCTCGCCCTTTGCCTCTTCTTCAAAGATGATCTGGGTCAGCACCTGACGGGTGATGTTTTCACCGCTCTTGGCGTCATGCACTACAAAATCACTGCCGTCCTTGACCATCTGGGAGAGATCATCAAGCGTCACATAGGCAGAACTTGCAGTATTGTATAGACGTCTGTTTGCGTACTTTTTTATGACAATCGGGTCGCTCTTGTCGTCGGACATATTTGCTACTCTGTGGCCTTGATATGATGGGGACAGCCTGATCTGTTCCAAGCCGTCTTTGCATTGCAGCATATACACGACATTGCAAGCTTGTCGAGCAACGCGATGACGACTTTTCATTGACTGGATTGGGGTAAATCGTGTGTGCTGTGTTTTTGCTTGACCTTCATGGCGGCTCATTTGCCGCACAGACCGCGACTAATTGTGCATTGCACAATTAATTTCGTTGGGGCAAGTGTCTCGCTACTTGGAATACATGTACTACGTAAGTTAAAAAGGATGATGCCCATGCCCACTTCCGATAATGATGTTGTTGTTGTCTCGGCGGCCCGCACCCCGGTCGGTTCTTTCAACGGTGCCCTGAGCCCTGTGCTGGCATCTGAACTCGGCACCACGGCGCTGAAGGCTGCGATGGAGCGCGCCGGTCTCGAGGGCAAGGACGTCGACGAAGTTATCCTGGGTCAGATACTTACCGCGGGCGCGGGCCAGAACCCGGCGCGTCAGGCTTCGGTCAATGCCGGCATTCCTGTCGAAAGCCCGGCATGGGGCATGAACCAGTTGTGCGGCTCCGGCCTGCGCGCGGTTGCGCTGGGCATGCAGCAGATTGCCAACGGGGATGCGAACATCATTGCTGCAGGCGGGCAGGAATCCATGAGCCAGGCGCCGCACTGCCAGCACCTTCGCAATGGCGTCAAGATGGGCGACTACAAGATGATCGACACCATGATCAAGGACGGCCTGTGGGATGCCTTCAACGGCTATCATATGGGCACCACGGCCGAGAACGTCGCCAAGCAGTGGCAGATCACCCGCGAACAGCAGGATGAGTTTGCCGTTGCGTCGCAGAACAAAGCGGAAGCCGCGCAGAAAGCCGGCAAGTTCACCGACGAAATCTGCCCGGTCACGATCAAGACCCGCAAGGGCGAGGTGGTGGTTGACCAGGACGAATACATCAAGCACGGCACGACGAAAGAGTCGGTCGGCAAGCTGCGTCCGGCCTTCGACAAGGAAGGCTCGGTCACGGCAGCCAATGCTTCTGGCATCAATGACGGCGCTGCTGCGGTTATCCTGATGAGTGCGGCAGAAGCGGAGAAACGCGGCCTTAAACCACTGGCGCGGATTGCTTCGTGGGCAAATGTCGGCGTTGATCCGGCAATCATGGGCACCGGGCCAATTCCGGCATCGCGCGCGGCACTGAAAAAGGCTGGCTGGAAGGTCGAGGACCTCGACCTGGTGGAAGCCAATGAGGCTTTTGCCGCGCAAGCCTGTGCGGTGAACAAGGACATGGGCTGGAACCCGGACATTGTGAACGTCAATGGCGGCGCCATCGCCATCGGCCATCCCATCGGCGCCTCAGGCGCGCGCGTGTTCGTGACCCTGCTGCATGAAATGCAGAAGCGCGATGCCAAGAAGGGCCTCGCCACACTGTGCATCGGTGGCGGCATGGGCGTTGCCATGTGCGTGGAACGCGACTGAAACAATCCATAAAACAGGGAGTAGAATGACATGTCACGTATTGCAGTCGTGACCGGGGGAACCCGGGGTATCGGTGCGGCCATTGCCACGGCGCTGAAGGATGCCGGTTACAAGGTTGTTGCCAGTTATGCCGGCAATGACGAAGCTGCCACTAATTTCAAGGCGCAGACCGGAATTGAAGTGATGAAGTGGGACGTCGGCGACTTCGGCGCCTGCGAAACCGCGCTGAAAAAGATCGAAAACGATTTCGGTCCGGTTGATATCCTGATCAACAATGCCGGCATTACCCGGGACGCGATGTTCCACAAGATGACACCGGAAAACTGGAATGCGGTCATCAACACCAACCTGAACTCACTGTTCAACATGACACGCCCGGTCTGGGAAGGTATGCGCGAGCGCGGCTTCGGCAGAGTGGTGTGCATTTCCTCGATCAACGGCCAGAAGGGCCAGATGGGTCAGTCCAACTATTCTGCTGCCAAGGCGGGTGATATCGGGTTCGTCAAGGCCCTGGCCCAGGAAGGCGCCAAGAAGGGTATTACGGTGAACGCTGTTTGTCCCGGCTATATCGGAACGGAAATGGTGCGCGCCATTCCGCAGGATGTCCTGGACAAGGCAATCCTGCCGCACATTCCGGTGGGCCGGTTGGGTGAACCGGAAGAGATCGCCAAGTGCGTGCTGTTCCTGGTCGGCGATGATGCCGGATTTATCACCGGTTCGACCATCTCGGCCAATGGCGGCCAGTACATGCTGTAACGGACCAGGCAGCGGGCTTAAGGTCTGCTGCCCTTTTAATCTGCCGGCGAGTCACCTAGATATGTGACAGAGCAACGTGAGGCGTATCCATGCCTCGCGTTGTTCTGATTTCAGGGGTGTTCCGGCAAGGGGCTCATGACAACATTTTTCGGATTGCTGGCCGGATTCGTTCTGCTGCTGGCCGGTGGCGAGTTTCTGGTGCGCGGTGCGGCGGCGCTTGCCCTGCGCCTGGGACTGTCCAACCTGGTGGTCGGCATCATCATTGTCGGGTTCGGCACCTCGGTGCCGGAACTGGTTGCGTCGATCCAGGCTGCGCTTGCCGGCGCGCCCGGTATCGCCATGGGCAATGTGGTCGGATCAAACATCGCCAACATCCTGCTGATACTGGGGGTCGGCGCGGTGATCTACCCGATCGTGTGTTCTGACGCCGCGGTGTTCCGCGACGGTTTTTTCACGATCGTCACCGCCGCGCTGCTGGGTGTGGCGTGCTATTCAGGCGTGCTGTCGCTGACATGGGGATTGATCTTCATCGTCATCCTCATCGCCTATATGGGGTTCCTGCTGTATTCCGACCGGCAGAAGAACGGCAAGAAGCAGGCATATCCGGACGATGACCTCCCCAAACCGTCGAAATCGATGTGGCTGGACATACTGTTTGTGGCTTGCGGCATCGCAGCCGTCGTGTTCGGCGGCAAACTGCTCGTTGAAAATGCCATCGCCGTGGCCAAGTCCTTCAACGTGTCGGACGAGGTTGTCGGTTTGACATTGGTCGCCATCGGCACGTCGCTGCCGGAGTTGGCGACAGCGATTATCGCGGCCATGCGAAAGCATACCGACATCGCACTGGGCAATGTGCTGGGCTCAAACATCTACAACATTTTGGGAATCGCGGGGATCACCGCGGTGATTTCGCCGATCCCGGTGTCCGATGAAATGCTGAAAACCGACATCCCGGTCATGATTGGCGTATCGCTGGTGTTGTTTTTCCTCGCCGTGGTGGCGAAGCGGTTCGGCAAGCGCGTCGGCTTCGCGTTCCTGCTAGGTTATGCCGCCTTCCTCTATGCGGTCGTCGCCTGAACGGGTCCAGGGCTGTTTCTGGTCAGAAATTATCCTTGGCCTTGCGAACTTCGGCAAACCGGGCGGCGGAACCGGCGCGCAGGAACGGATTGGTCTGCAGTTCCTCGGCAATTGTCGTCGGCACGGTCGGTTTTCCGGCTGCCCGGGCCTGTGATACCTGTTCGGCGCGGGCGCGCAGCGCTGTATTATCAGGCTCGACGCTGAGCGCGAACTCTGCATTGGCGATGGTGTATTCATGGCCGCTGTACACGATTGTTTCCGGCGGCATGGCCTCGAAGACCTGTAAAGATGACCACATCTGTTCCATGGTGCCCTCAAACACCCTGCCACAGCCCAGCGTGAACAGTGTGTCGCCGGCAAAGGCCACCCCATCATCAGCGAAGTGCCAGATGATGTGGCCGAGCGTATGCCCGGGCGTGTGGATAATATTTGCGACATGGCCGGCAAAATCATAGGTTCCGCCCGGTGTCACGGTATCGGTCAGTCCGGGCAGGGTGTTCGGCTCTTCGGAACTGCCAACAACGGCGCAGTTCCATTTGTCCTTGAGTTCAAGCACGCCACCGACATGGTCATTGTGGTGATGGGTGATCAGGATATGGGTGAGGGTCCATCCGGTATCGGACAGTGCCTTTTCGACAGCGGCTGCTTCCGGGGCATCAATCGATGCGGTCTCGCCGGTTTCGGGGCAATGCATCAACACGCCATAATTGTCGCTGAGAGCGGTAAACAGATAGTACTGGAGACTGGACATGTTGATCCTGTTGTAACGGGGTGAGTTTGCGATAGGTTTGGATTATGGATGTTGTCGATCTTAAAGAGTTTTACGCCAGCAGGCTTGGCCACGCAACGCGCCGTATCATCGTGTCACGGCTGCGCGCCAGGATGCGGGGGCTGAAGGGCGCTCGAATACTGGGCCTTGGCTACTGCACACCCTATCTCGACGGCCTTGCCGGCGAGGGACGCAATGTCATGGCCATGATGCCGGCGCGTCAGGGGGTTGTGCACTGGCCGGCTCAGGGCAACAGCGCCAGCGCGCTGGTGGATGAGGCCTGTCTGCCTTTAGCAGACGGCAGCATGGATTTCGTGCTGGTGGTGCACGGGCTGGAACTGACCGACCAGTTGCCGGACATGCTGCGCGAGCTGTGGCGTGTGCTGGCGCCACAGGGGCGCGCCGTGTTCATTGTACCGAACCGACGCGGTCTCTGGGCACGGTTTGACAATACGCCGTTTGGCCACGGCCGGCCGTTCTCACGCGGCCAGCTCACCACGTTATTGCGCAACGCGCAGTTTTCGCCGGCCGAGTGGACCTCGATGCTGTTTATGCCGCCGAGCGAACGCCGTTTCATGGTGCGAAGCGCCACGCTGTGCGAGCGCATGGGGTCGTGGGTCGGCCCCGGGTTTTCCGGAGTGATCATGGTCGAGGCCATCAAGCAGGTTTACGCGGTGACCGGCGGGAAGCAAAAACGCCAGCTTGTGCCGTCACTGCGGCCGAACATCATTCCACAACCGGCGCGTGCAGGATTGAGCGTTCGATCCCGTTTACAGAGCTGATGTGTTTGTCTTTGATTTTTTGCTGAAAGGTTCTAGAACCATCCAACTTGCGGGGACATCCCCGCCGGAACTTCATATGGGCAACTTTCCGCATGGAAAAACCGGATATCCAGACGTCTGAGCTTAACGGTATCAGGCAGGAGATCGACAGCATTGACGAGCAGATCGCCGAACTGCTGTGCGCGCGGTTTGCTGCCAGCGAAAAAGTGCGGCTGGCCAAGACGGCAGATCTTGTGACCGG
>JBPCVV010000174.1:0-19041 GCA_051010195.1 Anderseniella sp. | reverse complement strand
TCGAACCGGCCCGGAGAGCCGCCGTGGCCGGCGCCCATCTGGGTTTTCAGCAACAAAAGGTTGTCGTTGGTCTTCAGTTCGCGCAGTTTCGCCACCCATTTGGCCGGCTCCCAGTAGGTCACACGCGGGTCGGTCAGCCCGCCGACGGCCAGCAGGTTGGGATAAGCTTGTGCCGCCACATTGTCGTACGGGCTGTACGAGCGCATGTACTCGAACGCCTCCTTGCTGGCAATCGGATTGCCCCACTCCGGCCACTCCGGCGGGGTCAGCGGCAGCGTGTCATCCAACATGGTATTGAGCACGTCGACAAATGGCACTTCGGCAATGATGCCCTTGAACAGTTCAGGCGCCATGTTGGCAATGGTGCCCATCAGCATGCCGCCGGCGCTGCCGCCTTGTGCGACGATGTTGCCGTCGCTGGTGAAATCTTCTGCCGCCAGATGCCGGGCGGCGGCGATGAAGTCGGTGAAGGTGTTTGTCTTGTTCATAAGCTTGCCGGCCTTGTACCAGCCATAGCCCTTGTCCTTGCCGCCCCTGACATGGGCGATGGCATAGACGAAACCGCGGTTGACCAGCGACAGGATGTTGGTGTTGAAGCTGGCCGGTATGGCCATGCCGTACGAGCCGTATCCGTATAGCCACGCAGGCGCCGAACCGTCGAGTTTCGTGTCCTTGTGATAGAGCAGGGAAATCGGCACCAGCGCGCCGTCGTCAGCAGGGGCCATGATGCGCCTGGTCACGTAGTCGGCCGGTTCATGGCCGGACGGCACCTCCTGCTGCTTGCGCAAGGTGCGCTGCCGGCTCGCCATGTCATAGTCGAACACCTGCGAAGGCGTGGTCATGGACGAATAGGAGAACCGGATCAGGTTTGTTTCGAACTCATAGCCCGATGACATGCCGAGCGAATAGGCTTCTTCATCGAAGGACACAGTGTGTTCCTCACCACTGGCCAGTTCCCGGACAATGATGCGAGGCAGACCTTCATGGCGTTCAAGCCGTGCCATGTGATGGGCAAATACAGTGTGATCCAGGATCAGCGTGCCCGGCGTATGCGGCACCAGGTCCTGCCAGTTTTCACGGGCGGGGTCGGCGATCGGCGCCATGACGATGCGGAAATCTTCGGCATCGTCGGAATTGGTGAGAATGTAGAGCACCCCGTGTGCTTCATCGACACTGTATTCATGAGCGGGTTGGCGTGCTTCGATCAGGCGCGGTGGCGACAATGGATCGTCTGCCGGGATCAGCCGGCTTTCCGATGATTGATGATCATGGCAGTCGATGATGATCCAGTCGCCGGACTGACTCTTGCCGACACTCATGAAAAAACCGGCGTCGGTTTCTTCGTGCACCAGCACGTCATCGGCGACCGGGCGGCCGATTTCGTGGCAAAACAGTTTGGATGGCCGGTGATTTTCATCCAGGCGAATATAGAAAATATGCTTGCCGTCGGCTGACCAAACACCACTGCCGCTGGTATCGGCAATCACGTCGGTGAGGTTTTGACACACTCCAGCTTCACGCAGAACCAGTGTGAAAAATTCCGATCCCTTGTCGTCATAGCCGAAGGCCACCAGCTTGTGGTCGGGCGAGTGTGAGGCTCCACCAATGCGGAAATAGTCCTTGCCCTTTGCTTCCCTGTTACCGTCGACCAGTACGGTCTCGTCATCGCCGTCATGGCTGGTGCGCACAAACACCGGTTGCTGCCCGCCGGTGACGAATTTCACGCCATAGGAATACTGACCGTCCGGCGACGGCACACTGGAATCATCTTCCTTGATGCGCCCTTTCATCTCCTCGAACAAGGTCTCCTGCAAACCCTGTGTGGACGCCATGGTGTTTTCGACCCAGTCATTCTCGGCTTCCAGGTAAGCGCGGATGTTCGCGTCCAGCACAGTCGGATCACGCATCACTTCCTGCCAGTTTTCGGCACGAAGCCATGCATAGTCATCACGCAGCGTGGCCCCGTGAACGTCGCGGGAAACAGGCCTCTTGACCGCGCGAGGAGGTGTCGTTGTCATCGAAAAATCCGATTCAGATAGAGCAGACAGGGAAGATCGTCAGGCTTTCGGCCTGAATTTCATGGCGGCGCCGTTCATGCAGTAGCGCTGGCCGGTAGGCGCAGGCCCGTCCGGAAACACATGGCCGAGATGGCCGTCACACGCCGCACAGCGCACTTCAGTGCGTTTCATGAACAACGTTCTGTCGGAGTGTTCACTGACGGCATCCGCAGACTTGGGTTGAAAGAAACTCGGCCATCCCGTGCCTGAATCGAATTTGGCGTCGGACTTGAACAGATCCGTGCCGCACCCCGCGCACACATAAGTGCCGTCGTCCTTGTAGTTGTTGAACGGATGGGAAAACGCCCGCTCCGTCCCGTGCTTGCGCAGCACGTGATACTGTTCGTCGTTCAGAATTTCACGCCATTCGGCGTCGGTCCTGGTTTTGTCGTCGGTCATGGGTCTGGTCTGTCCTGGTTGAAGTACAATACTATCGATTGTGCAATCATTGCGGGTTTTTCAAGTCTTTCAACGAAAATTGAAACATCAAAGATTGCCCGGACGAACTGGTCTTCGCGTACGACCTTGCCGATCGAGACTTCAGCACGAATCCTGTCGTCGGCCAGCACCGGAGCGATGAAGCGGACCTTGTTCATCCCGTAATTGACGATGCGGCCGACGCTCCTGATGCGCACAAGATCATACATCATGACGGCCAGCATGGACAAAGTCAGGTATCCATGCGCTACGGGCGCATGGCCAAGTTCGTTCCGGGTGCGCTCGGCATCCAGATGGATCCACTGCATGTCATCGGTGGCCTCCGCAAAGGCATTGATGCGCGATTGTGTAATATCGATCCACTTGCCCGGTCCGACAGTGTCGCCAACATGGCGCAAAAGCTCGTCCGGTGTGTCGATTTCAAGCATTGTCAGGCGTCCGTTAATGGGCGTGATCGAAGCATCAGGGCGCGTTAGGGCTGATCGCTTCGCAGGAGGAGTTGATGCAGTTTTCTTGATTCCATTAAGCCGGTTTACACCATTGCTGGTGTTATCTACATCCCTGATAGGGACAATGCGTAGACAGTATTGAGTGGATTAGGTGAGTTTCGACGGCGATATCCAGGCGGGGACGGGCAGTCAACCCCATGAAGGGTTGATTGCGGCAGTCCTGTTGCAATGTGATCACGCAAGGGTGATACCGCAGGCGGACGAACTTGTCAGCGATACAAACAGCCTGCTTGACAGCTTCTTGACGTCTGCGGCGTCTCTGAAACTGGCGGAAAACGTCAGAAGCATGCTCGCGGAAATCCCGGAACTTGACGAGCAACCTGCTGAACCGGCCGAGGTGTCTGAAGGTCCAGACGAGAGCACCGACCAGAAAACCGCAACAAGCAGCAAGTCTGCGAAAAGCAGCAAATCTGCGAAAAGCAGCAAATCTGCGAAAAGCAGCAAGTCTGCGAAAAGCAGCAAGTCTGCAAAGAAAAGCAAATCTGCAAAAGCATCACCGGATCAAGATGCAGGGCCGGACAAGCAGGCGCTGGAAGAGGCCAGCCGTGACCTGGTTGCGATCATGATACTGCCATCCGGCCAGGCCCAGCCGCAGGAGCGATTTTTCGCCGGCGACGCATTACTGAGCATTCTGCAGCACCTGCCGCCAGCCGATCTGACCGGCCTGGCCCGCACCGTGGCCAGGCTTGATGTCGTTTCCGAACGGTTGCGGACCTTTCTTGTTACCCACCCAGACAATGACATTTCCTGCAGAATGCTGAAGGACGCCCACTACATTTCCGATGTCGACCTGCTGAAAGTGATACCGGCAGGCAGTGAACAGCAATTGCGGCTCATTGCGCGTCGCAGGCTGTTGAATGTGGTGGTCTGTGACGCAATCATCGAGACAGGTAATGCGGCAGCAATCCTTGAGCTGCTGCGAAATGCCGAAAGCCAGTTGTCCACGCAGGCTTTTGTCAAGCTGATGCCCATCGTGGTCGGCAACAACGATCTGGAATCGGCATTGTGCAACCGCAAAGATCTGCCGCAGGCCGTTGGTCTGGAAATGTTCTGGCAGGGCGGCGAGAATTTGCGGCGCTACCTCTTGACCCGCTTCCTGACTGAATCGGCTGCCCTGGGCAAGGTTATGAGTATCGGTATGAAGGTGGACGCCATTCCGGCTTTCGGTGGCAAACCATCTCCGGAAGACATCGAAACTCTTGTATCGCAGATAGAAAGCGGCGACTCCGAAGCAGCCGCCACATTATCGCGGTACTGCCGGATTTCCCCGGAGACTGCCGGAAAAATCGTGAAAGATCCAGGTGGCGAACCCATTACCGTCGCGTTCAAATGCCTTGCCCAATCGCGCCTGGTGATGGCCCAGGCACTGCAGCGTTGGGTGGACTCCAACAAATGCCCGATAAGCGGGGAAAAACGCATGGTAGAACTGCATGCCCAGTTCGACGGAATGTCATTCAATAAGGCGCGCATGCTGCTGGCTTACTGGGATTGGGCATCCCGTGAAACCGGGCCTTTTACCACTTAACTGTCAGACTACTGTAAACCTCCAAATCCAATTGTGGATTACTTCCGATTATCCTTACGTAAGAAATCGGTAGTTTCTGTGGATATTGGAAATATATTGCGTATAGAGGTGTCAATTTTTGTATACCCCTTGATTTTAGTTATTTTCGCAGTTAAGTCGAAGCTGGCTCGAGTCTTCGAAAGACGGTTCGAGTCCAAGTTCTCTGGTGGGGAGAGATTTCACTCGACATTCCTGAGAGGACAAAAAGATGTCTGAAATAGAAGAAGCTGACACCACTTATGTCGAACTGACCGCCGAAATCGTTTGCGCCTATGTTGGCAACAACGCAGTTCCCGCGGCAGATATACCTGCATTGATCAAACATGTTCACGGCGCATTGTCTGAAGCAGCGCAGGAAGGTGCGGCCAGCAACGGACCGGCGCCGGAACCGGCGGTAGCCATTAATCGTTCCATCACTCCGGATTACCTGATTTGCCTGGAAGACGGCAAGAAATTCAAATCCCTCAAGCGGCACCTGCGCACGTCCTATGACATGACGCCGGAAGAGTACCGTGAGAAATGGGGTCTGAAGTCCGATTATCCTATGGTTGCGCCGAACTATGCGGCGGAACGTTCCAAGCTGGCCAAGAAGATTGGCCTCGGTCAGGGCCGTCGCAAGCGCGGATAAAATGCCGGCGATGACCGGGTAGGATGCCCGTGGCAGTATTCCGGTCATTTCAAGCCCTTTCGAAACAGCATGCGTTTTTGCGAACGCATGCTGTTTTTGATTAATTTGCCCTGTTATCCATTGTGTCCCTTGCGGATCAGTTGCGCGATGGCCAATATCCTGTGTAGGGCGAACAGAAGCGGTGACGGTGCTGAGCGGTTTGAGATCAGTGCCTTGGGACATGTACCGCTTAGAGGGACGGACTTGACTGTGGTCGGCGATTTTGAGGCTTTCAGGGCGCAACTGGTGGTGCCTGCGCAGTGTGAACTGTTTGACTACTGGCTTACCTGCAGTATCGATGGTGCAATCCCGTCCCGGAAGGTCTTCACACCTGTGGCCATTCCGCACCTGCTTCCCAGTATCTCTCTGATCGACGTGGAACAGTCGGGCCGCTTTCGCATGCGCCTGGCCGGCACGCAATTGCGCGACGTGTTTGACCGGGAAATTACCGGTCTTCAGGTCAGTGAACTTGAGCGAATGTCAAGCGCCGGGTATTGGCAGCGTGCCTGCGCCTCTGTTGTTGAGACAGGATTGCCCATGCAGGGTGCAATCAAGTCGCCGCGTATAACCAAGGATCATCTGGTCCAGTTCTGGTTGCGGTTGCCATTTGCTGCTGACGACGGGTCGATAAGACAGGTACTGGGTTTCGATGCCTGCGTCCCTGCCGCAGATCTGCAAATTGACCTTTCGCTGTGCGACCAGGGCGAACCGGACTCACTGGCCGTATAAGGTCGCATCTACGCTGCCAATAGCGCGGCATCTGCCTTGAGCCGGGAAATCATTGCCGCCAGGCCGTTGGATCTTTGCGGTGTCAGTGCCTCGTGAAGGCCCAGTTTTGCCAGTTCTGCCTGAGCGTCAGTCTCGATGATGTCGCGCGGCGCCCGCCCTGAAAGCAGAATATGAAGGATTGCGATCAGTCCCTTGACGATAAGTGCATCGCTGTCGCCGCGAAACGTCAATACAGGCTGATTGCCGGAATTGTCGGTTTCCGACACCAGCCATACCTGGCTCGCGCAACCCTGCACCTTGTTGCCGGGGTTCCGCGCCTCGTCTTCGAGAGGCTCAAGTGCGCGGCCCAGCTCAATCACGTACTTGTAGCGCTCCTCCCAGTCGTCGAGGAACTCGAAATCATCAAGCAGCTGGTCAAAACTTGGTTCGCTCAAAGCTGAGAACTCCCTGAAACCTGAAACAGTCGGTTGTTCGTCTATTCGATAATGGGTCGCGGCAATGATAACAACCTGTCACTGCATCGCATGGGGTATTGACCGGTCCGCTTGTCCCGGACTGGTTCCCGTCTTGACGGATATGTGTTGTGGCAGAGCCAAAAAAAAGGCCGCAAAACACTAATGGGCAGGTGTGCTTTGCGGCCCAGGAGCCCGGTTGGGATGCCGGGTGGGGTTCTAATTAGATGCCTAACTTTGTCGGCTCGGTTCAGGGCCGCGCCAGTCCGGCAGTATGTCTTCGATACGCAATGTGTTGGTGCCGGCATCGGCTTCCGCGACTTTCCTGGTCGAACCGGTAATCAGCGGGTCGGCTGAAGAACTGTCGATGAGGTCTCGAATGCTCTTTCCGCCGGCTGCATCCGGTTCCGGAAACGTGTTGGTTTCACGATCTGTGCCGAAAACCGGAATTGCATCATCTGCTGCCGGGTACGTCGTATCACTGTCTGTGCCGGCAGCCCATTCATATGCCAGCCGGATCGAATACTTTGCCTTGGCTTGGGCAATGGACGTGACATCGCTCATGACCCTGCAGGTCACGGGCTGGCGTTCGCAGAACGAACTGACATCGGTGAAGGTGCCGATGGCTACCGAAACTAGTTGGTGTGTTTGCACGTCTGCAGCCGGCGACTGGTTTGCCGACGCGGTTGGGTCGTCGGGCGGCATCGGCGCCAATATCAGCGCTGCCATTCCAATAACCAGAATTCTTGTAATACCCATCTAAATCCCCATGACATTCGGTTGATCCAAATATTCATGCTGCAATTATGAGTACGTACTGTTTCATGCAGATAAAATACATAAAAAGTATTTGATTTTTATTTTAATAAACATCGATTCAAATTTTAATCAAATTGCAGGTGTGTTTTTGAAACGCAGCAGTTTTCGGCCTTTTTCGTGATGCCCGACACCGAAAATATCGATCTCAGGCAAGGCTGTGTTAACCCCGTTGTGGCATCAATTGAAATTCGACCCCAGATCACAACCGCAAATCCGTGGCAGGAGACCTGATGGACCAGGATTACGACGATACCGGCGAAATGCGCGAGCCACGCACCGGTGTCCTGATCGTTGGAACCGGTTTGGCGGCATTTCTGGCAGGGTCAGTGTGGATGAACCTGCTGTCAGGCGAACACCCCGAGTTCGAACGTACCGCAACAGCACCTGCGCCGGTAATTGAAGAAATGTCCTACGAGGCGCCGGCTGGTCACAGTACTGGTTTCTTTCCATCGGCCAGGGTGAATGTCGAAGTCAAATCCTCATCGTCAAGGCAAATTGCCCACGATCCGCTGGCACAGCTTATTCTGCAGACCGAAAATACCAATGAGCCGGAGATCCCGCTGCCGCTGGAGGTTCAGCCGGAACTGTCTCTGGTGCTGCTGGCGCAACGTGAACTGGCATCGATGGGGTTTTACGACGGTGTGGTGGACGGGCTGGCCGGTGCCGACACCCGAGACGCAATTCGCAAGTATCAGGCTGTCAACGGCCTGGCTGTAACTGGTGTCGTGACGCGCCCCGTGCTTGACCACATTCAATTTGCGCGCCGTCTGAGTGATGCCGGCAATACCAGCATCGCGGTGCATCAGGTGCAGTCTTCGCTGGCAAAGCTCGGCTATTCTCCTGGCAAGATCGATGGACAACTGGGCGAGCAGACACGAATTGCCATTCGCACCTTCGAAGCGGACCGGGGTTGGCCGGTGACCGGAGAAGTGTCGGATGAGCTTTTGCAGGAGCTTCAGGGGACAAATGATCAGGCCAGTATTGCGGTGCAATGAACCGACGGTTTTGACCCCAGGACTGTCTGCATGTCTGTGAAAACCGACATTTGGGTGTCAGCCTACCGCAAACGTTGCGATTTGGCGGCTTTGCCGTGCGTGGTTGTTCGCAAGGGCGCCCTCGATGCGGGCAGTATCTTCATTTGTATTCGAATCAGCGATGATGAAGTTTGGCTGATGGGGCCGCCCGCCGGACCCCTGCTGGATGATCTCGGCGAGAGGATTTTTGAACCCCGATTTGAAACGGCAGTCCCGCAAGGCCAGGTCGATGAATATCTGGCCAGGCAGGCCGGATACGACCCGGATATCTGGATTCTGGAGGTGGAGGACCGAGCGGGACGGGCGTTCCTCAGGTAGCAACAAGGCCGGTCAAATATCTTCTTTATGCCTTGCTTGTCGCCAAGGTTAGTCAATTTTTAACCAAACCAGTTGCCTAATCGCATGTGTAGTTGGCAATTCAGAAGGCCTCAAGGTGGCAACGGCAATGACAAATGTACTGGATTTTTTGACCCTGCATCGGAAAAGTGCGCCTAAGAGATCGGCGTCTGACGGCGAGTGCGAAGTCATCATCTTTCCCGGTGTGAGACGAGAGCGCCGCGAAAACCTGTTTGAGCATTCAACCCGCGTATCGGCAACGGAGCGATCCCGCTGAGCCAGAAAGGCTTTAGCTGCTCGCCAGTGAGCACGATGTGTTCCGCATAGCTTCCGCTGATCTTGCAGTTTCAAGCTGGTTTGCGGCCGCGGACCGAATGACCACGACGCCCGTCTGGGTGCCGGTCAGCACGGTTATCGAATTGATACTGCTACCAACCGAATTGGCCGCATTCACGATGGCTTCCGGATCCGGATCATCATCATACAGGTACAGGCTGAACTGCTTGCGCGGCGCCTGCTGATCGTTCAGCGTGTAAATCGTGCCGCCGCGCGTATTGTAAACCTCCAGAGCCCAGTACTGATCAGGTACCCGTGCGTTGATGCGCAGCGGTCCGGTAGACAAGTCAAACAGGCACACCGCATAGATCAGTTCACCGGGATATTCCGCTATGCTGGCAGCCGCTGTTCCAGGTGCCGCCAGTGTCAGCTTGTTGATGCCGTTTTCGGTGAGAATTGTATCCAGTTTCGTCTGGAACTGTTGCGGCGGCACAAACAGAATGTAGCACAGATGAGCCGCTATGGCGGTCAGTACGGTGAACAGGGCCCAGAATGATCGAGTTGATGTCATGAGCAGGACACCCGGGTCAGGCTGGGCAATCCCAGCGTACCGCCGGTCGGCCCCTGGGCCGTGATAGTATCACCATCATACAGGCGAAACACGACCCGCGGACCGTCGGTATTTGCCATGCGCAGCCAGTTTCCCGGTTGCGGCAAGGCAGACAGCAGGACGGTGACCTTGTCACCCATGGAAACAACATCGTCCTGGGTCATCACCTGTGGCGTGCGGCCCGCGTTCCCTGTCAGGGAAATTGACCATCGCCGCGCGGTTGGCCGGTTGATGGACATGATATATGTGCAGTCTTCTGCCAGTTGGTCGCCTTCGTCGTCCTGGTTGCGGTAAAACGTCAGCACTTCACTGAAGTGTTCCGGCAGCTGGCCGTTGGCAATGAACTTCGCCTGAGTATAGGGGTTGTTTGCCGGATTTCCCGCCACTGGCCAGTTGTTCCAGTTGCCGTATCGCTCTGTGAAAAAGGGGCTCTTTTCAGTGGTCATGTAACGCGCGCTGACAATGCCCACGGTGACACCAACCAGAACACTCACTGCAAACCTGACTGATGGATTCATGTCCTCACAACGCTGGTAAAAGACCGGTCGTGAAAGTGGAAGCACACCCACCTGCCAAGCCGGTTCAAAATCTCATAAACCCTTATAATCCATAGCGTGGCAAGTTGAGATAAGAATCAACCTGATCCACAGCCCAATCACTAGCGTGTCTGGAGCAGGTCACGCAATCTCTTGGAGTTGCGTTTGCGAACATCGCTGCGACGCCGGTCGCGTTTTTCAGCGCGACGGTTTCTGGACAAACGACGGGCTTTTTTGTTCCGCTTCCGCTTGATGACCTTGAGCCTGCTGTCCTCGTTCTTGAACAGGGTGAACATGTCCCTGAGGACGTTGACGACAGCGTCTTCGCCGGTGCCGTCATCCGATCCGTCGGTCTGGATTTGCTCCTCGGTCTGTACGGCGGCAACCTCCACTTCCGGTCCGCCGATATTGTCCAGCGTGTTACGGTTTTTCTCCAGAAAGGCAAAATGTTCCTCTTCGGCGGGCAGGCCGAGCAGGGACACAGGCCTCTTGGCCCGGTCTGCGCGCAGCATGTAGGCTTTCCAGGTACGCGCCGGAATCGAACCGCCGGTGGCCCTGCGGGTCGGTGTATAATCATCATTGCCATACCAGACGCTTGTAACGTATTTGCCCGTGTACCCGACGAACCAGGCGTCACGGTAACTCTGGGTAGTGCCGGTTTTGCCGGCCGCAGGCGTGTAGCCCAGGTCGGCCCGTCTGGCGGTGCCGGCTTTTATCACCTGGCCCAGCATGCGGGTTAGATCACTGGCAACCGATGCCGGAATGACCTGGCGCTCAGGCGGTGCGTGGCGTCTGCGGTTGTAGATGATCTCGCCGGACGTACGGCGAATTTCCAGCACAGTATGCGGGTTGCTCAGCCTGCCGCCATTTGCAAAGGTTGCATATCCCCTGGTGATGTCCAGAACCGTCATCCCGTTGGCGCCCAGAACCATGGAGGGCACCGACAACAGCTCGGCCTCAACGCCAACGCGCTTGGCGGCTTCGATTATCTTCTTGCGCCCGACCCGGGTCATGATGCGAACCGGGACCGTATTGTAGGATTTCGACAGGGCAGTGATCAGGTTGGTCCGCCCCGCATAGCGATGTGAGTAGTTTCGCGGCGACCACCTGCCGATGGAAATCGGTGCATCGACAATTGGTGTTTCCGGTGTCATGCCGTCGAGCAGGGCGGCCAGGTATACAAACGGTTTGAACGCCGACCCGGGTTGGCGCAATGCATCGGTCGCCCGGTTGAACTGGCTCTCTTCATAATTGTTACCGCCGACGATGGCTTTGACGGCGCCGGCCGGCGTCATGGAAACCAGTGCTGCCTGGCTGGCATTGTAGCGTTCGCCTTCTGCCGCCAGCATGTTGGCGGTCTCCACCTTGGCAGCTTTCTGCATCGCCAGATCAATGGTTGTCTTGACCTCGACCACATAGTCATCCGTCAGGTTCTGCTCCTCCATGACAGCGAGGGTTTCCTTGTAGGCCCAGTCGAGAAAGTAATTCGGGCTTGCAAAGATATCGTTTTCAACGGCTTTAGCCGGGTTCTGGCTGGCTTCAAGGAACTGGCCCTGAGTGATGTAACCGACGTCCAGCATCCGGCCCAGCACCACATTTGCCCGCGCGATTGCGGCCTTGCGGTTGACGTGCGGGGCATAAGTCGACGGAGCCTTGAACAGGCCTGCCAGCATGGCTGCTTCAGGCAAGCTCACATCCCGTACCGACTTGCCAAAGTAGAACTGGGTTGCCGCTTCCATGCCGTAGGTGCCGCCGCCGAGATAGGTGCGATCCAGGTACAGTTTGAGGATATCGGCCTTGCCCAGCCGTGCCTCGATCCACAGGGCCAGGAAGGCTTCGTGGACCTTTCGGCGCAACGAGCGTTCCGGCGACAGAAACAGGTTCTTGGCCAGCTGCTGGGTCAGGGTCGAGCCGCCCTGAACAACATCCTGCGCCTTGGCATTGGCGATCATGGCGCGGAAAGTACCAACAACATCGAGACCGAAGTGCTGGAAAAAGCGGACATCCTCGGTCGCCAGCACCGCCTTGACCAGATGCGGCGGAACTTCCTCCAGCGGAATCGCGTCATCTTGCAAGACGCCGCGCTTGCCGATTATTTCCCCGTTGATGTCAGTAAAGGTAACCGCGTACTGGCGGCCGGAATTCCAGATATCGTCGGTTTCGTTCAGGGTCGGCAGGGCAACGGTGATGACGCCGAGGGCAAACACAGTGCCGAATGTCGCCGCATCATCGAAAAGATCGACGACGACCCGCTTGAAACCGGTGACCCGGAAGCGCATCAGGAACTGGGAATAGGCAAGCCAGCCCCGTCTGAGACCGTCATAGAGCTCAAAGGCATAGTGGGAAAACAGCTCGTCCAGCTTCATGAAGAACTGGAAAATTTTCCTGAGTATCGAATTGTCAATCAATCTCTTGCTTCCGGTATTTTCAGGTGCGGTATTGAGCCGTCATCAACCGGTATCTTCAGTCGAATTGTGCTCTTTAGTGTGCTACTTCAACCGTGCCTGTTTGTTTGTCTATATGGTCCGGATTTCATTAGGGTCAGGACCCTAACTTAAAACAGATACTTGAACAACTTTGCAACTTCACATGATCTTGAGCGCCAGTACATGAAATCCTCAGCCCCGTTTTGGGAAGTCAAGAAACTGAAGGACATGTCGCGCGGGGAATGGGAGTCCCTGTGCGACGGATGCGGCCGCTGCTGTCTCGTCAAGCTGGAAGATGAAGACACCGGAGATATATATACTACCGATGTGAGCTGCAAGCTGCTCAATTGCCAGACCTGCCGCTGCAAGAGCTACGCCAACCGGCATGACATTGTGGATGATTGCATCAAGCTGGACCCGGGCAATGTCACCGAACTCGGCTGGCTGCCTGACACCTGTGCTTACCGTTTGATCTGGGAGGAAAAACCACTGCATGTCTGGCATCCGCTGATTTCCGGCTCGCCGGAAAGCGTACATGCTGCCGGTATCTCAGTGCGCGACAAAGTGACCAGCGAAGATCAGGTGGCGCTGGAGGACCTGCCATCGCGGATCTGCGACTGGCCTTGATCAGCGAGAATTTCGATGAGGGCGTTGATCTTTGGCGACGTCGCACCTTTTCGCCAGATCAGCAGCGTTGCTGCCTTGTCCAGCCCCTGCGGTGACGTGGTCAAACCGGCTTTCTGCGATGGGTTCGGCCAACTGGGCAGCCAGTTGCGGGCTTCACCTGCTGGCCGACGGATCGCGTCCAAAGTGATCGAGCAACTTTATGGGTTCACTTGAACCTTTGTTGCTCTAGTCTGCCGGTCAGCTGACTTTCCTCTGACCGGTGGTAACCTTCTATGAATGTTGAAGACGCAGCACGCGCGCGCTACAGCTGCCGTGCATTTCTTGCAGACAAACCCGTTGACCGCGAAACGGTCGCAGACCTGCTCGCCATCGCAGCCACCGCGCCGTCCGGCGGCAACCTGCAGCCCTGGCACGTGATTGCACTGAGCGGCGAACCGCTCGCCGCGCTTGTCAGCGACGTGAAGACACAGGTCGCAGACCTGCCGCGCGGCGAAGGTAGCGAGTACCGCATTTACCCGCAGAACCTGAAAGAGCCTTACTTTGCCCGGCGTCACAAGTGCGGTGAGGATCTGTACGCCACCATTGGTGTCGGCCGAGAGGATAAGGCGGGCCGGATGAAGCAGTTTCGCCGCAATATCGAATTGTTTTCTGCCCCGGTGGGCCTGTTTGTTTACCTGGACCGGCAGATGCAACCCGGCCAGTGGTCCGATGCCGGCATGTTCATCCAGACATTGATGTTGGCCGCAACCGCGCGCGGGCTGGCGACATGCGGGCAGGAATTCTGGGCCATGTGGCACAAATCAGTGGCTCGTCACACCAATCCGTCGGAAGACTGGATGCTGTTTTGCGGCATTGCACTGGGTGTTCCTGATCCTGCCGCACCTATCAATTCGCTGAAAACTGACCGGGCACCCGTGTCGGAAATTGCTAATTTCGCCGGATTTTGAGATACCTGATTAGGTGTTCATCACGTGTTCATGTGTAATAATGCAGGATCCGGCTCAAAATCGGCACCCCATGAAGTGAGCAAATTGAAAAAGCTATTGATAACATTCATTTGCCTGATGATAGGCACAGGCACTGCAGGCGTCGTTGCGTCTGCGGGACCGGTGACGTCGATGACGAAAGCCTCTGTCCTGGAGGTCATGACCGGAGCTGAGGCGCCTGAGGCCGTCGACTCGCTGCCTCTCATGGACGCAAATGGTGGTTTCAGGCCCAATCGGGCTACGGGTACACGGGCTTACCGGGCCCTCAGGAAGCAGGGCCGCCTTGCACCGCGCGGCTCTGGAGCAATCGCACCTCTTATTCGAGTAGCCGGCGCATCCAGCGCCAAACGTGCCGCCGAGCGTGCTGCCGGCGGCCGTGCGGTAAAGGTGGTCAAAAAAGGTGGCAGGTTTATAGTGACCGTTGTATCTGGCGGCAGCGCCCAGCGCTGTGTCGTGGATGCGCAGAGCGGGCGGGTTCTGAGCTGCCGCTAGGACTGCATGGTCTAAATATGCGAGGATGGTTTGCGTTTACTGGTAGTTGAAGATGATCCGGACCTGAACCGGCAGTTGGTGACCGCGCTTTGCGACGCCGGGTATGCTGTCGATACGGCAACCGATGGCGAGGAAGGTCATTTCCTCGGTGACACCGAACCTTATGACGCCATCATTCTCGATATCGGCCTGCCGGTCATGGACGGGGTCAGCGTACTGGAAAACTGGCGCCGTGACGGCCGCAAGATGCCGGTGCTCATTTTGACAGCCCGTGATCGCTGGAGTGACAAGGTCGCCGGATTTGATGCCGGTGCAGATGACTATGTTGCAAAGCCCTTTCACATGGAAGAAGTGCTGGCAAGGGTCCGCGCCCTGTTGCGCCGGGCATCGGGCAACGCATCGTCCGAGATGACCTGTGGAGATCTGACGCTCGATACCAGCAGCGCACGGGTCGCGGTCAACGGCAGCGCCGTCAAGCTCACTTCGCTGGAATTCCGGTTGCTCAGCTACATGATGCATCACAAGGGCAAGGTCATTTCCCGGACGGAGCTGGTGGAGCATCTTTATGACCAGGATTTTGACCGTGACTCCAACACCATCGAAGTGTTTGTCGGCAGGCTTCGCAAGAAGCTCGGCATCGACGTTCTGAAAACCGTTCGTGGTCTTGGCTATTGCCTGTCAGAGCCGGATGATCAGTCGTAGTTCACTTGCATTCCGGCTGATCGCAGCTGCCTCGGTCGTCAGTGTCGTGCTGTTGATCGCTGCCGGTATTCTCCTGAGTTCTCTTTTTACCGCGGCGGTCGAGCGCAGCCTTGATGCCCGCTTGCAGGCCGTCATGGATGGCCTGCTCGCCTCGGTTGAGCTTGAGAAGGAAGTGCCGAAAATAAACAATGTGCTGGCCGACACGCGGTTTGAAATTCCGCTGGCAGGCTGGTACTGGCAGATCTCGTCGCTGGATGGTGATCCCTCGCGACAGGTCGCATCTGCCTCACTGCTTGATGAACGACTGCCGCTGACCCAGTTCATGCAATCCGACCGGCGGCCCGGCAACCGCATGAGCGGTTACCTCAAGGACCAGTCCGGCAATAATCTGCGGGTCATCGAACAGCGCTTCACCCTGTTCGGCAGCAAGGAGCAGTATTCCTTCCTGGTGGCCGGCAACTTTGACGAACTGCAGACCGAGGTATCCGCATTCAACAATGCACTGATCGCCGTGCTCGGACTGCTCGGTGTGGGGCTAGTCGCCGCCATCCTGCTGCAGGTCAGGTACGGTCTGCGGCCGTTGTCGGACCTGCAGGGCGAACTGTCGGAGATCCGCGAAGGCGAGCAGGAGCGCATTGCCGGCAGCTATCCCGACGAGATTCAGACGGTGACGGATGAGCTTAATCTGTTGTTGAAATCCAACACGGAGGTCATCGAGCGCGCCCGCACCCAGGTCGGCAATCTGGCTCATGCACTGAAAACGCCGCTCAGTGTTCTGACCAATGAGGCCGGTATACACGGCGGTACCCTGGGCAGGAAAGTATCTGAACAGGCCGGCGTCATGCGCGACCAGGTGTCGATGTACCTGGATCGTGCGCGGCGGGCTGCGCGTGCCAAGACCATCGGTTCTTCCACCGACGCCAGCGACGTGGTGCAGTCCATCGTGCGCACGCTGGAACGCATTCATGTCGACAGCAAGATATCGGTCAAAACTGACTACGACACTGAAATCCGCTTCCGCGGCGAGCGCCAGGACCTGGAGGAAATGGTCGGCAACCTACTGGACAACGCCTTCAAATGGACCAATGGCAAGGTAGCCGTCGGCGTCCGCCGGTCAAAATCACCGCTGGACAAGCGGATCGCCTGGATTGATGTGTGTGTGGAAGACAACGGACCGGGTCTGCCCGACGGCGGTGCCGCCATTGTCATGGAACGCGGCAAGCGGCTTGATGAAACCAAGCCCGGTTCCGGCCTCGGCCTGTCGATCGTCAGCGAAACAGCCGCCATGTATGGCGGTAAACTGTTCCTCGACAAGAGCGACCTAGGCGGCCTGCATGCTGTGCTAACCCTGCCGGCGGCACGCCGGGGCGATGGCTAGGTCTGCTCGTCTGCCGCAGAGTTCGCCGGCAGGCCGCGCTCGCGATACGGCGTTCGTGAATAGTAAGCGCGATAGCATTTGGAAAAATGCGACGGTGATGAAAATCCGCATGCCAGGGCCACGTTGATCACGGACATGCTGGTTTGCAGCAAGAGCGAGCGGGCCTTCTTCAGACGCAGTTCCAGGTAGTAGCGTTTCGGCGAACGGTCCAGGTAGCGCCGGAACAGTCTTTCAAGCTGCCGGGTCGACAGGCCGGCCTGGCGCGCCAGCAGGCTGGGCGACAGCGGTTCTTCCAGGTTGTTTTCCATCTGCTCGATGATGCCGACCATCTTCGGATGGCGGGCGCCGATCCGGGCCGGCAGCGACATCCTTTGATGTTCCCCCGGCTGCCGGATCGGCGAATGCAGGATGTTTTCTGCAACGCTGGAGGCCAGCACCTGTCCGTGCTGGGTCGAAACCAGCGACAGGATCATGTCCAGTGCCGATGTCCCGCCGGCGCCGGTAAAGCGGTCACGGTCGACTTCGTAAAGGCCGGACGTGACATTGATATCCGGAAATTCCTCGATAAAGCCCGGTTGGTTTTCCCAATGGATGGTGCAGGTGTACCCGTCGAGCAGTCCGGCCATCGCCAGCAACTGCGCGCCGGTACAAATGGCCCCGATGTCGGTGCCGAGCCTGGCTTGCTTGCGCAGCCAGTTGAACAAGGTTTTTCCCCCGTACTGGTGCACATTCGTGCCGCCGCAGACGATGACGGTCGCATGCTCGGGTACGGTATCCAGATTGCCGTCAGGCACCAGCGTAATGCCGTTGGACGCCGTGATGGGTGAACCATCACTTGAATGAATGGACCATTTGTAAAGCTGTTTTTCGGACAGTCGGTTGGCCAGGCGTAACGGGTCGATCACCGAGGTTACCGGTAACAGCGTAAACTCCGGCACCAGGACCAGGGCAATCGGCATCGGCAAGTCTCTGGATTTGTCACCAAACATCGCCGTGGACTTTCATAGAGATGCGGGCAACAGCGGCACGCATTATACAAAACCCGCTCATTTGCCCCGAACCATTGCCGGCGCTGCACGCCGACCACATTGTGTGGAAACGCGTCGCATCTGTCACTGCCAAGTCGCAAAAACCATGCCTGTCTTTTGACACATAGCGCATGATCTGCAGCTATCTGCTTATGAGGACTTCGTCAATGGGTATCGCATCAACAACAGTAATCCCGGCTGCCGGCAATCAAACCGCAACTGCAGCATTCCTGCAAAACATGACGCTGGAGATCACGCCACGGCAGGCCGAAAAGCTGCCGCTCATTGCGCAGCATGTGGCGCCTGGAAGCCATGTGTTCGTGGCACTTGTCGATCCGTCGCATCTTGAAGACCAGATTTCGGCAGTTGCGGAAATCCGGAAACTGGGCCTAGAGCCGGTGCCGCATATTCCCGCCCGCTTCGTCCAGAACGAGGATGATCTGAAAACCCGTGTCGAGCGGCTGGCGGTGTCCGGCGATGTGACGCGCTACCTGGTGCTTGGCGGTGGCGCTCCTGAACCCATAGGCGATTATCACTGCGCATTGCAGCTGATGGAGACCGGCGTGTTCGAAGCCAATGGCGCCAGGGCGCTTGGTGTGGCCGGTCATCCGGAAGGCAATGCCGACATCTCCAGCCGGCACGGCGAAGCTATGCTGATGCAGGCCCTGAGCGAAAAACAGGCGTATATCAGGGACGCCGGCCTGGACGGCTTTATCTCGACCCAGTTTCTGTTTGAAGCAGCGCCAGTGGCGAAATGGGCCAAGGTACTGCGTAATAACGGCATCGATCTGCCGGCCTTCGTTGGTATTCCGGGGCCTGCATCCATCAAAACGCTGGCAAAATACGCCGCGGTTTGCGGTGTTGGAAACTCGGCCCGTTTCATCCGCAAGCAGGCGCTCAACATCACCAAGCTGCTGACCGTCTCGACGCCTGACAAGTTCATCGAAGACCTGGCGGCTCTTCACGCTGCAAACCCTGAACTCAAGGTCATGGGCCCGCACATGTATCCGTTCGGCGGTTTCGATAAGCTGTTCGACTGGTTGTCCACGCTGCCGCGCTGACCTGCTCGCCATCCGCGAAAGCAGGGGTGGGTCGTCGGCATAGTTCCTGATAGGTTGCCGGTCCGGACAGCAGTCGCGACGGCAATGCAGAGGGTATATGGCCAACAAGAAACTGAAAGTCGGAATTCTGTTCGGTGGTAAATCTGCCGAGCACGAAGTCTCGCTTCAATCAGCGAAAAACGTGGCTGATGCTATCGACCGTGACAAATACGATGTTGCCCTGATCGGCATTGACAAGGCCGGTGCATGGCTGCTCCCGGACCAGTCGCAGTATCTGCTCAATGCCACCGATCCCAAACTCATAAAACTCAACA
>JBPCVV010000173.1:0-4360 GCA_051010195.1 Anderseniella sp. | reverse complement strand
CCTGCCTATCTCTGATGGAGTGAACGGTCCATTTGCTGGGGCGGACGGAAACAGTGGAGGTTATGATGTCGGAGACTGGTGACTGCTCAAATCGAAAACCAAGGCCCTGGCTGGTTTTGTTGAGTGCGGTTTTTTTGCTTTGTGCGCTCGGTGCCTCCGGGGCGGGACTGGCGGCTGAGCCGGGGCTTAACCCGTTGTCACCTCCAGATACATCCAGTCCCGCTGCTACGTTGAAGAGTTTTCGAGACAACATGGAAGCGACCTACCGCGCGTTTTACGCATCCCCAACGGTTCCTGTCCCAGAAACAAGTCACTCAAAGACCCGGGCAATTCGCAGCCTCGACACCAGTCAGTTACCTGCCGCACAAGCCGCTAGACGTTCACAGAAAGCCGCAATTCAGCTGAACGAAATTCTGGATCATGCCGTGCTGCCTGAATACGATCAGATCCCCGATGTTGAGACACTAAGATCTGCAGCGCGCGGTGGATCAATCGTCTACCGAATTCCGAACACGGGCATTACTATTGTCGAAATCGAAACGGGACCAAGAAAGGGCGAGTTTCTGTTTTCTGCAGCCACGCTTGATCGAGTACGTGATCTCTATAAGCGAACGATCCCGATGACCCCCCAACCCGGAACAATGAAGGGTTTGTACGAGCTTTTCTCTGTCGTTCCGGGCCCCATGATTTCGCGTGCCGGGATTGAGCGGCTGCCGGACTGGCTGAAAAAACCGGTTTTTGATCAGGCAGTCTGGAAGTGGCTCGCCACCTTTGCAATTATCGGCATTTGGTGCCTGGCCCTGATGGCTGCGCACCGCTACTCACGCAGCCGTGACGGGGATCATCGATATTGGCGACGCAGCGCATTGGCGCTCGGCGCGATTGGCCTCACTCTCTTTGTCCGATCCCTTCTGGACCGTCAGATCATTATCGTCGATGCTGCGTTTTACATTATCGACATCAGCCTCTTTGCTATGGTTTTCTTGCTCGCCGCTGTCCTGATTTTGAACCTCGGCAAGGCGGTTGCCGCTGCGATCATAAAGACCAGAAGTATCGACCCGAATTGGATCGACGCGCAATTGATCTTCATATTTTTCCGAGTTGCCGCCTGGGTCCTTGTCATCATTTTGTTTGCAACCGGCGCCCACAGACTTGGCGTGCCAATTGAAGCTGTCGTTGGCAGTTTGGGCGTGGGTGGCCTGGCCGGCGCCTTGGCCGCTCGCCCGACACTTGAAAACCTGATTGCCGGGGTCACGCTGTATCTGGACAAGCCGGTTCGGGTCGGCGACTTCTGCCAGTTTGGCGACGTGTCTGGCAGTGTCGAGCAGATCGGCCTGAGGTCTACCCGCATTCGCCAGTGGGATGGAAATCTCATTTCGGTACCGAACTCCCAGTTTGCTGATTACCAGCTCATCAACTACAGCGACATGAAGTATATACTGTTGCGCACCAAGTTTGGCCTCCCGCTGGATACGGGCACGGATCAGCTTCGCTACGTCCTGGCCAAACTAAGTGAGATGCTGTTTGCTCATCCAAAGGTCGACTGGCCACGTCTGCGCCTGGTCGGTTTTGGAGAACACTCGCTTGACATTCAGCTGACTGCCTACGTGGATACTATTAACTGGGGGGAGTACCATGCGATTCGCGAAGACATTTACTTCCGAACACTCGAAATCATTGAACAAGCCGGCGCACGTCTCGCAATACCAACTCAGGTCATCTATCAGTCAAAGGAGAATGAAAAAAACGTAGAACTGGCGAGCGCCGCTGAAGAGCAGGTCAAAGCTTGGCGAGAGGCGGGAGAGCTTCCGTTTCCCGATATGCCTGAGCCACACCGTGAGGCGCTGAAAAATACTCTCAACTATCCACCGGAGGGGTCTGTAAATTTCAAGCCGAAAGAAGCTAGCGGCCAGGAACCCTAGGGTCAGGACCCATTAGTCGTTGTGCCGCAATAAGGATGAGGCTGACCGGGCGGACGATCGCGTCTTTGTGGGAATATCCAGCCCGTGTCCCATGTGAGGAAATTTATACAATTCACGGGGCAGTTTATCGGCCTGTCTGATCAGGGCCGACACAACACTTTGCGTGTCCTTGTTTGGCAGCTGAGCCACCGCGGCGGCGTTGTTAGGTTGTGCCCTCTACCAAAACGAGGTTTGCCTCAACTGATCTGGGGCGGTGTCTGGCAAGTGATTTTTAATCAGCGGCTTTGTAGCACTTGCGTGCTTGGTCAATGCTTGCAAACTTCATTATCACAGTGCTCGGATAGGCCCGCTCGCCCTCAACAACGAGCGTTTCATTCTTTGATGTAACGAGACCCTCGCCACCTTACCACTGACATACAGGCCTGCAGCCAGCCAGGTAGTTCTGATACTCGTCAGGATCTGCAATCCCCATCTGGACTATCGCCGCGCCGGTTGATGTTAGATCCCCTATTTCAACGACAAGGCGTACACAACAGCATCGTCGATGACGCCTGCGAGCAAGGCCTCTTTGTCCGATTTACATTTCTTTGCGATTGCTTCGACGAACTTGTCGTGCAAAGCGGTCTTTTCGTCGTCGGTCTTTGCGTATTTGGAAATATCTATCTCGTGATTGTACAGCGAGACCGCAGTCAGTGCGCGGATGACCTTGTCGATGTATGCGTTGTCATTTTCTGCCTCATCAACCACGCTATTGCAGCTGTGGTACATGTACTGCAGAGCATCATCGACCATCTTTTCGGCCGCTTCATCAGCACCTGCCGTGCCCGTCAGTGCGCAAGAAAAACCAATGGCGGCCGTGATTGAAATCCAGGTCTTGTTCATACTTCTCTCCAGTCTGTTCGGATATTCCAAACATGTCACACGCCGGACCGGTAGCTGGCGCCGGCTTCAATAATCGCTTCGGCGTCTAGCGCAGCGCACCGACGAGTGCGCCTGCTGCTGCGCCCGTTCTAGCGCCTCTTCCGCCATCCACGAGGGCACCAACTCCCGCACCTAGGAGTGCACCCCTTGCGGCGTTCCTGGCACGTCTGGCGTCAGCCGAGGGAATAATCAACACCACCAGAAACGCTGAAACCAATCCAGCCACCATGATAGTCCGAACGCTCACGCTCAGTCTGATCGCCATGTTGTTTCTCCTTACTGCAAAATAAACTGTGAGACGATTTCAGCGGGCACTTACCGAACCGCGCCAACGATGGCTCCAATGGCTGCACCAGTTCCGGCGCCGCGCAATCCGCCCACGAGCGCACCGACGCCGCCGCCAATTGCTGCACCGGTTAGCGCATTTCTGGAACGCCTTGCGTCAGCCTCTGATGCAGCTGCCAACACCAACAGGGCGGCTGTCAGAAACAAGGCAACAAAATTTCGGTGTGGTCGGTTAGCCAAGCTCTTCAAGACTTACAACACTCAATACTCATCAGAACAAGACAGGCACCGTAGTTGATGGATGTCGAATTTTCAAGTTGTCGCTTGAAGGAGCCTTAGTCCAATTCGCCCAGCATCAAATCGATGACGCTCCACAAGGGACGCCGCGAAAGACTGATCGATTCCAAAGTACCAGAACAACTTCATGGGTTCACATGAACCCATGTCGCTCTAGACTGAAGCGCTGTTGGCGCCGGGAGGTGTTTCAAGACGAAGCCGAAGCATGATGACCGCAGTTGATAGCAAGGCAGACATCCGCCAGGCCGGATTGGAAAAACAGGCAACCGGATCCTTTTGAACTGTCCATTGAAATTGGGAAGATCACTGTTTGAATGGTTAGCCGAGCGGCGCTATAAGGTAGCGGCGAACTTCGCCAATTTCAGATTATGGAGATGAATAATGTCATCTGATCAGGTAACCGAACCGAGCGAGCAAGACCTTGCAAAGCTGAACGCAGCACTTGCTGAGAACCGTGGTTGGTTTATCGCTCTTGCCGTTCTTCTCATAATCGTTGGCTTAGCCGGGATTGCGTTGCCTTTGATGACGACGATTGCAGTAAAGATTTTTGTTGGTTGGCTGCTCCTGGTCAGCGGAATTGGCCAGATTATTCATGCGTTTTCGGTGAAAAGCTGGGGCGGCTTTTTCTGGAACCTACTTGTAGGCGCCTTGTACGTCCTTGCCGGGGTATGGCTGGCTTTTTTCCCTCTCGCCGGTATCGTCACGCTCACGGTCTTTCTGGCGCTAACCCTGATTATTGAAGGTGGCATGAAGTTCGCACTGGGCTTCAGGGTGCGGCCTCAGGCAGGATGGGTTTGGGTGATCATCAGCGGCGCAATGGCAGCTGTTCTGGGCCTGATGTTGCTGGCGGGCTTGCCAGGAACGGCAGCCTGGGCAATTGGGCTGATGGTAGGCATCAATCTGTTGATGTCTGGCGTATCGTTCCTCATGCTGGT
>JBPCVV010000172.1:0-14292 GCA_051010195.1 Anderseniella sp. | reverse complement strand
ACGTTTTCCGCCGTCTCCGGCATGGAATCGACGCCGTATTGCTGTTTCATCAGCCTGTTGACGAAGCGCCAGCCAATGGTGGTGTCATAAATCTCCGCCTTGCGCGAAAACGCCGTATCGGCTTTTGGCATGACGAACGGCGCCCGGCTCATGGATTCAACTCCGCCGGCAATGCCGATATCCGCATCGCCCGCCTTGATGGCGCGCGCTACCGTCAGCATGGCATCCATACCGGAACCGCACAGCCGGTTGATGGTGGCACCCGGCACCCTATCGGGCAGGCCGGCCAGCAATAACGACATGCGCGCCACATTGCGGTTGTCTTCGCCGGCCTGGTTGGCGCAGCCATAGATGACGTCGTCAATTGCCGCCCAGTCGACCGAGGCATTGCGCTCCATCAAGGCTTTCAAAGGCACCGCGCCAAGGTCGTCGGTGCGCACGCCGGACAGTGCGCCACCGAAGCGGCCGATGGGGGTGCGCACATAATCGCAGATGAAGGCCTCGGGCATGGTCCAGTCAGCCTTTCGCCGACAGCCATTTCCAGGCGGCCGGGAAGATCAGGGCGGCCAGGACAATTTTTACGGCATCGCCGAGCACGAACGGATACAGGCCAAACACCAGGGCCTTTTCAACACCGATCAGATGGCTCAGCCACGCCAGACCCATTGCATAAAGCACGATGGTGCCTGCCGTCATCGCCAGCACCATGGTCACCACATTGCGATCAAAGCCGCGCTCCGCCAGCCAGCCGGTGACACCGGCCGCCAGCACGAACCCGGCGAGATAGCCACCGGTCGGACCGGCCATATAGGCAACGCCGATGCCTTTTTCAGGGGTTCCGGAGAACACCGGCAGGCCCAATGCGCCTTCCATCAGGTAGAGCGCCACGGTCGCCATGCCGAGACGCCAGCCGAAGGCCGCGCCTATACCCATCACCGCAAACGGCTGCATGGTCATCGGCACCGGCCAGAACGGCACGGCAATCTTGGCCGATACCCACAACAGCAGCGATCCCGCAACGGCCAGCAGCACCATGCGCGCAGCACTCAAGCGGCCATCGTCGCCGAGCAGGGTACCGGCAAGTGTCGGGGAGGAGGCGGAAAGTGCGGTCATTTCTGAGGTACCCTTCTGGAGAGTTTGACGGATGTGAATTGCTGGTCCATGGGTATATTTGCGTTTTGACGCCGCCGCAACAGGACAATGTGTATACCTCCCATGACCGAGTTATCGTTCGACAAGGATTTTGACGTGAAGCCCGGCGTGTGCGTCCGGCTGAGCGACCGGGTCCGCCGGGTGACCTGCAACAATCCCGGCCCGTTCACCTTCAAGGGAACCAATTCGTACGTTGTCGGCACCGGCCAGGTCGCCATCATCGATCCCGGCCCGGAAGATGAAGACCAATTGCAAGCCCTGCTCGACGCGGTGCGCGGTGAAACCGTCAGCCATATCATCATCACCCACACCCATCGCGATCACTCGCCGCTCACCCGCAGGCTGCAGCAGGCCACCGGTGCAAGGACCTATGGATATGGCCCGCACGGGTCAGGACGCCCAGCCAAGGCGATCACGTCGGGCGACATCACGCTGGATGCCGCCGGTGACCATGAGTTTCACCCGGACGTCGAGGTGACCCATGGCGACATTGTTGAAGGCAGCGGCTGGTCGCTGGAAAGTGTCTTCACGCCGGGCCATTGCTCCAACCACATGGCGTTCGCGCTGAACGAGGAGCAGACGCTGTTTTGCGGCGATCATGTCATGGCCTGGTCAACGTCCGTTATCGCGCCGCCCGACGGGCATATGGCGGATTACTTCTCGTCGCTGCGCACCCTGATGGCGCGGGATCAGGACCGGCTCTACCTGCCCGGCCATGGCCCGGCCAAGCAGAACCCGCAGCGCTTTGCCCGGGCGTTTCTCGCCCACCGGCAAATGCGCGAAAAGGCGATATTGCAGCAGATTGCGGCCGGCGAGCGCACCATCATGGGCGTGGTCAAAAAGGTCTATGCCGGCATCGACGCCAAGCTGCACGCCGCGGCTGCGCTGTCGACGCTGGCCCATGTCGAACACCTGATCGAGCAGAACCTGGTCCGGGCGCATGGGGAGCTGTCGCTGGACACCGACTATGAGGCAGTTGGTTAGCACCGGGCGGAGCAGGCGACGCTCAGATAGACGCACGCTACATCCCCACTCCGGCGTCATTCCCACGAAAGTGGGAATCTAATCCACGCCGCATACATGTGCCGATCTGGCAATGGATCCCCGTTTTCACGGGGAAGACGGTGGGGGCGGCCGGGCCGGCCTGAACCGTGCAAAGTGGATTACTAGTCCCCTCTAGTTCGTTCCGCGGCATCGCCGCCAAAGTGCCGCAACCAGACATCGGTACGGGCACGGTCGCGTGCGTCATATTCCATGACAGCCTGCTCGAGATCGCCGAACTCCGGCGTCTCGCTATCCGCCCCGATGGCGGTTAGCCGCATGGTATACCAGGCAGTTATTCCGCCCTCAGGGGGGGATGAAAATCTGGGAAACACCGGCTCCGGCAGTTGACCGGTTCGCCAAAGTTCGGGAAGTGAAGGCTCAAGCACCAGGGCGCGCGCCAGACCGACTATATCAATCGCCCCGTCGGCCAGGGCGTCCTCGGCCTGCGCACGTGTCTTGAAACCGCCCGTCAGCATCAGGGGCTTTCTCGTGAGCCCGCGCGCGCGTCGTGCGAAATCGAGAAAATAGGGCCCTCGTCCGGCGCCGTCCGAGGCGGATGCGGCTCCGGGGAAATAGGTCCCGCCACTGATGTCGAGCAGATCGATCGAAGATCTGTCCAATGCCGCTGTCACCTTGAGCGCATCGTCTTCGTCAAATCCACCCTCAAGCTGGTCCGAGGAATTGAGTTTCACGGCGACCGGGAAATCCGGCCCGACGGCCGCACGGACCGCGTCGATGGTTTCCAGCAGTAGCCGCATTCGATTGGCGACGCTGCCTCCGTAATCGTCACCCCGCCTGTTGAACAAGGGCGACAGGAACTGACTGAGCAGAAACCCGTGTGCTGCGTGAATCTGCACGCCGCCAAAACCCGCCTGCCTCGCCAGATCGGCGGTTCGCGCAAATTCCGACGGCAACCGGCGAATTTCGTCGCGCGTCAGCTCCCCACACTGCAGACCCGGCAGATCGAGAGCACTCGGGCCCTTGGGATTGCTGGTCGGCGCATAGGCGAGCGCGGCGGCGTGGCCGAGCTGCAGCCAGAGCTGGGTGCTGTTTTCACCGCCTTTTTGCGCAAGCTGCCGGAACCGATCGAGCTCGGAAGCCTCGTTGAGCACAAGATTTCCAGGCTTCTCAGCGTAGTCAGCGGTGCCCTGCACCTCGCCGATTATGGATATGGCCACGCCACCATTGGCCCAGCGCTGATAAAGCCTGATCTGTTCGGATGTCGGATGACCGGTACCGTCGCCGAGCGAATCCGACATGGCCGACTTCGCAATCCGGTTTTTCAGACTGACACCACAGGGCAGTTCCATCGGCTCGAGCAGGTTACCTCGTTTTCGCATCTTCTGTTCCGCTTGGCTCACTGGTTACGACGTCGGCAGGACATAGTCCTTGAGCTGCTCTCTCAATGTCAGCTTGGAGATCTTGCCGGTGGCGGTGTGGGGGATTTCATCGACGAATATAACATCGTCCGGCATGGCCCACTTCGCGGTCTTGTCCTTCATGTGCTCAAGCACCGCCTCGCGACTGACCTCGGCCCCGTCCTTCTTCACGATCACCAGGACCGGGCGTTCGTCCCATTTCGGGTGCGGCATGCCGATTGCCGCGGCTTCAGCGACACCGGGGCACCCGACGGCTGCATTTTCCAGGTCTATTGATGAAATCCACTCACCGCCGGACTTGATCACGTCCTTGGAGCGGTCGGTGATCTGCATGTAGCCGTATTCATCCAGTGTCGAGACGTCGCCGGTGTCGAACCAGCCGTCTGCATCAAACACCTCAGCGCCATCGCCCTTGGCATAGCTTTTCGCGATGCAGGGGCCGCGCACCTTGAGGCGACCAAACGTGGTGCCGTCATGGGGCAGGTCGTTACCTTCATCGTCGGTGATCTTCATCTCGATGGTGTAGGCCGGCCTGCCCTGCTTCAGCTTGATCTGCCACCATTCGTCATCACTGAGATGGTCCAGTCCGGCCCTGCGGGTGCCGAGCGATCCCAGCGGGCTCATCTCGGTCATGCCCCAGGCGTGGATCACCTGGGTGTCGTACTTGTCCTCAAATGCCTTCATCATGGATTCCGGACAGGCCGCACCGCCGATCACCACCCGTTGCAGGTCCGGCAGTTTCAGGTCCGGGTTCTCTTCCAGGTACTGCAGCAGCATCAGCCACACGGTCGGCACGGCTGCGGTCGCGGTGACCTTCTCGGTATGCAGCAGTTCATAGATCGCCTCGCCGTCCATGCGCGGGCCGGGCATCACCATCTTGGCGCCGGCCATGGGTACCGAGAATGCCAGCGACCAGGCATTGGCATGGAACATGGGCACAACCGGCATCCACACGTCGGCGCTGGCCATGCACAAGGCATCGCCTCCGCCGCTGACCATGGCGTGAAGTACGTTGGAGCGATGCGAGTACATCACCCCCTTGGGATTGCCCGTAGTGCCGGAGGTGTAGCACATGCCGCATGCGGTGTTTTCGTCAAACGACGGCCATGCCATTCCGCGATCGCCCTCGGCAATGAGGTCTTCATAACTGATGACGTTGTTCAGCGTCGTGCTTTCCGGCATGTGTTCGCCGTCCGTCATGATGACGAAGCCCTTAACATCGGGCAGCTTGTCCTGCACGGCTTCGAGTATGGGCACGAAGGTGAGGTCGAGGAAGATCCACTTGCCCTCGCCGTGATTGATCACGTAAGCCAACTGGTCGGCGAAAAGCCGCGGGTTCAGCGTGTGCACCACGCAGCCCAGCCCCATCAGTCCGTACCATGTTTCCATGTGCCGGTAGCCGTTCCACGACATTGTGCAAACCACATCGCCGAGCTTCAGGCCCAGCCTGCCCTGTGCCGCCGAGGCCAGGGCCCGGGCGCGGTGATCCAGCTCACGGTAAGTGGTTCTCGAAATATCACCCTCGACACGACGCGACACGATTTCGCGGTCCCCGTGCCATCTGGAAGCGTGATCAAGAATAGTGTGAACCAGCAATGGCCAGTCCTGCATCAAACCCTGCATGGGCGTCCCTCACATATGGTCAAGTTTTCTTATTGATAACGGATACTACTTCTTTAGCCGCGCGGATCAATCGGCAGCCTCTCGTGATGACCCAGAATGTCCTGCAGCAGCTTGCCGGCGGCCAGCGCCTGGCCGTCGCATCCGGGCCGTCCGACAACCTGGATGCCCACCGGCAGGTCTTCGCCGGTGAACCCGGCCGGTATGCTCAGGGCAGGCGCACAGATATTGGTGAACGCGTAGGCAATGCCCAGCCACTCAACGTAATTGCCGAACTTTTGGCCGTTACATTCTTCGACAAATCGGTTTTCCACCGGATAGGGCGCAACAATCGTCGCCGGACATAGAAGCAGGTCATAAGTCTCAAAGAACTCGAGCCCGCGCTGGAACATGGCAGCGCGCTGGTGTTCGGCTTTGGCAATGTCTTCCGCCGTGAGTGCCAAGCCCTGTTCTATGTTCCAGATGACCTCGGGCTTGAGCTTGTCGCGGTGGGCATCCAGCAGGGGTTTCATGCCAATAGCGAACGCCAGTGCGCGCAGGACATGAAAACACTCATGGGTCTCCGACAGGTCGGGATGGGCCTCTTCGACAGCAACACCTGCTTCCTCCAGGCGCCGGGCCGCTGCCTCGACGATGTCCGCCACTTCCGGATCAACCGGCGTGATGCCGAGATCGCGCGACACCGCCACCCGTTTCGGCGTCCAGCCAGACCGCGCCTGGTCGAGAAAACTGGTCGGCGGCCGCGGTTTGGATACCGGATCGCCCGGCTCTTCGCCGCACATGGCATCAAACAGCAAGGCCAGATCTTCCACATTGCGCGCCATGGGGCCTTCGAGCCCGAGATTGCCGTCAACCTGGCTGGCGCGGCTGGTGGCGACCCGGCCCGGTGACGGCCGCATGCCGCAGATATTGTTGAACGAAGCCGGGTTGCGCAGGGATCCGCCCATGTCGGAGCCGTGCGCCAGCCAGGCGGTTCCGGTCGCCAGCGCAACCGCGGCGCCGCCGGACGATCCTGCCGCAGAGCGCGATGTGTTCCAGGGATTCAGCGTCCGGCCGAACACCTCGTTGAACGTATTGGCGCCGGCGCCGAATTCCGGCGTGTTGGACTTGGCGTAGACAATGCCGCCTTCCGCCTCGAGATGGCTGACCAGCACGTCGGACACCTCAGGCACATTATCAGTGAAAATCAGCGAACCATAAGTCGATCGCACACCTGCAACATCGGCCAGGTCCTTGATCGGGACCGGCATGCCGGCCAGTAGGCCACGCTCGCCAACCGGCATTTTCAACAACTCGTCAGCATGGGTCCGGGCACGCTCAAGGCACAGTGTGGGCAACGCGTTCACCTTGCCGTCCACGTCGGAAATGCGGGCTTCCAGTGCGTCCAGCAGGTCATGCGGGCTCACTTCACCGCTTTTGAGCCGTGCAACCAGCGCATTTGCGGTCTGCTTTATCAGCGACATATCGGCCATTGTGTGCCCCTCATGGTTTCTGACATATTCAAGTCCAAGCAGATCGTGCGCACCAGCGCCCGCTTGTCAAAAGGTAAATTTCAACATGAACAAACAGCTTTCGAATATTGCCGTACGGGATATCGAAACCCTGATCCACCCCTATACCAACCTGTCCACGTTCCGCGAGACCGGGCCGACCATTATCGAGGAAGGCAAGGGCATCTACGTCTATGACAGTGACGGCAAGCAGTACATCGAAGGCCTGGCTGGGCTGTGGTGCACATCACTGGGCTATGGCAACCAGGAACTCGTCGATGTCGCTGCCCAGCAAATGAGCCGGCTACCCTACACCCACATCTTTGCCGGCAAGTCCAATGACCTGGCGATCGAGCTAGCCGAAACGCTCAAAGAACTGGTGCCGTGCGAGGCATCCAAAATGCTGTTCTGCTCATCCGGGTCGGAAGCCAACGATATGCAGGTCAAGCTGACCTGGTACTACAACAATGCCCGCGGCAAGCCCGAAAAGAAGAAGCTGATCTCGCGCATCAAGGGCTATCACGGTGTGACGGTTGCGTCCGGTTCGCTGACCGGCCTGCCGCCTGTCCATGCCGACTTCGACCTGCCGATCAACAACATCATGCACACGTCGTGTCCGCATCATTACAGGTTCGCCGAAGATGGCGAAACGGAGGACGAATTCACCACCCGTATGGCGAGCGAACTGGAAGACCTGATTGTCCGGGAAGGCCCTGACACGGTGGCCGGCTTTTTTGCCGAGCCGATCATGGGCGCCGGCGGTGTCATCATTCCGCCCGACGGCTATTACTCCAAAATCCAGACGGTGCTGGACAAGTATGACGTGCGCTTCATCGCCGATGAGGTGATCTGCGGTTTCGGACGCACCGGTAAATGGTTCGGATCTGAGACCATGGGCATGCAACCGACATCCGTGTCGATGGCCAAGGCGATTACCTCGGCCTACATGCCGCTGGGCGGCATTTCCATCGAGGAAGACATGTACCAGGCCATGCTCGACCAGTCGAAGAAGATCGGCGTGTTCGGCCATGGCTATACCTACACCGCTCATCCGGTCGCAGCGGCAGTCGCGCTGAAAACCATCGAGATCTACAAACGCGATGGCATTATCGAGCATGTGGCAAAGCTGGGAGCGCTGTTCGAAAGCCGGTTCGACAAGCTGAAAGACCACGAACTTATCGGCGATGTGCGCGCCAAGGGCTTTATCGGTGCGGCAGAAATCGTCGAGGACAAGGCAACCAAGGCATCATTCGATCCGAAAAAGATGGTTGGTCCGACCATGATGAAATTCGCCCAGGAACGCGGCCTCATGGTGCGGGCCATGGTGGATTCGGTTGCCCTGTGTCCGCCGCTGATCATAACCGAAAGCGAAGTCAACGAGATGTTCGACCGCTATGAAGCGGCCCTGGACGACACGGCCCACTGGATCAAGTCGGAAGGCCTGCGCGCCGCCTGATCAGGGAATTTCAATTGTCACACGTGACGCCCGGCCGGCAGCAAACTCAAGCTGCCGGCCGTTTTCGCTGCGGCGAACCACAGACGTGATGCGGCCGCCGGCCGGGCGGCGGGCGATCTCGGAGAACTTTCCATGCTGCAGGACGATGAAGGCCATCTCCTGATAATCCGGCGTGGGGATGGCAAGTGCCGTACGTCCATCTGACAGTGTCACGATCTCGGTGAGATCCTGGACCGGCGATCCGATGGCGTGATTGGAATAGCCCTCAATCCTGGCGACCTGGCGCAGTTTTCCATCCGAAAACCGCCAGGCCTGCAGAACCCGACCCAGATGCGGGGTCCACACGGCGGTAATCTCGATTGTGCCATCGCCGTCGAGGTCGGCAAATTCAGCCGGGTTGAGCCAGCGGTTCGCCCGACCGATGTGCGGGGTTTTCGCCCTGAGCCGGAGCTTGCCGTCCGCAACACCATAAATCGCCAGGGCGGCGCCTTGCGTCACACCGCTGAGCACGACGACGATCTCGTCGCGGCCATCACCGTCCAGGTCAACCGGCCGGGCCAGCCGGTCCTCGAACACGAACCCGTCGGGCAGCACATGCTCGAAAGATCGGCCGTCGGCCATCTTGACCATCAAACCGCCTGCCTCAATGGAATCGCCAAGAATGGCGTGGGCGTAGCGTTTCGTGGGACGGGTCAGCCATGTTTCGGCGACATCATTGAAACCGGTCGATACCAGACCATCCGGCAGAGGTTTGCTGTCCATGCCGTGAACCGGGCCGGACAACACCAGCGCGGCCAAAAGCAAAGCGATCCGCTTCATACCTCGTCGAGCGCCTGTTCCAGGTCGGCGATTAGGTCGGCAGTACTCTCTATGCCGACAGACAGCCGGATCAGGTTGTCGGGGATCGGGCTGTCGTCGCCCTCGATCACCTTGCGATGCTCCGCCAGGCTTTCCACGCCGCCAAGCGACGTCGCAGGCAGGAATATTTTCAGTGCCCGCACCACCCGGCCGGTCTCCGCCATGCCGCCCTTCACGCAGATCGACATCATGGCCCCGAAGCCATCCATCTGGCGGCGGGCGATTTCGTGGCCGGGATGCGACTGCAGGCCTGGGTACAAGACCTTTTCCACTTTGGGATGATGCTCCAGATGGCGCGCGATCGCCAACGAGCTTTCAGCGGCCTTGTTGACCCGCACAAACAAGGTGCGCATGCCGCGGATCAAAAGCCATGATTCAAACGGCGCCAGGATGCCGCCGGTCACATTGCGGATGCCGCGGGCTTCCGCCCAGCGCGCATTGTCCTCGCGCGTCACCAGGACGCCGCCGAGTACATCGGAATGGCCGTTGAGGTATTTGGTTATGGAGTGGAAAACGATATCTGCGCCATGGTCGAATGGGCGCGTCACCACCGGGCTGGCGGCTGTAGAATCAACCGCCAGGTCTGCGCCCGCGGCATGGGCAATATCGGCCACGGCCTTGATGTCGATCACGTCCCAGACCGGGTTGACCGGTGTTTCCATCCAGACCAGTTCGGTCTTGCCCGGTACAATTGCAGCCTTCAGCGCATCAAGATCAGTGGGGTCGACATAGGTTGCGGTGATGCGCTGCTTGTCGAGCATGTGGGTCATCAGGTCACGGGTGCCCCAGTACATGATTTCAGGCGCAACCACATGCGCACCCGGTTTCAGGGTTTCAAACAGCGCGGCGATGCCGGCCAGTCCGGAGGCAAACACCAGCGCGTCATGGCCGTTTTCAAGCCGGGCGATGATCTCTTCGGCCTGATCAATGGTCGGATTGCCATAGCGCGAATACAGATGCGTATCACGCAGTTGATAATCTTCATCGCGGGCGAAGGTCGTGGCCGTGTGCAGCGGCGGCACGATGGACCCTGTTGCCTCTTCAACCGAGTGCAGGGCATGGGCCACGAAGGTCTCAGGCGACCTGGTGTCTTCAGACATTCCGGTTATCCTCAAACATGCTGACCGCCGTTCACGTGAATTTCCGCACCGGTCACGTAGGACGAGGCTTCGGTGCACAGGAAATAGATTGCCTTGGCAACCTCTTCAGGCTGGCCGAGACGGCGCAGCGGAATGCTCGGTATGATCTTCTCGGTTCCAGGCGACAGGATCGAGGTTTCGATCTCTCCCGGTGAAATGGAGTTCACACGGACACCCAGCGGGCCGAAGTCGTTGGCCATTTCCCGGGTCAGCGAGGCCAGTGCGGCTTTCGACGTGGAATATGCTGCTCCGGCGAACGGATGCACGGCGGTGCCGGCAATGGAGGTCACATTGACTACTGACCCCTGGCCTGCCTTGAGTTCATCGACCAGGCCGCGCGCCAGCATGACGGGCGAGAAAAAATTGACGTTGAACACATGGTTCCAGTCTTCAGAACTGGTATCGAACGTGTTCATGCGGCCGCCGCCGTCCAACTTGGGAGAAATGGCGGCATTGTTGATCAGCGCGTTCAGTCTGCTGCCCTGATCCTTCAGACGTTCCTTCATCTCGCCGACACCGCGGCGCACGTCTTCAACGTCTGCCAGGTCAATCTGAATGTGATCTTCCGGCCCCATCTCCCAGGGACAGTTTTCCGGAAACGGTTGGCGTGAACAGGTGATCACCCGCCATCCCGCCGACGAGAACCGCTTCACCGTGGCATGGCCAATGCCGCGCGAAGCGCCGGTCAGGATCAGCGTCTTGCGTTCAGCATTGTCAGTCTGGCTTGCGGGCATAACAGCCTCCATTGGTGACGGTCAGCGATCTATACGGCAATCACCGTCACGGATAAAGCCGCGTCTTGCTCCAGCCACCATCATCGCCATCGCGCTGGAACACCATCCGGTCATGCAGCCGGAACGCACCGTCCTTCCAGAACTCGATGTAGATGGGCCTGACCCTGAAACCGGACCACTGGGGCGGACGTGGGACATTGCCGATGGCGTACTTTGCAGCATATTTGGCAACCGCTTTTTCCAGCGCAAACCGGCTTTCCAGCGGACGTGACTGCTGCGATGCCCAGGCACCGATACGGCTGTCGCGGGGACGGGATTCGTAATAGGCATCCGCCTCTTCCTCGGAAACCACCTCCACGGGGCCGCGCAGCCGAACCTGCCGGCGCAGGGACTTCCAGTGAAACCCCAACGCAGCCTTGCGTGACGCCAGTATCTCGGTGCCCTTCTGGCTCTCAAAATTGGTGTAGAAAACGAAACCGCGCTCGTCGAACCCTTTCAGCAGTGTCATGCGCACATTTGGCAGGCCATCGCCATCGACCGTGGCCACGCTCATGGCGGTGGGATCGTTCGGCTCAGAGGCCCTGGCTTCCTCGAGCCAGTCTGCAAACAATTGCAGCGGCTCATCTCGGGTGGTGAAGTCGGCCTGTTCAGTGTCAGTCGTGCTCATTGCAGCCTCGGGTCAAATGTCCAATCGGTATCATCAATATGATACGGCTTTACCCGCTCAGCCAGTTCTTTTCCACCATGCACATTTGGCGGTGGACCGAGTGAGGGTTTTAGTGCAAATACAGTCTACTTTCTTATGGTTTCGAACAGCAAAGGGTGTTGTCCATGACCCAGGCGGGATCAATCATGGCCGGCAAGCGCGGGCTTGTGATGGGGGTTGCCAACAACCGTTCCATCGCATGGGGCATTGCGAAGGCGGCACACAGTCACGGCGCAGAACTGGCGTTTACCTATCAAGGTGAGGCACTGGGCAAGCGGGTCAAGCCGCTGGCGGCGGAACTCGGGTCCGACATCGTGCTGCCGTGCGACGTGACCGACGCGGCTTCCATGGACGCAGTGTTTGCGGAACTGCAGAAACGCTGGGGCAGGCTGGACTTTGTCGTGCACGCCATTGCGTTTGCCGACAAGGACGAACTGACTGGGCGCTATGTCGACACCTCGGAAGAAAACTTCAACAAGTCTCTCAACATCTCGTGTTACTCGTTCACCGCCATCGCCCAGCGCGCCGAGAAACTGATGACGGACGGTGGTTCGCTGCTGACGCTGACCTATTACGGCGCAGAAAAATGGATGCCGCATTACAACGTCATGGGGGTTGCCAAGGCGGCCCTTGAGGCATCGGTGCGTTACCTGGCGGCTGACCTGGGCGAAAAGGACATTCGCGTCAACGCCATTTCCGCCGGCCCGATCAAGACACTGGCCGCATCCGGCATTGGAGACTTTCGCTACATCCTCAAGTGGAACGAGAACAATTCGCCAATGCGCAGAACCGTCACCATTGACGAGGTTGGCCAGTCCGGCGCCTATCTCCTGTCCGACATGAGCCGGGGTGTTACCGGGGAGATTCACCATGTCGATTCCGGTTATCATGTCGTCGGCATGAAGAACCCCTACGCGCCCGACATGAGCCTTGAGCAGAGTGAGTGAGCCTTATCCTGAGCTGTGGTTTGTTCGCCACGGTGAAACCGACTGGAACCTGACACGGCGCATTCAGGGACAAACCGACATTGCGCTCAATGATACAGGCCATGCGCAGGCAGGCGCCATTGCAAAAGTCATGTCGGAACTGCACGACAGCCTTGACCGCTTTGATCTCCAGGTCAGCCCGATGCACCGGCCGCGCCAGACCATGCAGCATATTATTGATGGTTTCGGCATGGACTGGACCGATGTCACCATCGACGAGCGCTTGACAGAACTCAATTTCGGCGAGCTGGAAGGCTCCACCTGGCCCGAGCTCAATGCCAGGGGGCTTGATCCGGAAAAGGATCCGGAAGGCTATCACGCGTTCAGGCCGGCCGGCGGCGAGAGCTATGCCGATGCCACGGTGCGGGTACGCGACTGGCTGGGCAGCCTGACCGGGCCCACCATCGCGGTGGCCCATGGCGGCATCAGCCGCATCGTGCGCGGCATTGTGCTGAACCTGCCCGTCGCCGAGATACCCGGCCAGCACAACCCGCAGTGGAAATTTTACCGTCTCAAAGACGGCGAGATCGAGTGGTTTCGGGCAAAACCTGCTACCTAAAGAAAAAGGAGGCAAAAACTGCCTCCCTTGAGTTTCACGTAACGCGTCCAACGCTCCTCAGTCAGTTAAGTCCATCTGTTGCAGGCCAGCTCAGTTGAAGATCGGCAGCTTGTAGGAAACCACTGCACGTACGGATTGCAACGAGATGTCGTTGTTCAATTCCAACCCTGCGAAATCGAACACATTCAATTTGCCGTAGTCGGTGTAGCGATACTCCAGCTTGCCGGTAAAGTTCTCTGCAAGCACTGTTTCGATGCCACCGCCGACTGTGAAGCCGTCGGCGTCGAAATTGTTCTCGATGACCGGCGTTCCTGTGATTACCAGAATGTCCTGTTCGAAATCGGTCCAAGTCCAGCCTACCAGGCCATAAGCCAGGGTTTCCGGCGTTACGAGATAACCGAGCCTGCCGGCAACCGTGTAGCTGTCAGACGCTTCCAGTCTGTAACCGGTGAAACCGGGAACACCCAGGTCAAGTTCAGCAACCGTCTCGACGGAACTTCCCGTATAGTCGAACTGGATACCGGCGACGAAGTCGTTTGAGAACTGATGATCATATCCGGCCTCGACCGTGAACAAACCGCCTTCACCCGTAAAGCCACTGAAACTGGCCAGCGTGTCACCAGGTACATCGACACTGAGCTCGTGATTTATGTGCCCGTAACCGCCGCCTGCACCGAGCCGGAACCCACTCCAGATTGCAACTGGTGCCGGGGTGAAATCGGCAGTTGGCGTCACATAACCACCGGGATTTCCGAACTGGTACGATACGACGGCGCGAATGGTCTGCATCGATGAATCGTTATACAGCTCAAAATCATCGCCGTCGCCGAACAGCGAGTTGTCCTGGTAATCCGTGTACCGGTATTCCAGCTTACCGGTAATGTTCGGCGTGAATCTTGTTTCGATACCGGCACCAACCGTCAGGCCATCAAGATCAAACGAATAGCTCGTGCCATCACCATCGATATCAAGATCGCCTTCGAACTCCGTCCAGGTCCAGCCAACCAGGCCGTAAATCAGCGTATCCGGATTAGCCAGCCAGCCCAGGCGGCCGAGAACGGAGAAACTGTGTGATGCATCGAGAGTGAATTTAGCGTCAAAAACAGGCACATCCAGTTCAGTGCCGATACCCGAATAGGTGTAATCTCCCAGAATGCCGATGAGGAAAT
>JBPCVV010000171.1:0-21223 GCA_051010195.1 Anderseniella sp. | reverse complement strand
AGCGGCGCAAACGTGTCGGAACCTTTGGACTTCAGCACGGTGAAGCCGCCGGACCCGAAACTGCGCTCGGTTATGTCGTTTCCGGCTGTAACGCCGAACACGTAGGACAGCGCGTCTTTTTCCGACACGTTCTTTGTCCTGGCGCCCATGACGATCACCATCTCGCCCTCATAGTGCAGGTTGGTCGAGCCTTTGGGTGGAGTGATGGTGTCTTCATGGCCGATAACCGAAGATGGCAGCTTTGCGAAAAACTGCAGGTCGCCGCCGGAACCACCATGGCTCTTGTAGTTGAGCGCGATGCCGATCACCTTGCCCGGAATGACCGGCGCCAGCACCTTGACATCCTCAAGCGGGATGATGTTGCCGGTGACGACGGTGTCCTTGTCGAAAAAGCTGCCTGTCAGCGTATGCACGCCGCCGAACGAGATAAAGCCATAGTGGACTTTCCCCTCGTGCTCGAAGCGCCCGAAGCGCAACGGTCCGTCATCGCCCGCCGTTACCTGTGACAGCGCCGGTGCGAACAGGCAGGCGAACAGGGCCAGGCTGGCAAGCACAGTTCTCACTTTTTGAAACATAATCTCGCTCTAGATCAGGGATGCCGTGTTGGTGGCTGTTGCCCAGAACAATAACCCGCCGACGCAGGCAATGAACAGCCCGCCTATGAATTTCAGTCCGAAGGCGGTGCGGTCCAGCCATACCGCGTTGTGGCCCGAATAGCGCAAGGCCAAATCGCGCGACTTGACCGCGAGGCTGGCGATAATGGACACGGTGATAGCCGTTCCGAGCGCCATCACGAACGTCGCCGCCACGCCGGCCCAGTACAGGCCAAGCGCGGACGAGAACAGCAGTACCAGAATACCGCCGGTGCACGGCCTGATGCCTACGGCGAAGGCGATGGTAATGGCCTTCCACATGTCAACCGGCCGATCAAGTTCGCTGGCTGACGGCATGTGGGCATGACCGCAGCCACAGTCGGGTCCGTGATCATGATCATGGTGGTGGTGCTGGTCGTGGTGATGATGCGCGTGGTGGTCGTGATGATGGCCGTGATCATGTGCATGATCGTGTGCGTGGTGGCCTGCGGGGGCAGCGATGGCCGCCGCAGATGCAAACCTTGGGCGCACTGCTTGCCAGACAAGCCACAGGCCGGTGAGCGCGATCAATCCATAGCTTGTTGCCTCCAGGGCGATGGCCATGGACTTGGCCGTGCTGGCTGCCGCCTTCACCGTCAGCAGCAGGGCCGATACAAGAACAACTGCAGTGATGGCCTGGAACAGGGCCGCCATGAAGGAGATCATCACACCGCGTTTCAACTGGCGTTCGTTGGCCAGCAGCCAGGCCGATACCACCGCCTTGCCATGGCCGGGACCTGCCGCATGCAGGATTCCGTAGGCAAAACTCAGCGCCATCAAGGTCAGCGCCGCAGACCAGGCAGACCCTCGTTTCATCGAAGTTAGCGCTGCAGACATCTTGCCGTAAAAGGTGCGTTGTTGCGCCTTGATCCATCCAACCGGGTCGCCGGTGAGGGTTGGTGCGGTGTCTGCGCCACTGGCACTGTTACGGCGCTGCAGCAGAAGCTGGCCCGGTTTCACTTTCGAGGTTTCGGTCGTGTCAGCCTGGGCCATGATGACAGGTGCGGACGGGCTGGCGTGCGCCATCCGCCAGCCGGGCAGGCAGGCGGCAGCGAGGGCAATGAGGACAAGAACAATGCGGATCAATGTCGCCTCTTGGAGTTAACTTGCTGCCGGTTTGCAGGAAACCGAAACCGGTTGTGCGAACAATGAGCCGAAATCCTGGGGCTGGTCCGGCTGCCAGTCCGGTGGCTTGTCCGCCAGGTCTTGCCGTGTCTGCTCGATGTTTTCGTCAAACGCCAGTTTTCCGACATTGATAACACAGCCCTTCGGCAATTTGCCGATGGCCGAAACGTTTTCGCCCTTGATATAGTCAAAGGCAATGAAAAAATCCGGATCGTAGATCTTGTAGGTGAAGCTTGCGGCTGTCAGGTCAACGGGCGCGGCGAACGGGACGACAAAGGTCATGGACAGCCGGCCCTGATCGTTGATGCGCTGGCCGTATTCGGTGACGTCTGCGTAGGGTATGTCCTTGCCGTTGGCCTTTGCCGCGGTGAAATACCGGAACTCTTTCAGGGCCTTGATGTTTTCCGTCACCACCGGCTGCAGTTCCGATGCGGTGTAAACGCCGTCCTTGTCGGCATCCATGCCCTCGGTTGCGGCTTCGGTATAGCCCTGGTCGAAAATCCACTCCACGTGAATGGCTGTGGCGCGGCCCTGGTCATTCAGAATGATGTCGGAGCGCATGTCGGACCAGACATGCGGGTGAGCGGACGCAGGCGTTGATAACAGTGCAGCCGCAGCCATCAGGCCTGAAGCTGCAGCAATGTGTTTTTTCGACAAGACGATCATCAAACGGTCCGTTTACAGGAAGCCGGAAATTCAGGTGTTAACTGCCATTTGCAGCAATATCGTGATCCAAGCTGCGCATTATTGCGCAACAAACCTGATTTGCAAATTAACTTTGGCACAGGTATGACAGCTGCAATCGTGGTTGAGGGCGTTAGAGCTAACGTATATGTGACAGTGAATTGCCCGCTTGGCTGTTGCATCCCGGCGCATTTACCAGCACTTTCTGGCAAATTTATCTGATCACGGTTTCAGGCAAGGAAAACATGGGACTGGACGTATCAATCTGGGCGGCATTTTTTGCCGGGCTGCTTAGTTTTCTGAGCCCGTGCGTCCTGCCGTTGGTGCCGCCTTACCTGTGCTTCATTGCCGGCACGTCGCTGGAAGAACTGACCGGCGAAGCGGAAACAGATCACACCGTGCAGCGCAAGGCGCTGGCTTCATCGGTGTTGTTCGTGCTGGGGTTTTCGACGGTTTTCATTGCGCTGGGCGCATCCGCCAGTGTGCTAGGGCAGTGGCTCAGAGAGGCGACAACCTGGGAAATCACCGTCGGCAGCATGAACTTCCCGGTGCTGACGTCGGTTGCAGGCGTGATCATCATTATCATGGGGCTGCACTTTCTCGGTGCGTTCCGCATTGGTTTCCTGTCGCGCGAAGTGCGCTATCAGCAAGAGGCAAAGCCGATCGGGCTGTTTGGCGCCTATGCCATCGGGCTTGCCTTCGCACTCGGCTGGACGCCATGCATCGGACCGGTTCTGGCCGCCATCCTGACCGTGGCCGGATCTGCCGACAGTGTGACCAAGGGGGCAGGGCTGCTGGCGATATACTCCGCCGGGCTCGGCGTGCCTTTCCTTCTGGCTGCCGTTGCCATGCCGCAGTTCCTGGTGTTCATGAAGAAGTTTCGCCGCCATCTCGGCCTGGTCGAAAAGACCATGGGCGGCATGCTGGTCGTCACCGGCGTGATGTTCCTGACCGGCACGTTTACGGCGCTTTCCTACTGGATGATCGAAACTTTCCCCGGCCTTGCAACCTTGGGGTAGGCTTGCAACCATTCATGCGCATTTGAATGGGAGAGCTTGATGAAAGTGACTATCGATATTGACTGCACGCCGGAAGAGGCGCGCACGTTCTTCGGCCTGCCCGATGTGCAGCCGATGCAGAAGGCCATGATGGCCAAGATGCAGGCACAGATGGAAAACCAGATGGACCAACTCGACCCGACCGAAATCATGAAGACCTGGATGACGCCGGGCATTGAGGGGTTCGGCCAGTTCCAGAAAGCCATGTGGGCGGCGGCAACCAGCGGGGCGCAGGAGAAGTCGAAAAAGGATTAGGGGCAGAGCCCGCTAGTCTTATGACGTCGGCTGCAACTGCACTCAGATCAGGTGATGGACTTCCGGTACGAACGTCTGGTCGTCCATCGGTGGACGCACATAGCCGGCCTGTTCCGGTCTTTCTTCCAGCACCACGGTGTCCGGCGTCATGTCTTGGTACGGTATCAGTGACAACAGGTGATTGATGCAGTTGAGACGGGCATGTTTCTTGACATCGGAGGCGACAACATACCATGGCGCCTGTTTGATGTCGGTATGGGCAAACATCATGTCCTTGGCCTTTGAATAATCGACCCAGCGTTTGCGGCTTTCCAGATCCATCGGGCTCAGTTTCCAGCGTTTGGTCGGATCTGTCAGACGTTTCTGGAACCGGCGCTCCTGTTCTTCATCGCTGACCGAAAACCAGTATTTGATCAGCTGAATGCCGGCGCGAACCAGCATGCGCTCAAACTCCGGACAGCTGCGCATGAATTCCCGGTATTCTGCGTCTGTGCAAAATCCCATGACCCGCTCGACGCCGGCGCGATTGTACCAGGAGCGGTCAAATATAACGATTTCCCCGGCGGCCGGCAGATACGGGACATAGCGCTGGAAGTACCACTGGGTTTTCTCCCGCTCGGTCGGTGCCGGCAGAGCCACTACATGGCAGATACGCGGGTTCAGCGCTTCGGTGATGCGCTTTATGGTACCTCCTTTGCCGGCAGCGTCGCGTCCTTCGAACACGATGGCCACCCGGTGACCGGTTTGTTTTACCCACTCCTGGAGTTTGACCAGCTCGATCTGTTGCTGGGCCAACGCAGTTTCATAGGCTGCATTGGAAATTTTTCTGGATTTTCCTGCGCCCTGCTTGCCCGAATTGGTTCTGTGTCCCCGCGCCTGTGGATTGCCGGCCGACTTTTTGACAGCTCCCTTTGCCATGTTTTTTGCTCCTGTGTTTTCCCAGCGGCATCACAGCACGGGCATGGAGGTCAAGCAAGGCGGGGCAAAAGTTCGAATTGTGGGTGATTGTCTGCCGCCCGACTGCAGCATACCTCACTCGGCCGCAATGGGTGCCTACAGGTCAGATAGAAGGTCTTGTGGTCGATAAGCAGTGTCTCGCCCATCACTGCGCGTTCGGTCTCGGGCAGGATATCCGATGACGGCCATAGGCCGTTTTCCAGGCCGGCCGCGTCCTGCAATTCGGCCAGTGCTTCAAGTGCCTGCAGGTTGCCGTAGGCAGCGCCGCTGATCAGCACCGGTTTGGTGAAGGGCTCCAGATCAGTAATGTTCAAGATGGATCAGTCTGGTGTCTCAGCGCCGAGTTCGATCGGGCTGCCGTGTGGAGTGGCCCTGGCTGCCCGGTCCCAGGCGTCTTTGCGTTGAAGGCGTTCGGCCTCGCTCAGGGCACCTTTTGCATGGGTTATTTTCTCAAGGGCGGAGAGCCAGCGCAGGTAATAATTTTCGGCAGCATCATCGGGACCCGCGGCGGCGATCTCCTGGCCCAGCGCATCGGCCCATTCTGTCCAGGTAAACAGGCCCGTCTCATGCAGTTTGACGGTCATGGCAAAGGCCTGCGCCTGCCAGGGTTCGGCAAACACCGGCTCGTCATCTTGGGTGATCAGGCCGGGAAGCCGTCTGACATCTTCAGGCAGGGACAAGGTAGCTCTCCCACAGGTCCGCGTGCATATAGTCATTGGCGGCTGCGTCGTGTCCCCAGAGCTCACGGGCTGCGAACCGCACCGTATACAGGTGCTGCGGGTTTTCTCCCTTGCCGTGGGCGTTAGTATCGGGGAACACATGGCCGTTGTGGTGCGCCACGATTTCGCCCGCGCAGCCGCGCAGATACCGCGGCAGCCGGGTATGGCCGTCCGGATTCATGCGTACGGCGCGTACTCGTGTTCCGATCTCAAACTCAGGGTCAGTGTCAAGGTCACGCGCGGCCGGGCCGCCCTTTGCCAGAATGCCGGCCACCTCATCGGCGCGGAATGGGTCACGGTGCAGATCGCGCGGTGTGACTTCCTGTTTGCCGAGATGAACCTCACCCGGCACAACAAACCCGGTATCGAGCATCAGCCTGATCAGGCCCTCGGTCCAGATCTGGTAATAGCTGGATGTCATGTACTTGGCAGGATGCATGCTCTCTCGGGCATGGCGGCCCTGGTCAATGTTCCACTGCCCGTAAAACCCCATGGCCAGGGTCAGGGCAAAGGCACGTTTTTCCCATACTGCATGGAAAACCGGCTCGTCAACCTCCGGGTCGATGGGGCCGAGGCCGTGGACGCCGCCGAGATCCTGACCGCCGTTCATGGCGCCACCTGATCAGGTGTCAGCGCCAGTCCGGTACCGATCATGGAATTGCGGGTGACAAGCGCGGCAAGTGTGTCCTCATCCCAGCCGTCTGTCCCTTCCGGGCGTTGCGGGATGACCAGATATCTGATTTCGGCGGTGGAATCCCAAACCTTAATGCCGATGTTCTCAGGCAGTTGCACGCCAAATTCCGCCAGCACGCCGCGCGGGTCGGACACTGCCCGGGACCGGTAGGGCGGCGCCTTGTACCACACTGGCGGCAACCCCAGAACGGGCCACGGATAACACGAACACAGCGTGCACACGACCATGTTGTGGGTATCCGGCGTATTCTCCAGCGCCACCATGTGCTCGCCCTGACGGCCGATGAAGCCCATGTCGGCGATGGCATTGGTGGCGTCGGCGCGCAATTTCTCCATGAAGCTTGCGTCAGTCCAGGCCTTAGCGACAACCTTGGCGCCATTGCGCGGGCCAACACGGGTTTCATAGGTTTCGATCAGTTCATCCAGTGCCGCAGGATCGACATAGCCCTTTTCCACGAGCAGGCTTTCCAGCGCCTTGACCCGTAGTGCGGTCTCCGACAACTCGGAATGCTCGCCATGATGATGGTGGTGGTCATGGGTGTCGTGTGCCATATGGTGGGTTACTCTCTTGATCGGATGTGCGCCATACTGCATTCAAGTCGTCAGTCGAACAACTCACAAAATTTCAAGGAAACCCAACATGGCTGTGAAACTTGCGGGCATCAAGGCATGTGTGTTCGATGCCTATGGCACTTTGTTGAATGTTCATGCGCCGGTCGCGCAATTGTCGTCGCGCATCGGCGAGGACGCAGATGCGGTTTCCAAACTGTGGCGCCAGAAGCAGCTTGAGTACACATGGCTGCGGTCGCTGATGCAGGCCTATGTTCCGTTCTGGCAGGTCACCGGTGATGCACTTGATTATACGCTTGAGGCGTTTTCCATCGAGGACCAAGCCCTGCGTGACGACCTGATGGAGCTGTATCTTCACCTGGCGGCCTATGATGATGCGGTTGCCTGTCTCAAGGTGTTGAAGGAATTGGGTGTGGCCACGGCCATTCTGTCCAACGGATCACCGGACATGCTGGATGCGGCAGTCAGATCGTCCGGGATTGATGCGTACCTGGACGAGAACATTTCAGTGGCGGATGTCGGTATCTTCAAGCCTGACCCGCGTGTCTACCAGCAGGCGGTGGACCGCATGGGCGTGGCGGAACGATCCGAAATCTGCTTCGTGTCGGCCAACACCTGGGATGCGCAGGCGTCGAAGAGTTTCGGCTTCCAGGTCGCCCGCATCAACCGCTTCGGCCTAAAGGACGACCGCATCCCCGGCACACCCGACCTGCTGCTCGACAGTCTGGAAGAGTTGCCGGGGGTCGTACGGTAAGGAGTGCTGGAGGCCTCCTGCGAGGCGCTGCTCTGTGTCTCAGAAGGCGAAATCGACATGGCCCGGTTCGCCCGGGATCATGCCCGCATCGTAGTGAACACGCCCGGCAAGGAAGTGGAACTGATGCAATTGATGTCGGCAGCCATTGCCGTTTTTCAGACTGACTGACCGCTTTTTCTAAGTCACGGTGTCTTCAGCAGGTGCGGGCCTCGGTTTGGTTCCCGACAGGCGTTGCGAAATGGAGCGGATCGCCACGTAGAATACCGGTGTCAGGAACAGGCCGAGGAAGGTGACGCCCAACATGCCGAAGAACACTGCTGTCCCGAGCGCCTGCCTCAGTTCGGCACCCGGTCCGCTGGCGATGACCAGCGGAACGACCCCAAGGATGAACGCAAACGCCGTCATCAGGATTGGGCGCAAACGCAGGCGGCATGCTTCTTCGATGGCGTCGAGAAGGCCCTTGCCCTCGTCTTCCTGTTGCCGGGCAAACTCGACGATCAAAATAGCGTTTTTTGCCGCCAGGCCGACCAGCACGATCAGTCCGATCTGGGTCAGGATATTGTTGTCCATGCCGCGCAGCATCACGCCAAGCAGGGCGGCCAACATGGAAAGCGGCACGATCAGCATGATCGCCAGGGGCAGGGTCCAGCTTTCGTACTGCGCTGCCAAAAGCAGGAACACGACCGCGATTGCCAGCGCAAACAGATAGATGGCGGTGTTGCCGGTCTGCTTTTCCTGCAGCGCCAGTTCGGTCCATTCATAGGTCATGCCCTGTGGAAGCGTCTGCGCCGCCATGTTTTCCATGATCTCCAGCGCTTCACCTGTGGACACGCCGGGCGCGGTTGAGCCCTGCAGCGGCACTGATACGAACTGGTTGTAACGCTGCACTAGATAGGGACCGCTGGTATCGCGAATTTCCACCAGGGTCCCGAGCGGCACCAGTGCGCCGGTGCTGGAGCGCACCTTGAGCCGGGCAATATCGTCCCGCTCCAGTCTGAACGACTGGTCAGCTTGCATGCGCACGTCGTAGCGCCGTCCAAAGGCGGTGAAATCGTTCACGAACGAAGAGCCGAGATTGAGTTCCAGGGTTTGGAATATGGCCCCGATCGGCACCTGCAACTGCTGCGCCTTCACCCGGTCGATCTCGAGATAGTAGGACGGGCTGGAATTGGAAAACGTGGTGAAGACACGGGCCACTCCGGGCGTTTGCCGCGCCTGACCCATCATTGCGAATGCCGCCGCCAGCGCACGGTCTATCTTGGTGCCGCCGCGCTCCTGGATCTGCATCTTGAAGCCGCCGCCCTGGCCGACGCCGCGCACCGATGGCGGCTGGATGGCGATTATGAACGCTTCCTCGATCTGCTGCAGACGTCCGAACAGCGACCCGATGATTTGCTGCGATGACTGACCCTTTGCATTGCGCTCGCCGAAATCGTCAAACGTGGCAAATACGGCTGCGGCATTGGTGGCGGAGGTAAATGTTGCGCCGGAAAAACCGGCAAAGGCAACCGCGTCCTTGACGCCGGGCGTTTCCTTGATGATCTCGGTGGCGCGCTGCACCACCTTGTCGGTGCGATCCAGGGATGCGCCATCGGGCAACTGGATGGCGACGATGCCGTAGCCCTGGTCGGTCTGCGGAATGAACCCGCCGGGCACTTTGCCGAACGTCCACACGGTGAGACCGATGAGGCCGGCATAAATCACTAGGCCCATGACGGTGCGCCGCGACATAAAGCCAACGACGCGGGCATAGCTGTTGCTCGTGCTGGTAAAGCCGGCGTTGAACTTGTCCGCCGCCCAGTTGCCCATCCTGGCCAGGAAGAAATTGGACCTGGGCGCATCGTGCGGCTTCAGCAACAGGGCCGCCAGTGCCGGTGAGAGGGTCAGCGAGTTGATCGCGGAAATCACCGTGGAGGTGGCGATGGTAATGGCAAACTGCTTGTAAAAGGCGCCGGATATTCCCGGTACGAACGCGGTTGGGATAAATACGGCGACAAGGACCAGGGAAATGGCGATAACCGCCGAGCCCACTTCGTCCATGGTCCGGTGTGATGCTTCCCTGGGTGACATACCATTGGCGATATTGCGCTCGACGTTTTCCACCACCACGATGGCGTCGTCCACCACGATACCGATGGCGAGGACCAGGCCGAACAGCGTCAGCGTGTTGAGCGAAAACCCAAAAGCCGACATCACCATGAACGTACCGATCAGGGAGACCGGGATGGCCACGATCGGAATGATGGCGGTGCGCCAGGATTGCAGGAATACGATAACCACAAGCACGACCAGCAAAATGGCCTCGAACAGGGTCTTGTAGACCTCGTTCACGGATTCCGAAATGAACTCTGTGGGGTTGTAGACGATCTGATATTCGATGCCGGGTGGGAACGAGGTTTTCAATTGCTCCATGGCGGCGATGATTTCTTCGGCGCTTTGCAGGGCGTTGGTGCCGGGTCGCTGGAAAATCGCCAGGGCGACGGCCGACTTGCCGTTGAGATACGAATTTGTTGTGTAACTCTTGGCGCCGATTTCTACCCGCGCCACGTCCTGCAGCCGGATCAGCCGGCCGTCATCGCCGGCCTTCACGATGACATTGCGGAATTGCCGGACCGATGAAAAACGCCCCTGCGTCGTGACCGTGTAGGTCACGTCATTGTCGCTCGGTGCCGGTTCGGCGCCGATGGAACCGCCCGATACCTGAACATTCTGCTCTCTAAGGGAGGCCAGCAGGTCTGCGGCCGTCATGCCGTACGAGGCAAGTTTCTCAGGGTCGATCCAGACCCTTAAGGAGTATTCCCGTTCGCCGAAAATCGTCAGGTCGCCGACGCCGTCCAGCCGCACCAGCACGTCGCGAACATTGTTGCGGGCATAATTGGACACATAAAGCTGGTCCAGGCTGTCGTCGGGAGACAGCATGTGCACAACCATCATCAGGTTGGGTGAGCTTTTGCGCGTGGTGATGCCGACGCGGCGCACCTCTTCGGGCAGGCGCGGCTCGGCAATCGCCACCCGGTTCTGCACCAAGACCTGGGCATCGTTCAGGTCGGTGCCGCTCTTGAAGGTGATGGTCAACTCCATGGTGCCGGCGCTGGTCGAGTTGGATGACATGTACAGCATGTTTTCAATGCCGTTGATCTCCTCCTCGATCGGTGCTGCCACGGTTTCAGCAACCGTCTCGGCATCCGCACCGGCGTAGTTTGCCGTCACCACGATAGTGGGCGGTGCGATATCCGGATACTGGCCGACAGGCAGCTGGAAGTATGAAATGGCGCCCATCAGCACGATCAGGATCGAGATTACGCTGGCGAATATGGGCCGGTCGATGAAGAAGTGGGCAAAGCGCATGTCGCTCTAGTCCCTAGGTACGACAGGCGGAAGTTCCTGCATTTGCGGATCTATGGTCATGCCCGGGCGAATCCTGGCAAGGCCGTTGACCACGATTGTCTCATCGCCCTTCAGGCCGTTGCGAACCACACGATATCCGTCGATGCGGGGCCCGGGCCTGATCACTTTAGGCGTGAGCACATTGTCGTCGCCGACCACGAACACGATGCGCCGGTTCTGGTCGGTGCCGACTGCCTGATCGGGAACCAGTACGGCTTCATACTTGTCTGACCCGGGAATCGAGATGCGCCCGAACAGGCCGGGCTGCAGAAACAGGTCGGTGTTGGTGACGATGGCCCGGCCACGCATGGTGCCGGTTGCGTCATCGATGCGGTTGTTGGCGAAGTCCAGGTGGCCGCTGTGTTTCGGTTCATCCTCGTCGGTGAGCTGTATCTTGACCTCGTACGGCGTCAACCCGCCTGATGGCCAGGTGCCGTTGCCGGCCAGTCTGGAATAGGCGAGATACGAACGCTCATCCACGTCGAAATAGAAATAGATCGGATCGAGCGACACGATCGAGGCCAGCACGGTGGAGTTGGCTTGAACCAGGTTGCCGACGGATATCAGGTTGCGGCCGATACGGCCCTTCACTGGTGAATAGATTTTCGTGTATCCGAGGTTCAGCTGGGCCGTGCGCAACCGGGCGGTAGCACCGGCAAATTCGGCCTGTGCAGCCAGGTATTCCTGGCGGCGCTGGTCCTGGGTGGAAGCGGCAATGGTGCCGGACGTGCGCAGCTTCTGTCCGCGCTCAAATTCTTCCTTGGTCAGGTCAAGCCGGCTCTGGGCGACTTCCACGCCGGACTGGGCATTCTCCAGTTCGGCTTCAAACTGCTTGCGGTCTATGGTGAACAGCAGGTCACCGACCTCGACGAGCGCACCGTCCTTGAAATGAACTTCCTGCAGATAGCCCGCGACGCGCGCGCGCAGTTCAACATCTTCCTTCGCCTCAAACCGGCCGGTGAAGACATCGGTCTCGATGATCTTTTTGACCACCGGTTCGGCTACACTGATCTTGGGCGCAGGCGAAGGTGAGTTCTCGGACTTTGGCGCTTCGTCGCAGGCAGCGACAAGCAGTGCGCCGGTAAACAACAAAGCGGCAGGCAGGAATGACGTACCTGTTAGCATGTTCCAATCCTTACGAAGACAGACAAACCGGCGTTCGGAGGCTCACTGTGTCGGTGCACAGGCCTATTTGCAACACGCAAATCCGTCTGTTTCAGATTTCCACGGTACTGATTTCTGTGACCCCGAAATATGACAGTTTCGAGATGGCGGCAGCAGATGTTCAGTCAGCAAGGTGGTTTGGCAGCAATTTGCTGAACACCGCGACCAGGAAGGCTGTGCTGAGGCCGAAAGCCAACAGGCCGGTGACGGACGCAAACGCACCATACAATCGAATATTCTCAGCCAGCACCACGTCGCCGTAGCCTAGCGTTGTGTAGGTAGCAAGCGCAAAATACAGCGCTGTGCCCGGGTCACTGAACGCGCCAAAGACAATGAACGACAGCGCCCACAACCAGACCTGAACGGAATGGGACAAGATGAGTACAATGATTGCGGCGCTTAGCAGCACAGCAGTTGAAAACAGGGGCCCCGAAGCCCACAGTTTCCTGTTCAGCCACTTCAGCAGCCGTATGTCGATTAACAGGAAAGCGACATGCAAAAACAGGCAGATGCCCAGCAGCACTGTTCCCCAGACCATCTGACCCGACATGGTTATCCTCTTGTATCAATGGCTTGGGAAGCTAAGCAACAAACTCCGCCGGTTTTCAACCCCTCAGTGTCGGGTCGTTCAAATCGTGGTCAGGCCGCCGGACCGCTGCCGGAGCAGGTAGATGATGAGAGATGTGGCCGCTGCGAACACCACGAAATATACCAGCCCGGCCTCGATCAGCGTGGCGCCGCCCACCAGCAATGGCGGACCGCTTTGTTCAATCACGATCAGGCTGTTGTTGCCAGTGCCGGAAAATGCCAGCCCGAATACGGATACCTGAACGAAATCCCAGGCAAAATGGAAGCCCACGCCAAACCAGATCGAATTGAAAAAATGCAGGGCGGCGATGTAGAATCCCGCAATCACCATCAGGTTGAAAAACGCGATGATGCCAAACTGACTATACTGGGCATGCAGCAGTGCGTAGATGAATGCATTTGCAATGACCAGAACAGGCAGGGGAACCGATCCTTCTCCCGACGCATATCCATAGGCACGATAGCGCACTTCCTCGGCGAAACCGATGCTGGCAAACTGAACAAGACTGGTAATGGTGGACCACAGGAACATCGTGTTGAAGGGATCGGAAACGGACTTCACCACGACCCAGCCAAGCGACCACTGAAACAGGAATATGACAGCCAGTATGTTGGTTGAGACGATAAATCCGCTTATCAGCATGAGCGGCATGCGCGTATCAATTCCCATGCGTAGTTCGCTCGGGTCACGCTGGTCCAGATAGCGAAAACACAGACGCACGAAATAGTATGTCAGCACCATCGCAATGATGGAACTGATGATGATGGCCACGATAAGCCAGCCCTGCATTTGCCGCAGAGCATCGGGATCATTGGTCGGGAAAAACAGGAATAGTGCTGCGGTAGACAACGGTCCGATGAGAACGGTACCGGCGGAGCAGATCGCAACCCGCAGCACCCAGGCGTACCAGACGCGCCGCGCCATGAACTCTGCCACCTGGTGCAGCATGCCGATACATCACTCCCGCTATTTCCAGGTTTGCGTATCGCTGCAACAGGGCAAAGTTGAGGCCGAATTGCTGCGCCGGGCGGCGGCTGAAAGCGTGCGGAAAAGAAAAAGCCCCGGATTTCTCCGGGGCTTTCATACCGAACGCCGGCGGTGTCTTCTAGCCGGCCTGGTAAGCGGGGTTTGGCGGAGGCTGAAGACTTCAGACCGGCGATCAGCATGCAGGCCGTGACGCATCTGAAGGGGCATTGTTCAGCATCACGATCTGGACCTGGCTACTCAATTGTGCTTGCGGCGGTAGATGCGGCGGCTCTGGCGGTTCAGGCCACGGTGCATGCGCACCCGCTCGCGGCGTGTGACAACGCCATCGCCCTTGAAGCGCCGCTCCTGATTGCGAAGACGGGCCTGGCCGCGGACCAGTTGTCCGGTTTCGCGGAATGTCAGGGACCCGCCCTGGACGCCATCGAATATTCGCACTGACTGGTTGTGCTGGCGCCAGTCTGCGCCGGGCGTGGATTGGGCTGCAACAGCGCCGGCACCGAACGATAAGGTCACAGTTGCTGCGACAACGATTACAAGGGACTTGTCCATGTTCTTCTCCATCTGGCATTTTTCCACGGCAGAGCGGATAGTTCTGCTGCGATTTGACAACTGTACCCGGCGCGCGCTGAGAGCCCGCTGACAGGAGATGTCAGTGATTTGTCAGTTTTGAAGTGATACCTGACGCGGAATGAGTGAGAACCTGCACCTGCCTGATAAACCACAGCTATTGTCGCGCCGGGCCTTCCTGTTGGCCGGTGTTGCGATGGTGTGCGTTGTGTTGCAGGCAGAAACAGCCTCTGCGCAAGGACTGCCAAACTGGCGGCGCCGCCGGCGGCGGCGGCGGCGTGAGCGCCGGCGCCGCAGATGGCGCAGGCGGGAACGCCGCCAGTTGCGCAACGCGATCGAAAGCGGTGAAGTCAGGCCGCTGCACGAACTGATGCGCAAATTCAGAAGACAGGTGGATGGCGAAGTGCTCGATGTAAGGTACCGCGAGCGAGGCCCAAACCGGGTCTATATTTTCATTGTGCTGCTGCCGGACGGACGGGTTACCCGCTATGTCATGGATGCCAGGAACGCGAGGATTTTCACCCTCGATGAGGCATTCGATCACTATGGCCTGAGACACCGGGACTAGCGGCAGGGCTGATGAGGGACGCAACAAGGGGAGACTAGGCTTCTGCGTATTCTGATTGTAGAAGATGAACCGAAACTGTCACGGGACGTGTGCCGCGTCCTGTCCGGTGCCGGCTTCGTGACGGAAGTGGCCGAGAACGGCGAGGATGCCTGGTTTCTCGGGAGTACCGAGGACTATGCCGCGATCGTGCTTGATCTCGGTTTGCCGAAAATTGACGGTATCAGTGTGTTGCAACGCTGGCGTGAAGCTGACGTGACCATCCCGGTTCTCGTGCTGACGGCGAGATCCGGCTGGCGTGAACGGGTGACTGGTATAGATGCCGGTGCTGATGATTACCTCACCAAACCGTTTCAGATGGAAGAGCTTGTCGCCCGGTTACACGCGATTGTCCGCCGGGCGGCCGGCAAGGCCACGTCTTCCATCACGGTTGGCCCTCTGACGCTTGATGCCCGGCTGATGCGGGTATCGATGGACGGCGCCCGGGTGAGCCTGACACCGCTTGAATACCGGGCACTGACCTACCTGATATACAATGCCGGCCGGGTCGTGGCGCCGCATGAACTCACCGAGCATGTCTATGGTATCGGCCAGGAACGCGGTAACAACAATCTTGAGGTGCTGATCGGCAGGCTGAGGCGCAAGATCGGGACAACGGTGATCGGCAACCGCCGCGGCTACGGATACATCATAGGTGATGAGGCCGAATGATCTGGCGATCACTGAAATTCAGACTGTTTGCGGCGGCGGCGATGTGCATTGTCGGTGCGCTCGTCCTGTACTGGAGCGTGTTGACCCAGGTTTTCGAGCAGCACGTATCGGAACGCCTGTACAAGGAACTGGAAGCCCACCTCAATCAGCTCACCACGCAGCTTGAAGCGTCCGACAGGGGTGAGATTACGGTCACTGACATTTCTGACAATCCACGATTTGAGCGACCGTTCGGCGGGCTGTACTGGCAGGTGAAAACCTCAGGTGGAAACGTGTTTTCGTCACGGTCCTTGTGGGACCAGACAATCACGGCGCCGGCAGTGCAAGGCAGGACAGGTGAAATTTCCAGGTACCGTGATGTCAAGTCCAACGCCGGAACCTTGCTGCTTGTGGAGCGAACCGTTGTCATGAAGGCGGGTGAAAAAGACCTGCAGGTTCAGCTTGTCGTGGCGATGGACCAGAATGAACTCGATACGGCGAGATCATCATTTGCGTCAGATGTCCTTATTCTTGTCTCGCTTCTGGCCCTGTTCCTGTTTGCCGCCATGGCCGTCCAGACATTGATAGGCCTGCGCCCGCTGAGCACGCTCAGGCAGCGGGTCAACGCCATTTCAAGCAACCGGCAGGATGTTCTGGAAGGCCAGTTTCCTACCGAGGTTGAGCCGCTGGTGGACGAACTGAACGGCCTCCTGAACGAAAGAGCCGAAATGGTCGATCGGGCGCGGGCCAGCGCATCCGACCTGGCCCATGGCCTGAAAACACCGCTTGCCATCCTGTCTGCCGAAGGGCGTGCCATCGAAGAAGCCGGACATGATGACATTGCCCGCGAGGTAAATTTGCAGATCGGCGTCATGAACCGGCAGATTGAACGGCAGCTGGCCAGGGCGAGAGCGCGCGGGCAGCAACGGCTTGCCGGACAGGGCACCGAACTGGGCCCCGCAGTCAGCAAGCTCATCCGCGCATTCCGCCAGCTGCCGCGTGGCAAGGACATTTCATGGCACGAAGACATTGCAGACGGCCTGTATGCGGATATCGACCTGATGGATCTTGAAGAGGTTGCAGGAAACATTCTGGATAATGCCCGCAAATGGACGGATGATGAGGTCTCCGTCAGTGCACGCGTTCACGGCAATAACGAAGTCGCAATTGTGATAAAAGACAATGGCCCCGGCCTGCCGCCGCAGCAGACGCTTGCCGTAACCCGGCGCGGCAGCAGGATGGATGAAGATGCACCGGGTTCAGGCCTCGGCCTGGCCATAACCCAGGACATTCTGGAGATCTACAACGGCCGCTTGACAATCGACAATCTGCAGCCGCATGGACTGAGCATCGAAATCGTCCTGCCGGCATCAGGCAATACAACCGGTTCGGCGCCAACGGGCCAGGAGCGCGAACCGTGAGCGAATTTGACTGGCATTGCGATACCATCACCCGGTCCACACCGGTGACAGTGAGCTACAGGAACACACAGAATGTCCGCCGTTTCCTGAAGTCCCAGTGCGGTGAGAATTTTCGCTTTGACCGTTCCTTCATGCAGTGGATCAAGGACGGCACGGACAAGACCATGGGTGACGTAGTCGACGAATGGATGAGACGGCATGCCTGATTGAGCCGGTTGATCCGACGTCCCCCGACATTGCATCTTTGTCCGTGACCGGCTCATTGCCTTGTTGAAAATTGTACCATGACGGGTATTCTTGTGCCTGCAAACAACCTGTTGGGGCCGAACAAGAACGGAAGAAAGCGTGACCATTGTTCAACTTATCATGGCCGGTATCTTTGCAGGCATCGCATATTTCCTGTTGCTGGTCCTTGTGGACTTCGGGGCGCAGAGTACCGCGGTTCAGCTCGGCGGTTCCGCGGCGGGGCTGGTGCTCATTGTTGTCACGGTGAAAAAAATGTTCCCCGGATAGGCTGGAGATCAGCTCTGGAGCGGCGGGCTGCCGGCCTGGTCGAGATGCTTCTTGACGGCGGCAATCAGTTCCTCGGTTCGCGCTATTTCGCCATCGATTGCCTGTTCAAAGTCGCTACCTTCGGTCGCAATTGCACCGGTCAGTCTGACTTCCAGCTCGATGCCAAAAAACAGCACGGTAGCCAGGAGCACAGAAGACTCAGGCGCGCGTGACCGCAACCTGGCAAGTGCGCTCAAAGCTGTCTGAACGCTGGCAATCGCCGTTTGCTGATCGCGCTCACTCAACTGCCTTGCGCGAGCCAGTGCGTTGCGTACCAGAACCGCGTTGTCATGGGCAAATTGCCAGAGCGAGTTGTTCGATAGAGGTAAGATGTGCGTGATTCCCTTTTCCGTCCGCCCGAGAGGCTAGCGCCGAACCTGCAAATCGCCAATCCGGCAACCGCAATTCATCCAGAAAAGAATTACCGAACTGTCGATAACAGATGGTGAATCAGAAAATATATTTCCGGTTGGTACATGCTGCCCTCCAAAGCCGGCTTGATGTCTCATGAGACATAAGGCCCTATGCAAGCCTAAACCGATTCGCACAAAGAACATCTGTGAAGTATCGGTTCGAAAGTATTGTGTGGATACCCGAATGGTCGCCTGCCGGCCACGTCGTGGCAGCCGGTCAGGCTTTCAGACAATTCATCAACGCGATATCAGCTTGCGCAGTTTCGCAACTGCCGTGTCGGTGTTCTCACGGAATGCCATGGTGCTTTTGAAATTGCCGTGTGCATCGACCAGCAACACCGAGGCTGTGTGATCCATGGTGTCATCGCCGTTTTCAAGCGGAATCTTCTTCGAATAGACATGCCAGGAGTTCGCCAGGTCTGAAGGATATCTGATGCGGCACCTGTGATCTCGCGAACTGACTGGCACCGTGCTTGCTTGTTACCGCGTGCAGGTGTGTGACCGGAGTTGAAATTTCAGGGCAAATGTCTCAATTCGGAACAAGTGTTGTACCAATCCGGGCGCGGTTATCACTGGCGTTGTTGTTTTCGCTGATGGTTCTGCCGCTTTTCGCAGTTGATGCGCTGGCTCACAATGTCACTGAAGGCGACAAGGGCTACATCCAGGAGATCGTCGGTCCGCACCTGGTGCCGTTTTTGTATCTGGGCGCCAAGCACATGGTCACTGGCTATGATCACCTGTTGTTCCTGTTCGGTGTCATTTTCTTTCTTTACCGCCTCAAGCACGTCGCGGTGTATGTCAGCCTGTTCGCACTTGGGCATTCGATCACGATGATCTCAGGGGTATATTTCGGCTGGCACATCAATGCCTACCTGATTGATGCTGTCATCGGATTGTCCGTGGTCTACAAGGCGCTGGACAACCTCGGCGCGTTCCAGCGCTGGTTCGGTTTTCAGCCCGACACCAAGCTGGCAACCCTTATATTCGGCCTGTTCCATGGCTTCGGGCTTGCCACCAAGATACTCGACTACGACATTGCGCCCTACGGCCTGCTGCCAAATCTTCTGGCCTTCAATGTGGGGGTTGAACTGGGACAGATCTCGGCCCTTGCGATGATGCTGATCGTCATGGGGTACTGGCGCCGCACAACCACGTTCACCAAACATGCATACACCGCCAACGTTGTCATCATGGCGGCTGGGTTCATGCTCGTCGGGTACCAGCTGACCGGATACGCAGTCACCTAATTCTATCGGAGATAAAACCATGTACAATAAACCGGTTCCGCCAAAATCTGAGTTGCCGACAGCCGCCCAACTCCTGAAATCGACACTTGTGGCGGCCGGCGTGGCCGCGACGCTGCTGGTGACCGTCGTTCTACCGTCGGAGTACAATTTTGATCCGACCGGTGTCGGCAAGATGCTCGGCCTGAAGCAGATGGGCGAGATCAAGTCGCAACTCGCAGAAGAAGCCGAAGCCGACAGGCGCCGCGATCAGAAACAGCCGGTCAAATTGCACACACCGGCAACCGGTCAGCAGTCGAGCAGTCTTGGCCAGCTTCTCGCAAGCCTCATCGTGACCCCGGCCTATGCACACGACGGCAAGGACCAGTATGAGCCTCAGGCCACCGAGACATCGGTCAAGCTTGCACCCGGTGAAGGCCTGGAGGTGAAGCTTGAAATGCACAAGGGTGATATCGTGGAGTTCGGCTGGACAGCCAATGGCGCCGTCGTCAACTTCAATCACCATGGTGAGGCAGAGGGCGAGTCGGTGGTCTATGAGAAAGGCCGGGCCGTGGCGGAGAAAAAGGGCCGCTTCGAAGCCTTGTTCGACGGGGAACACGGTTGGTGGTGGCGCAACCGGACGGGGGACAACATCACTATCATCCTGAATACCAAAGGCCGCTATGGGAACATCAAGGAGTATCGCTAAGCGATACTTCTGTTGCCGCGGCGGAGTGGTTTGACGGAGTTTTTTCGATGCGCTGGAATTTCTTCTCTCGTGTCTCCATACGGATGGTTTTGGGAGCGGGGATTGCCATCGCAGTTGCCGGCCTTTTTTCGCTGGCTGTTGCGATTCCCGCTCAAGAGCGTACTGCCGGGAGCGTCGCAGAAATTGCCGGCCCCAACATCCAGCACCAGCTGCAGCACGTGCTCGACCACGCGGTTTCACACACAAAACCCCATCCCGGGGCCGCATTGCTTGCGGTATCCAGGCTGAAGGCCGACGATGGGACGGACCAGTTGGTAACGGCGCTTGTCGTCGGGACCCACAGCCAGTCGGATAACGCTCCAGTGTTCCCGAACACGCCATTTGGTGTCGCCAGCATAACAAAGATGATGGTGGCGGCACTCACCTTTATCTACGCCGAGCGCGGATTACTGGACCTGGACAAGCCAATCCAGGAACTGGTTGGGGGTAATCGCTGGCTGTTGACCCACGCCAGCAATCCACAATTTCGAAGCAACCTGCAGTCTTCGACATTGCGCGATCTGCTGGCGCATCGGTCTGGCCTCCCCGACTACTGGCGCAGCGATGGTTTCCTGGCGCTGTGGCGCAGGGCACGTAACAAGGACTGGAGCCCGACCGAACTGATCGACTGGGCCAGCCGGCAAGCGCCAGCATGCGCCCCGCGGTCATGTTTCAGTTACTCGGACACCAACTATGTTATCGTTGGTCTTGTGCTCGAGCAGCTGACCGGCCAGCAACTGCATGAGCAACTGCGCGTTGAAATTTTCAAGCCGCTTAAGATGACCTGCAGCTGGATGTTTTTTCAAGAGCCGCTGCCAAAGGGTTGCGCCATGCCAACGCATTCGTACGAGGGCGACCTGGATGTCACCGACAACAGGATGCAAAGCGCGGATTGGTCAGGCGGTGGTGTCTACAGCACTCTTGCAGATCAACAGAAACTGCTTCGCGGCCTGTTCAACGGCAGGCTGATCTCGCGACAGAGCCTTGCGGAAATGCAGGAATGGGCCGAAAGCGACCTCGGTAGGGACATCGAGTACGGGCTCGGTCTTTTCAAGGCCAGGGCCGGCCCCGGCATGACACTTGTCGGGCATACCGGGATACACAGCGCGTTCTCGTTCGTGTGGGTTGAGGAAGGCGTTCTCATCAGCGGCAGCTTGAACCAGTCGGAGAACCACGCACTCAACCAGCTTGTATTTCCAGCCATCCGGATTCTGCGGAACGGCGGCGGCTACATCGATCATTCACACTAGGGTCAGGACCCATTAATGTTATCCATTCTGCGGGAGGATATTTTGCCTCTGACAAGGCGAAAGAGCGCAGGAAACCGTCCGGTTTTCAAGTCCTTTTAACGCGGTCAGGGGCAAAATAGACCCCGCCCTTCGGGTTTGAAGGAAAACACCCGCCTGAAGGCGAAAAATGCTCGACAAGGCACAAAGCCTTGCCTTGCGCTTTTCCACCGTCATTCGAATG
>JBPCVV010000170.1:0-2549 GCA_051010195.1 Anderseniella sp. | reverse complement strand
CAGAGTCCCACATGCGGGCTCTGGTCGAAGAAGGCTTTGAGGTCATGGTTGTAGCCGATGCAACGGCCGCCGCTCAGGTGCCTGGCTATGATGGTTACAAAGCCGCTGTGATCAACTTCCGGATGATTGCCAGCCACGTCACCGACACCAAGTCGGCGGTGGCTGCAATTGAAGCTGCAACAATCAACTAACCCGGTACCCCGCGCCGTCTCCCCGCCGGCGCACATGCCTCCGGCCGCCGACCTTCCTCCCTGTCTGGCGGCCGGAGACACCCCCGAACCGGCAATCAATCAGGAATATTGAAATGACCCGCCCGCCACTCCCACCCTTTAGTGAAGACACCGCAATCCAGAAGGTTCGCGCCGCCGAAGACGGCTGGAACTCGCGTGACCCGGCAAAAGTCGCGTTGGCCTATACGCCGGAAAGCCAATGGCGAAACCGCTCAGAATTCATAAACGGCCGCGCCGAGATCGAACAATTTCTCACCCGCAAATGGCAACACGAGCGCGACTACCGGCTCATCAAGGAACTCTGGACCTTCAAGGAAAACCGCATTGCAGTCCGTTTCGCCTATGAATGGAACGACGCTGAAGGCCACTGGTTCCGGTCCTACGGAAACGAGAACTGGGAGTTTGCCGCCAACGGGTTAATGCGCCGCCGCATCGCGAGCATCAACGACCTTGCCATCAATGAAGCCGAGCGAAAATTCCATTGGCCGCAAGGACGGCGGCCAGATGACCATCCCGGCCTTTCCGATCTTGACCTCTGAGCTTCGATGCAAGGAACGCACCGACGTCTCTGGAGATCTTCTCCGCCGGCCGGTCGGCTGACGGATTTCACCCCAACCGCTCTAGACAGCGGAAACCAAACAGGAGAATTGCAATGAAGACTATCAAAACACTTATCGCAGTAGCCACGTTGGCTGGCACGTTTGCAGCCGCACCGGCAGCATTGGCGATTGACGAATACAATGTGTCCAAAGGAACCACCGTCGACGGACAAGGGATTGCCTTTCGCGGCAATGATCTTATTGCGATCGCCAACGGCCTAGGCATTGTGCCCGGACAAGCTCAGTACACCCATGTGCATGACGGCGTTGCATACTACTTCGCCTCGAAAGCGGCGATGAAACTGTTCGCGGCAACTCCAGGGAGCTACATGCCTCAGTATGGCGGGTACTGCACATTGGGCGTTGCTTTGGGCAAGAAGCTGGACGGCAGTCCGCGTTTTGCCGATATTGTCGATGGCAAACTCTACGTATTCTTGAACGCTGCCGTCTTCGAGGCATACAAGAAGGACAAAGCTGGAGTGCTCGCAAAAGCGGCAAAAAACTGGCCAGGCATCCATCATATCTCGGTGAATGAAGTAAATGGCCTCGGGAGCTAGCGTTTGCACTTTGCACATTGAACTGGATTGGTGAGCGATGAACAGTAGATGATGTGAGCATCTTCGCCGCCACAGCCATGGATTAGCAGGCGCGCAACTGGAGGCGCGCCTGTTCTGATTCAAACCTTGAAACCCAAGGACATTTTAGGGTGGGGCGCCCCTGTTCAGTTGCCCCGAATTCGCTCTGCATATGATTCGTGATCGCTGTTATCTAGCGGGCCAAGGTTGGGTGGTAGATGCAGATGATCAATCGCCAATTTTGAGCCAGCCGCGATTGAAGCGAGCAAGGAGCCTTGTTTTCCGTGCATCTGTTTCGCACCGACAGTACATGAATGACACCAAGCGGAGATGCCAGACAGCCTAGCAAACGTCCACTAAGGGCTCAGAGCGGAACTTTGCGGCTATGCACTGTGGATCGTGGGCGTGCCGATTATGCCGGATGGCAGCAATGCGGACGAAGCTGCCGTCCGAGAAATCATAATCGTGGGCATTGGTGTGTCCTGGTTTTACTACCCGCTACTGTCCCAAAACTTCGAGCAGAACCTCGCCAGTCGCTCCAGACGGCGGCCGGGTATGTGCGACGACTGAAAGGGTCAAAGCCACGTCGATCGTATGCACCCGGCGGGACACAACCTGCGGTGTGATCCCGTAGCCCGCGAACAGGATCGGTACGAACGTATCATACCGCCAAGGTGATCCGTGGGTCACGGTCACGGACAAACCGTCCATATCGTTGATGAAGTATTCTGGCTGGAACACGAGATAGATATCGCCGGACCGGTCCGGGTGGTAGTTGTTCAACACGGCCTGCATCAGTGCGTTGTCGGGAACCGAACCTTCTCGCAGGCGTGAACTGGGAACGGCATAAGCCACACCGTCAAAGGTCACCAATTCTTCTGCAATGGCGGTCTCAAGCGCAATCCTGTCGACATCGGGGTTGTCGCGAACATCGGCGGCCAGCGTCAGATACGGGTGGTTGTAGCCTTCGAGCAACGGGCCAGTTATCTCGAAACGTTTTTTAAGTCGCGCAATGGCAGGTGCTGTGTCCCACGTATCCGGCGTGACGTAGCTCCCCGGCATTCCGAGTGAGGCAAGATAGCCGGGTGCTTCTGGAGCGCCGTGATCGGAGGACAATACAATCAGGGTATTTTCAAGACCGACCT
>JBPCVV010000169.1:0-3829 GCA_051010195.1 Anderseniella sp. | reverse complement strand
CTGTTTCAGCCTCTCGCAGACCATCCAACACGCACCAGAAATCGGCAGCGCTTGTGATCTCTCCGACGTCAGTAAACTGGTAGCTACCCCAACGGCCGGTCATCCCGGGCGTCTGTCGTTTCAATTGAGAATGTGCATACTGCGACGAAAGCTTTACGAGCTTCGTCTGGACTGGATTTCGGTTTTTGAACAGTTCAGGTTCCGCGTTCATAGCTCTGATGCTGCCGTACCGCTTGCTTGGCGGCTCTCAGATTTGACGCCAGTGCCATTCTTCCGATTGTATGCCTCACAAGTCCTATACGCATCATGTTTGGGATGCGTCGCAAACTGTGTCCCGCGTGGCCCGTGATGCTCGACTCCAAAGCACCATCTACTTCAACGACATTTTTTGATGTTTGAGCAAACACTAAGGACTGCAATACATGCAACCACTCGACGTGATCCACCGGAGCAAGCAATCTCTCTATTGCCAAGGCCTTCTGCGCGCCTGCATAATTAATGATGTAAGCTGCATTAGACTTCGAGCCGGCCATGTCGACACAGAGCTCCAAACCCGAAATCTTCAGATCAATCATCTCTTGTTTAGTTCGGCTGATGCGACGATGCACGTGAAGCTTGATCCAGTCGATCGGCGGAGGATTGGCTTCGTAGGCTTCAAGGAACTCCGCCGTTCGGTTTGTTAGTATCGCATCATCTTCCAGTACCAGCGCATAGGGCAAGTGCTCGTCTACTACGTATTGCCATGCCTTACGATGGCTCAGGAAACATCCGATCGCGGGCATGATGTTGAACTTGTTCGGCTCGTGCGTCAGGTGCATCCAACGCGATAGGTACCGCCATTTTTCAGTCAGCAGCCGACCGTCCACAGCATTAATGCGATGAATATCGTCAAGATATGCGCTATTTACAGTGAGGAACCGATCCCATCGGTCCGCGGATCTGTCGAGGTTAATTACCAACCTTTTCATCCTGACCTAGTTAGGTAATAACAGGCCCGTTGGCAAGCGTTGCTTGATCCCATTTCTGATGCTGCATAACGATTGAAATCCCGCTGCCCGGATATCAACCGCATGACTACTGGATCGCAACTGAGCCGTCCCGTATCATCGACGTCTTCATATGAGTTTGGAAAAATAAATATTTATAATATTATGTCAGTATGACTTTTTATTATTAAGTCTGGTAAATCAGAAATTTTATCATCCAAATTTTTATAATTTGCCAAAAATAGATCAGAATTATGGAGGTTTTGGAGATTATGCGTTGTGCGAATTCGACGCTCTGGTAATTCTACATTAAAGCCCAAAAATTCAGAAAGTGCACTGACATTGTCCCAGAGCTTTTCGTAACGAAGGCATATAATATTGTGCCCCTCTAAATTAGTCCATGTTTCAATCTGTTTTTCGAACTGTAGGACATCATAGTTGCCAAGTTCGTCAAAAGAACCTATGGCGCGAAGATGTTGAAAGTGTTCGCTGACCCAGTCTTCTCCATATCGCTGACGACAAGAGACAACTGAAAGTGCCGCGTCCGATGCACATCCAAACAAAAATACGATTCGACCATCGAAGTCGCTAGGTAGCTCGTCAGCTAGGGCGTGGGTTTTGTATACACGGCCGGGAAATATACGATCGGTACGTAAATCCCATGCCTCGGATCTAATGCGTTTTGCCAGATATTTACGGAATAGGCTTCCTGCCGCGCCAAATTTATTTATAACCAATGCCTCTGAAATTGCTCTCCAGCACAAAGTTGATCCGCTTCTTCCCATGCTTGCTACTAGAATTGGCTTGTGAGAACGGAAAAAATCTGACATTTGAAGTCCCTTTTATCATAAAAAATTTTAATATAATTGATTGTTAAAATCATCCATTTCATTTTTATCAAATTTATAAATAGGTTTTTATTGCTTCTAGATGTCGTAGTTTAATTCAATAAAATCTTTTTCGAACATATCACGCACAATTCTCAATTCCCGATTGGTTATTTTTGATAAAAAATCTTTGGAATTAGTTTTGTGACTGTCAACGTTATGTATTTTGCAGGGTTTTGAAAATATTTCGGATGTTATAAAATCTAATTCATCATTTAATAATTCAAATTTACCAATGTGACTATATTTTTTTAAATCATAAGGAAGTATACTCGTCTGAGGGGCCCAGTGGATGTCGCTATAAAGTAGGCCGTCCTGTAGTCGTTGAAGAAAGTCCTCAAAAGAAAACAGCTTACGATTGTCCCTATGGTAAAAACCATACTTCTTTCGGTATTTTTCCTGGGGGGCCTTTTCGAGATAGGCGGAGAGCAATCGAGTGACTGGATTGCGAACGACGGTGAAAACAAACAAACCGGCCATCTCTTTTGGATCGGGCACACCATGGAGGGCATGCTTTGGAAATCTTGCTACCGATTCGCTCTCTTCGGCCCTCATGTTGGCTTGCAGAGTTTGTATGATCGTTGAGTTTGCGGCTTTCGGTACTCGGAAATAGCAGAACCGATGCTTGCGAGATATCGAAACGCGTCTAAATGCAGGATGTCGAAGTTCTTGCCGCATGTGCGCAAACAATGGATGCCGGGATAAGGAGCCATATTGAATTGTAAGCTCCGCATAACTTCTTAAATATTTCATTCTTATACTTGACAATGAACCATATTAGATTTCAAAAATTACGGCATCTACTCCAAGCAGGACATCCTCGCGGTTGATAACAAGGTGTAGGTATTTGGCTGGACAGGCGATGTGTGCGCGACGCCACGACATTGAACGTTAAGTCTACCTTTTGCATGTCACAATGGGAAAATGCAAGCAAGAGCAATATGTTAATTCTAGGCGGAAGTCACACCAAACGAATTTGATCGCGGTTCCGAATTACAATTTGCTCCACTTGCCGGTTAGTTCTGCTAGAGCTTCGACAGTTGTCTGCAACAGCCGTCTAAATAGTGGTCGCGATGCTCTTCTGGCCTCAAGAGAGCGGACATTGCGTTGGCTTGAGACTGCTCTCGCCGCCCCATCCGGGAGCCTTCGCAGACCGTGTGTACCTAGGTTTCCGATGAGCGTGCTTGTATGGGCGTCGATAGCAAGCCTCGCCTGCAATTTCAACTGCAATTTCTGGCATGGTGGCTGAAGTGTACTTGTTTTAGGCCGAAGATGCCGAGAGTGGCCGTTATTGACCTTGCCGCAGCTCAATCAAAGCCCAAAGCCACCCCGTCTACCCTGCTGCACATTAAAGTCCAAGCAGCATGACAGTCTGCTGATCACAGAAACGGCGGTTAAAGGTGTCCATCAGGAAGGTCAGGCCAATGTTGGCAAGCCAATCCAGGTTCGATCCTCGGGATCAGAAGCATCTGCTGAACACTCAATTATGCCTTGTCGAGCATTTTTCGCGTTCAGGCGGGTGTTTTCCTTCAAACCCGAAGGGCGGGAGGATATTTTGCCCCTGACCCTAACTTGACGCCAAAATCTCCTGCAGCCTAAAGCAAATTAATTTAAGCTTCCCTGCAAAATACCTGTCCAACAATCTAAGATATAAAGCTCTCTTCGGGTCTCGAGACTTATATTCATGTCGACCCCATCGAATTATCATGGTCGCCCAAAGATTAATCAACAAAATATCAAAATCTAATGATTTATCTTCTTCCGAGTAAATTTCATAGAAATCATTCGCGTCTTTGATTGTTGTATCGATTGAATTGTTTACAAAATTGTTGCAATATACTGAAAAATACATAATGAAATGACATATATCTCGATATATAGGAGATATTGCGTCGTATGCAAAGTCGATAACTACAGTGCGTTTGGGCGAAAAAAGTATATTTTCTGGTGAATAAT
>JBPCVV010000168.1:0-8689 GCA_051010195.1 Anderseniella sp. | reverse complement strand
AGCCATCTCGCAGATGGCCGCCGGTAAACAGCGACGGACCGTCCGACAGGTCGAGGATCAGGGCACAGGTCGACGAAGCGCCATCGCGCGCCATGACAAAATCTGCCGATTGCCTGGCTGACGGCATCAGCGGCGCATAGTCATCCACCACAATCTCGAAGGCGCCGAGATGGCCGCTCGCCTTGACGATTTTACCCTTGAACAGGGCAACATCCGCACTGACGGGCGGAGTTACATCGCCCACATCGCTCAACAGCAGGGTAGTGGGAATGCGCTGGTTGAGTTTGCGGGCGGCATCAAGCGCCTGCTGGCCGGCGCCGTAGACCAGGCACTGCCCACTGGATGTTACGCTGATCGACCCGGCCGGTTCGCTGGCATGGGCTGCATCTGCCAGAAGGGCCGCGATTTTGGCGGAGTTTGCCGCCTTGTCCGTGGTCCAACCTGCGCGCTCGCGGATGTTTGCAAACCGCAATTCGCCTTCAAAGGCTTGCTCTGCTGCAAGTTCACCGAACAGGGGGGCTTCCTGGGTACAGGCCACCAGTACCTTGTCGTTTTCTGACAATGCGTCGGCAAACCGACTGACCTCGGCACGGCATAGGTTGTTGAACACATCGGGCTCATCGCCGCCTCCGGCAGCCTTGCAAATCTTCTTGCCGTCGAGCGTCATGGTGCGCTCGCAGTTGCAGATCAGGATTTCATAGCCGTTCAGTTTCATGGACGAGCCTTAAAGTGGGCGGAACAACACAACTACCACGCGATCTTGCCAGTTTCGCAATGTGGTATGCGTTGGTGTAGCCTATCAGTGTTGTGCTATGCAGTACAAAAATCCGCCATGTGGGAGACTGTATTGTCTGAAGGTAACAGTATCCATCTGTCGCTTGTGTATCAGCGTTCAGCGTCCACACATCCGTGGCTGGACTGGGAGTGGTCGGTGTGTGGCCTGATGCCGGTCGCTGACAGCGATATCAACCGTCCGGCGCGCCTGTTGGAACGCGACGATATCATGACGCGCTGGCTCGGCGAGCCGTCCCGGCTTGACCTGCACCGGACCGATCTGGACGCATATGTCTATAACCTGACCTCGCCGCAGCCGTCCGTGTATACTGTCGCCCATGAACTGGATGATCCGGTTGCCGATGGCTTGATCTGGAAGACCCATCTCGTGACCATGAGTTCCTATGAGGCCGAAGAGTACATGTCTGGTGATGACGCGCTCATCGGCAAGCTGGTCATGCAGGCCGATGTGCGCGAGTGGCTGGAGGCGTTTGTGGCGCTGCACTACAAGGACAGCACCTTCAAGAAGCGGCGCCGCGACAAGCTCGACACCGAGGAGTACAAGTTCGGCCAGGAAAGCCTGGTGGAACTGCGCCGCCGCATGCTGGCGTCCGGTAAATCGGAAGGAGAACTGCATTGAACTCGCGTGAAGACGGTTTTCTGTCACGCTGGGCCAAGCGCAAGGCTGAGGTTCGCGAGGCAGAGGTGCGCGAAACCGAGCAGCGCGCGGCCGCGCTTGCACCGGAACCGGGTGACGACGCCAGCCTGGCACCGGTTTCTGACGGCCAGCCACCAGTAGTCGACGAAACAGCCCGTGAAGTTCCGCCGGACGACGAAACCCGTCAGCGCTGGATCGAGGAACTGGAAGCCGTCGATATCGACACGCTGACCTATGACAATGACTTCACCATATTCATGAAATCTTGGGTGCCGGGCCCGCTGCGCCAGCGCGCCTTGCGCAAACTGTGGACGACCAATCCGGCTCTGGCGGTGCTCGATGGCCTCAATGACTATGATCTCGATTATACCGATGCGGCTATGCAGGCAGGCAAGGTGGCATCCAGCTATGTGCCCGGCAGTGGATATGCGGCCCTGGAAGAGGCGGTGGAAAAACTTGCCGGGACAACCGGGGATGAAGACGACGAGCAGGGCGCCGGCGAAGACGACCTGCCGGAATTTGCAGGCGAGGACGCAGTGTCACCAGACGACCAGGACCAGCCTGACGGTGATCAGACTGCTGCAGTAGGAACACAAGCCGAAGATCTCCCGCAACTGGAGGTTGACGAAACGGCCATTGCAAGGCCGCAAAACGACGTTAAACTGAAATCGTGACGGCCAATCAGTACTAGAATGGGCTTGAGCTGGTAAGACGCTTGGTCAAGGTCACCGGGAAAACAGGGCGTGAATTGCCTGTTGTGTCTCGCTTGCAGATATATTATCGGCTAGCGTCATATTGCAGAGCGCGCATACTTAAGGCTTCCCGCATGCGTTGGTATTGTGGGAACTGAGGGGTAAGAGGCATGAAAACACTATTGATATTTTTGGCTATTGTGCTGATCGCCGCGGGCTGGGCGGTCGGTTTGATCAACATTTTTTCACCCGGGACCGTAACGGTCGGGCTGAACCTGGACGTAGCGGCAACCCTGTTTACCGGAGGTTGTGTGCTTCTTGGCCTGGCCGTCGTTGCCGGTAATCTGTCGGCGATGACCCAGCGTGAGCCGGACGATGTGGCGGAAGAAGACTATTCACCGGTTGCTCCGGCTGCTCCCGCGGGATCCGATTTGCCTGACTTCATGGCCCCGGCATCTGCTGCGGCTGCAGGTGCGGCCGCCGGCGTTGCAGCGGGTGCGAGCGCACTTGGTGACACGGTTGAAGACAAGGCGGACGCCGCGTCCGACGTCGTGGATGATGTTCTGGAAGGCGTCAAGGATCGGGCGGAACCGGCTGCGGACACTGCCGGTTCAGTCTTCAGTTCGGTGACTGGCACCGTTGGCGGGACCGCTGAGGAGGCGGTGGACAAGGCGAAGGAAGTTGCCGGCGATGCAGCCGACAAGGTTGACGAGGTTGCCGAAGACACCGTCAGCAAGGCACGGGACGATCTCTCGTCCTTCTTTGCCAAGCCCGCAGACACGAGCCAGGCGCCCGAAGCGGACACACCACCTGCATTTGCCGCGAAGCCTGAGCCAAAGCTGTCGCCCGCAGTTGCTGAAAAAGCCGATGCTGAACCGGAAGCAAAGCCGGAAGCAAAGCCGGAAGCACCTGTTTCGCAGAAGGATGTCGACGATGACATCGACAGCATCTTCGAAGACGCTCCGCCCGCCAAGGCAGACGACAGCGACAAAGATGCAACCGAGGTCGACAAGACCGCAACCGGTACCCCCACTTCAGATGTGCCGCAGGCTGAGGATAAGAAGCAGGAAGCCGCCGCAAGTGCGCCTGAAAAGGCACCGGACGCAGCAGCGGAAAAGCCTGCGGTGGAACCGGACACTGAAGACCCCCCTGATTCCCTGCCGCAGGAAGATGAGCTGTTCGTGGTTGAAGAGCGCGTTATCCGGGAACGGCCGGCGCGCCTGCTGTCGGACGGCACGGTGGAGGCCGAGACCGATGAAGGCTGGATGCGCTTCGAGAACGTGGAGCACGTCGAGGAATACCTGGACGCCATGAAGGCAACCGCCTGACCTCAGGTTCGGCAATTGGATGAATCATGAAAAAGGGTCGCATGTAAGTGCGGCCCTTTGCGTTACCGCACGTCCAGCACTGAGGTCTGTGCCGTGCGAACGACTTCAACGGCGGTCGAACCCCTGATCGCGCGTTGCAGCCGGGAGCGTCCCTCGTCGGTCACCACAATGATGGAGTGATTGGACCCCAGTTCGGTGATCTTCTGTGCCGCCGGACCCACCGCGGTGATGACATCCTTGACCTTGATACCCATGGCCTTGAGCAGGGCACGGGCGTTCTTGACGTTTTCTTCGGCGGTCGGCAGGCCGGCTTCCTGGGCGCTGGCGGAAAACAGCGTGATGGGTTCGCTGGCCGAGTGCGCCAGCACGGCGGCCCGGCGGACCGCCTGCATGGATCGCGACGTACCGTCGGTGCAGATGAAAAACCCGGTCTTGTCCAGCGGTTCGCGAACGATCAGAACAGATGACGGTGCATGCACTGTAACCCGTTGCACGATGCCGGCATCAAACATCGAGTGGAACTCACCGCGCCAGCGGGACGGTTCACCCATGATCATCAGGTTGTACGGGCCTAGTTCGTACTGATCCAGGATACCGGCTGCCGGATCCGGCGCGGTCTTCAGCTTGAGCACAACCGTGCGGCCTTCTTCGGAGATGAATTCGACCTTGTTGTCACCCAGCGGGTCCCCCCAGGCGTCCTGGTGGCCGGTCGTGCGGGTCCAGTCTTGCGCCGGAATGCCTTCTTCAAGCAGGATGTCCAGCGCCATGCGCAATCGGGTGATGCCGGGCAGTTCCAGGCCTGCCTCCAGCATGTTCTGACGCGCCACGCGCACCTGCAGCCCGCCTGACCACAGTCCCTGGTCGATGGAGCGCACATACAGAACGATGATGTCGCAATCGTCCGTCTTGGCCAGTCGTGCCGCCATGCGCACGGTGCAGAAAGACTCGTCAGTTTCATCAATGCAGGCCAGAATGCGGAACCGCGACCGGCGCTGGGCATAGACATTGGCGAGCGTCTTTCGCAGCGCCCGTTCCTGACGATCAGAAAATGTTTTCAAGCCAAGTATCGACATGTGCTTGTTCTAAACTCCAAGCAGGGGCCAGTAAACATATGCTGCTGCCAGCATCACCACGATAGATACCGTCGCCATTCGCCAGCCGACCTTTAGGAAGTCTGTCGTCTTGAGGTAACCGGAGGCATAAACGATGGTGCATGCCGGTGTGCCGACCACGGTAAGATAGGCGAATGCAGACGACACTGCAGTGATGAAGCCGAGAATGATCGGGCTCTCGTTAGCGGCCACAGCCAGCTTCAGGACGATTGGACCAAGCACCGCAACGGCAGCTCCGTTTGACATTGTATTGGTGACGAAGGTTGTCAGCACCGACACTGCCGCCCACAGACCAATGCCCTGGTCAGCTCCAATCGGACTAAGCAGCGCCAGAAAGCGCTCTGCTACCCACAGAGCAGCGCCGGTGTCTTTCATCTGCACACCAAGTGAGATGGCCGCAGCATAGAGTAGAACCACACCCCAGTTTACGCCAGAGTTCACATCCTCCCAGCGCACCAGCCCCGCCACCAGGAAAGTAGCAGCGGCGGCGACGGCAACAATGCCCATGCCCAGCGTCTGGGACTGGGTAATCCAGCCGAAGATACAAAGCGCGAATATTGCCATGGAAACCCAGTCAGACCCTTTAAGCGGGCCGGACAACAAAACCTGCGCTCGCAGTTTGGCGCAGGCGCGAGACAAGTCGCGATACTCCGGCTTGAACGTCGTGAAGAGTATCAACGTAACCAGCGGCAACTGGATCAGGAACATCGGGTAGGCGTAGGCCATCCACTTGGCATAGTCGATCAGGAAGGTCGCCGTGGATGGATCGGCGGGATTGTAGAAAAACTCTTTCCAGTAGCCGATCATGATGGCGTTACGTGCACCGCCAGAAGGCGTGCCGATACCTGCAATAGAACAGCCGTATGAGATCGAGAACAGCAAGCATGCGGCCAGGTTGCGCACCTTCGCACGATCCTGCGAAGTAAGTGTGATCAGCGTAATTCCTACCGGCAGCATCATGGCCGCAACAGTGTGCTCACCCACGAACGAGGCCAGGATGCCCGATACCACCGAAATACCAAAACATATGGCCAGTGTGCTGGTGCCCGTTATGCGCACAATCAGCCAGGCGATGCGCCTGTCCAGCTTTTGCTTCACCAGCGCAACGGCCAGCATCAAAGAGCCCATGATAAACAAGACGGAGTCCGTCATTAGAGACTTGGCGACATCTGTCGATTCAAGTCCCAATAACACCACCTGCCCGATGACAATCAACAATGCCACGGTCGGTAGCGGCACCGGTTCGGTAATAAACAGGATGGTGGCGAACAGCGACATGGTCAGAACGATCTGACCCTCGCGGCTTAGGCCTTCATAGGGGCCGGTCTGCATGAATGCGAAGGACAGCATGATGGCGATGAAGAACCAGCGCTTTTCCCAGAAGTAGTAAAGATTGACCTGGCTGCGCAGATGGACCCAGCGCTGATAGCCGTGCCGCTGGATCCGGTGTAGCCGGTGTTCGCCGTAATCAGCCTGGAGGCTGTCGCGGGCCAGCTGAAAATCGGTATCGCTCATGCGATCCCCCTTGCGATGCTCTGGGTGCCTGTGAGAGGGTCTGAGCCGTTGAATTCAATTGCCCGCCAGGAACGGAAAACTGCCCGATGACAAAGCTCGATGCAATTCTTGACCATGCCGATGACCAGCTCGATGCCAGTCTCGACCGGTGGTTTGACCTGTTGCGAATTCCATCCATCTCCACCGACCCGCAATACAAGGATGAATGCCGCAAGGCGGGGCAATGGGTTACTGATGAACTTGCCGGCATGGGGTTTGACGCAAGCCTTCGCGACACGCCCGGACACCCGATGGTGGTCGGACATTACGATGGTCCTGCGGGCAGCCCGCATGTTTTGTTCTATGGTCACTATGATGTCCAGCCTGCCGAACCGCTCGACAAATGGAAGACCCCGCCATTCGAGCCGGAGCGCGTGACGGGTGATGATGGAATAGAGCGCATATATGCCCGCGGCGCCAATGACGACAAGGGCCAACTGATGACCTTCATAGAGGCCAGTCGCGCGTGGATCAAGACAACAGGTGGATTACCTGTCTCGGTGACGGTTTTATGCGAGGGTGAGGAGGAAAGTGGCAGTCCGAGCCTCGATCCGTTTCTGACCGAAAACGCCGGTGAGCTGACCCGGGAAGTGGCACTCGTTTGCGACACCAATATGTGGGACCCGGACACACCTGCCATCTCGACCAGGCTGCGCGGCCTGGCACATGACGAGGTCACCATCATTGGTCCGCGCATCGACCTGCATTCAGGTTTCTATGGCGGTGCTGCCTTCAACGCCATTCATGTGCTGACGAAAATCCTGTCCGACATGCGCGATGATGACGGACACATTACCATTCCCGGCTTTTACGACGGCGTGCCGGAACTACCGCCGGAAACATCTGCCCAGTGGCAGGGGCTCAACTTTGACGAAGGCCAGTTTCTCGGTGACATCGGCCTGAAAGGCCCGGCAGGCGAGAAGGGTCGCAGCGTGCTTGAAATGATCTGGTCGCGCCCGACACTGGAAGTGAACGGCATCTACGGCGGCTATACCTCGGCCGGGACCAAGACCGTGATCCCGTCAGAAGCCACGGCCAAGGTGTCCATGCGCCTGGTCGGCAAGCAGGATCCGAAGCACGTTCTCAAGGTATTTCGCAAGTTCATCGAAGACCGCTTGCCGGACGGCTGTTCGGTGCGGTACGGCGGCGACGCAGACGGTTCGCCGGCAATCGAGATCGCGGAAGACAATCCGCACCTGAAAAAGGCTGCCAGGGCACTGGCTGACGAATGGGACAAGCCTGCGGTGCTGATGGGCTGCGGCGGGTCAATTCCGGTGGTGCGCTCGTTCGAGGACATTCTCGGAATGCAGAGCCTGCTGGTGGGATTCGGCCTGCCTGACGATGCACTGCATTCGCCCAACGAAAAATATAATCTGACCAGCTTTCACAAGGGTATCAGGAGCTGGGTACGGATTATTGGCGAACTGGCCCGCTAGGGCAGGACCTCGGCATGGTCATACAGCTTGTCATCGGTTCAATCGTCATCATCGCAACGGTCGCCATCCAGGCTGAGATGTTTGCCCTGCTGACCCGCAAGCATGAGCCGTTCCTGACCTGGACGCGGACAAAGTTTCGGCACTTTGCAGGCACAGCCTTCAGCACCGTGGCGATGCTGGTGGTGCTGTTCACCATGACCGTCGAAGTCTGGCTGTGGGCCTTTGTGCTGCTTGCCACCGGTGCCATAACGGGGCTTGAGCCGGCGGTCTACTTTGCGCTTCAGTGCTTCACCACGCTCGGCTTCGGCGACATCACCCTGCCGTCCGAATGGCGGCTGCTGTCCGCGCTGATTGGGGCCAACGGATTCCTGATGTTCGGCTGGTCGACAGCCTTCATGGTGGAATTGATCAGGAAGAGCCGGTAGGCGCGAGGATTTACCGCATATCACGTTGATGTAAATCGGTTTTCTGGTCTTGCTTGATTCAATGTGTCAACGGTCCAACGCAACCGTCCTGCCCATCACGTCGGCAAGCTGGCGGTCGCGTTCCCTATCTGAACCGCAAAGCCCGGAAACCGTGCTGGCCTTGTCCGCCTCCGATCTGTGCTGGTTCATTTTCCACACACCTTCGAGTTGGCTGACACGCAGTTCGATGCCGACAATGCCGCGCAGCATCTTGGCCACATAGTCGTCCGGCGCATCCGACACTTTCCAGGGGGCAGGCTGTTCAGCCTCATTGCGGTCGGTCAGGCTGTTGACGTGGGCCAACAGGTCATCAGCATTATGAGAGGTACTGGCAATGCCATGTGCATGCACAATCACATAGGCCCACGTCGGCACCACCTTGCCGGTCTCCTGCTTGCTCGCATAATGGGAAGGCGACAGGTAGGTGTGGGGCCCCTGGAAAATTGCAACGGACGTCGTGTTGCCGCCTTCAATGATCTTCCAGTGATCATTGGCGCGGGCAAAATGCCCGCTCAGCCTGATTGACCCGTCCGGCGCCTCGCCCGCCAGCATGGGCAGGTGTGACACTTTCAGTCGGCCGTCTGGCGTCGTGGTGACAAGCGCCGCCAGCTGAATGGCGTGGGCTGCCTCCAGCAAGACATTTTGCCTGGTTTCCCGTGATGTATCACGCG
>JBPCVV010000167.1:0-2857 GCA_051010195.1 Anderseniella sp. | reverse complement strand
ACACCGCAGAGTTGGTGAGAACCCCTCCGCCGGGGCAATGGTCGAAACTCACAACTAGGCCATCTCGTCTCTCAGTTAAACCCTGATGAAAGGGATACCTCTATGAAACACAATGGGATTTCATCTTTTGCGATTGGCGGCCTAGCGCTGCTTATCCTGGCACTCGCAAATCAACCGGGTTGGGCAGCATCTAGCGTTTCACCGGACTCTGCTTCCGCCAGCAACGGAGTGTTTCATCTTGCGCAAACCATACGCCAGCGCGGTGGATCAGATAAGTCAACCTGCACCAGCACCGATGGACAGAAACGTTGTACGTGCGGTGGGTTATGCATGGCCTATGAGAAAAATTGTAGGTGTTTTGGAGCGAAGCCTCACAACGAAGGCAACATGCCGAAAGCGCGTCGATTGAAGCTCAAGAATTAATCAAGACGCATCTCTATCATCAACCTCTGCAGAAGGATTTCAGTAAATGGCACATCGGATAGTAATGACGATACGAGGCGGCTTGGTTCTGATTCTCATGGTTGGTTGGGTTGGAGCTAGCGCCGCAACGCCAATTGTTTCCACGACCCAAACCCCGGTGTTCAGCAACATTATCCATCTTGCGCAAAGTCTCCGGCAGCGTGGTGGAAAAACAAGGGCAACCTGCAAGAGCGGAGATGGAAATGCAATTTGCAATTGCGGCAGTTGGAACTGCGGATCGAACCGGACCACGTGTAGATGTTTCGCCGTGCCGAAACCAAGTCAGAGCAGTACATCTGGGTCAAGTCAGTTGAAGAAAAAATAACTCACTAAGCGTCAACCGGATGCTTGGCATTGACAACTCAACTCCCGTTGGGTGCAGCAAATTCAATCGCCAAGAGCACCTATGCAGTCCTGACCACATTACTACACATCCTCAACCCCCACTGGTGTCCTTGAAGAAAGGGATGCCGCCACGAAGCACAATCGGAATTTCTCGTCTGGGGTTGCTTGATCCGTCAGGTGAATTAACTCCAAAAAAACTCGACCCCGGGCTCTCGATCCGGGGAGATGTTGCAGGGAGCAAAGCAAAGTTCATTGCAGCAAAGGCCACCTATGAACTAACATTCAAACCGGACCAATCAAACGGGGCTGGTCAGAGGAACACCTAGTGAAAACGCAGGTCAACCAAGCGGTGCAGGAAATCCTTGAAATCGCTCCGGTGTCTGACACTGTTTCTGATCTGCAATCGGTTGCTTGTTGAAGGAGATTTTCATGAAAAAGACAGTTAGGCCAATTTCGTTACTAACCGCTTTGGCATTCAGTGGATTGGCACTGCTAGCACCAATCAGTCCTGGCTCTGCCACAAAAACTTCAAATGTTGCAATAAATGAACACCTTCAAGGCAATCAGTTTGAAGTGCCTGAAGAATATGCGGCCCAACAAGGACGCTATTATATTGCCAACAGGATCGAAGTAGGAACAAGTGATCAATGTCACTATCTATCACGAAAGTGTACTCTACTTCATGGCTACGGTAACGGCATTTTCTGGCAATGCATGAAACGTGGTGGTTGCGGTTAATCGCTCTGGATAATCGCCGCATGAAGTCCAGGGTCTTGACCCCGGCTCCTTAACCAGCGCGACTGATTTGTTGCACTGTTTTGGCGGCCTGATCCTAGTCGATCTCACCAGAGATGATCTCAACCTTGGAGCTTCCGGTGTGGACTTGTCTCAGTCGCTTACCCGTGTTCGGATAGACCTCATGGTTACCAAGATAGCCGTAATGGCTGTAGACGCCATGTGAACCCCGGTGTTGATGGAGCACCGGACTGTTGTGCATGTGACGGCCACCATGCTGCGGAGTGGGCACTCCAATCTCGTAATACGCTTTGACGCCGGGGCCTTTGGCCTGCGCCCAACCGGCACCTGCGCGCGCCAGATTGGCCGCTTGCCTGCAAGAACGCTTTGAACCCACCGGTTGTCCGTTAATGGTACAGCGCATAGAGCGGAACTCGCCATTGGGCGTAGGGGCCACATAATAGCCCCTAGTTTCCGCACTGACACCTGCTGACAATGTTCCTGTTGCGGCCAAAACGGTCACACAAGCCAAATAACTGAATATACGCATACTGAAACCCTCCAACTGATGGAAATGCAACGAACCTAACAGACTGTGTGGGCAACATCCGATGAGCCCCACCATTCTGAGTTTTGTAAAGCTTGTGACCTGCTCCGCAACTTGTCCTCGTTCAAAAGTTAGCTCTGTTCATATTGTGGTCCATTCTGGATCGGGTTGCAAATACCATCGGTGTGAGCCCGTCGAGGCTCTAATGAGGCCTTTCAGTATTGTCGTCGCGGCGCCGTGCGTTGATGATCTTGCGGGCACGGGCATAGCTGGTGAACAGGTGTTCGTTCAGACACTCGTCGCGTAGCCGGCCATTGAAGCTTTCCACCAAGCTGTTTTGCATGGGTTTGCCGGGCGCGATGTAGTGTCATTCGACCATTCGGTGTTCCTGCCATTTGAGGATCGCATTTGACGTCAACTCCGTCGGCAACGGTGTTCGGATTTTGAGTCCGGCTATCCAACTGCCAATACTCAATCGTGGCCAATCGCCGCGCGAACTACCCGCACCGGTGTCAGATGGTCCGAGGGAGCAGTGTTCACTACCAGGAATGTCGGCCGCATATTCTGGTAAGTGACAACACACACTGTTGGCTGAAGCATCGGTAGGAGGTGGTGTCGTAGTCTAATGTGCACAGTCCTTCCCAAACCCGCAGGCCGGTAGTATGAAGATAGCGAACCCGCTTACCGTCAAAAATCTATCAGGTTCACGGTCCAAATTTGAGCGAAGGGATAATGAGGCTACTCCGCAGAATTTCATCATTGCTTGGG
>JBPCVV010000166.1:0-2640 GCA_051010195.1 Anderseniella sp. | reverse complement strand
AATTGCTCACACAAACTTATCAACTCTACAACTTAAATTTGGATGTTTTTGATGTAGAGGCTATATTTTTTGATCTTGGGAGTGAAAAATGCCCGATTCTAATTCGTCAGAGATCTGTGAAAGAATCCTAGAAAAAAATGTAACAGAAATAAGTTAACCCATGGTAACCATTTTTCGTAAGTTTAATTCAATGGTTTACCTTGGGTTTACCCATATGAAGAAATTTCTGATGAATCGAACGCTGTGTCTCACACAACGGCGATCGGTGCTGGACTGTCAATACTTCGCATTACTGACTCTGTTCCTCCGTCCATGAAAATTACAGAGCCGGACATGAAACCGCTATTTTCAGAAAGCAGATATCCAACCAATGCTGCAACTTCGTCAGAAGTACCCGAGCGGTTTGCAGGAATTGGGTAGACTTTGCCAAGTTTTAGTACTTCTGCCAGCCGCTCTTCGGGATTCATCGGTGTCGAGATAAGACCGGGTGCGATAATGTTTAAGGAAATCTCATTTCCTATCCACTCCTTTGTTATTGCCTTCTTCCTGACCCATTGGGCAAGTCCGAGCTTGGTTGTGGCATAAACGCCAGGTTCCTCACGGGAAAATTGATTGGACAGTTCCCGGGCACCTGATTCATTGCCAGAGGTAAAGAGATCGAGGAGATTCTTAATAATAGGAATAACGCTCATTGAGTTCGAACCGATGGCAACTGCACGAGGGGAATCACTTTTGGCCAAAATGGGTCGGAGGCCTTCCAGTGTTGCCACTGCACCGAAATAATTGACACTTGTCATCAGATCTCCTGGAATTTGAGGGGTATTGGAAACCCCTGCCCCGGCAACTAATCCGTCTATTTTTCCGCCAGACAGTTGACCGATTTCCTTGATCATTGATTTACGACCTTCTACTGTTGACAAGTCAGCGATGACTTCGGCATCACGGATATCGACACCGATTACTTTTTCTCCTTTTTCTTCAAGATAATTGCGAATGGCTATTCCCATTCCTCCGGCTGCACCGGTAATAACATTTGTTCTCATGATTCTTAGTATTTAAAGATTAAATCATATTTCAAGATTGAGTCTGATTCGATCCCATAAGATCTGTTGATCATTGAAAGTGCCTTTAGAAAGGGGTTATCAGAACCTATAACCTAACATGGTAGTTAATGACGAGCGAGGTCCTACTCCAACTTGCATTGATACTTCCCAGTGTTTTCCAAATCCTTTATAAACTCCTCCAAAAAAGTTCCACCTTTTTGGCTCAAATTCGACTAAAAAGTCAAGATTGTTTCCATCTCCAAGATCAATGGAGCCTCCCATTCCAGGTTCGTAAAACTGACCTTGAGTTCCGCCCATTACATTCATTCCAAAAGGCAACATATAGCCAACCATTGCAGTAGCAGTAAAAACATTAGTTGTTACATTAACATCGGGAGTGTGAGCCAAAATATACTGACCACTCAGTGTGAAGTTGAAATCTGAAAGGCCAGCGGCCAATGTGGCTCCTACGCCAAAAAGATTAGCACTAACGTCAGTTTGAATAGGGATATCATCTGGTGCATCGATGCCTAAAATTCCCATTAACGCTTTGATTTCATCAGTCAATACGAGATTGCCATCAATTGAATTTTCTGCTCTACCAGCTAATCCCATGATATTTAAAAAAGGCAGTACCCATACATCAGCCTTTGCCTGGTATGCAGCTGTAGTTTGACTTAAATTGGAATCATCCAAAAGAAATACATCCGACAGTGAAACCATATCTCCACCATTCATCCCAATCGAAAGACCTGTAAATTGCAATTCCTGTTCTTGAAAATGAAGCAATGCATTGATTCCTACTGGCCTGGGTAATCGATATCCAAATTTAGTTGCTGGCTTACCCATCAAAGGCAGCGGACCACCCAGTTTTACCTCTAAGGTATCAGGGTTTTCAATGACTTGATTATGTGAATCATTCGAGAAAACAATATTTCCTTCTACATCTGAAAATTCCTTAGTAAAGGATTCCACTTCTATTTGTGCAACGTCATCTGCTTTTCCTACTTCATATGTTTCGATAATATGAGAGACAATATAGCCACTACCATCTATCGGACGCTTAAAATAAGATTTCCTCTTGTAATTGTCCATGCCCTTTTTGAGAGGTTTGGTGTTTACTAGCTCTACATAGTTCAAAACACCATTTTCAAAGTGGATGTATCCTTTAAGTCTTTTGATGTGCTTCATACTTGGATCAACTGCAACATTTCGATAGTAAAACTCAAGAACCACTTCTCCATTCTCGTTCTTAATTGTTTTGAGTGTGCTTTCATCGTAGAGGTATTGCTCAACAAGCCTACTGAAGTGATGAAGATTTCTGATGGCTTCTGAAAGCTGCTTGGCTTCTTTTTTTGAGGTCTTTGCTCCATCAACAACAAATCGAATGTCGAGCCCATATTTATATGAAGGGTCATAAATAGAATGAAGTTGAAACCTATCTTCACCTTCTTTTGAGCGTATTGTTACGCTCACGTTTTCTTTTAAGCTGCCATCTTGTAATGAACTGTTAGCAGCGAAATCAAGTACACGTGGTGACACGCCTTGATTAATCAGGTAATTTGTATTAACAGGTTCATTAAAGTCTGAATTATCA
>JBPCVV010000165.1:0-2510 GCA_051010195.1 Anderseniella sp. | reverse complement strand
CCAGCGGTCATCGCAGCGCCGGTCAGATGGAGTTGAACGGAATGAAGATTCTTGTCGGTACCACCAAGGGCGCATTTCTGATTTCCGGCGACAGCAATCGCGGTGACTGGAAGGTCAGCGGGCCATTCTGCGATTGCTGGCCGATCAATCACATCGTCGGCGATGCGGCCACGGGGTCTGTTTGGGCTGGCGGCGGCGGGCAGTGGCATGGGGCCGGCGTCTGGCGTTCGCAGGATGGCGGCGAGAACTGGCAGGTTGCCAAGCTGACCAAGGGCCAGATGGACGACTGGGCCGCAACAGACCCGGGGTTTGCTGCCATGATCGGCTGGAGTGACGATCCGCTGCCGTTTAGCGATGAGTTTGCCCAGGTCTGGTCGCTCGGCCATGCCCACGGCATCTTGTATGCCGGCACCAAGCCGGCCGGTCTGCTTGCCAGCAGCGACGGCGGCGCAACCTGGGAGCGGGTCAGCGGATTGACCGATCACCCTTCTGCAGAAAAATGGAATCCAGGTGCTGCCGGGCTGATTCTGCATACAATCGTTGCTGATCCGTCCAATGCCGAAAAACTATGGGTGGGCATTTCCGCGGCAGGCGTCTTCGCTACTGAGGACGGCGGCAGGACCTGGGAGCGCCGCAACCGGCTTTCCAACACCGAATCCTGTGACCGGCCTAACCATCTGGACGGACCCCGTGACGGTGAAACCGGGCATTGCGTCCACAACATGATGCGCGCTACAGGCTCGAGTGATCTGTTGTACCAGCAAAATCACCATGGGGTCTGGCGGTCGGCTGACGGTGGCCGCAGCTGGGACGATATCACCGGCGGACTTCCCTCTACGTTCGGATTTCCCATCTGCGTTCATCCGCGCGATGCCAAGACGATCTGGACGATACCGCTGAATGGCGACAGCGCCGGCCGTTTTCCGCCTGATGCCGCTGCGGCGGTGTGGCGGTCAAGGGACGCCGGTGAAACCTGGCACGACCTGCGAACGGGGCTGCCGCAGGATAGCTGCTTCTTTACAGTGCTCCGCCAGGGCATGGCCCGGGACGAACACGACCCGGTCGGGCTTTATTTCGGGACCAATAGCGGATCGGTTTTTTGCAGCCTGGATGAGGGTGACAACTGGCATGAGATTGCCCGGCACTTGCCGACAATACTGTCGGTTGAGGTGTTGGATGTCGCCACTGGATAGAACACGACAACAGGTGCAGGTGTTCAGCTTGCGCGTAGCAGGGCCCGGGCGTCTTTTCGATACATCGCCGGGTACGTGAAACTGGGCAGCATTGTCAGAAGCGACGGTTCTGCCAGCATGTGACTGTGCACGATATCTCCGACTTGTTTGCCGGTCAGGCTCTCGTAACTCCGGTAACCCCGCTTCTTGTACATCAGGCTGAACAGGGACTGGTCATGCCGGTGGCCTCGGAAACCGTCGAGTTCCGGCTGCCCGCAAAGGGACGGCCAATCCGACACCAACCGCACCTGGCGCGCCAGTTTCATCCAGCCGGTTACGAATTGCCGGCTGGCCGGACAGTTGCGGAACACCATTGTGCCGCCTCTCAGCTGCAGCGAATTCCAGTATTCACCGCGATCACAATCCATCAGGACAAAGGCGTCGCGCTTGGTCCAATGGCGTTCCACATAGCCCTTGCCGACTTCGAAGCCCATTATCCCGTCCTTCAGTTGCCGGCAGGTTTCAACAAACGGAGCCAGGGAGCCGGTAAAGAGGGATCCGCTATCGCCATAGATGATGACGTCTTCCTCATCGACAAGTGTCATGGCGTGAAGGATGATGTGTGGTTTCCAGACCCAGTAGCCGGCGCCCCTTGGTTTGCTCAACAAGTATTGATTGTCGCGCACAAAACTCGAATCTAAAAAATCGGGGCCATAGCGGATGCAGCGGTCGATATCACCATTTGTTATGGCGGTGTACGCAGCCATGCGCTGCCTGCGCTGAAAGCGACGATCTGCGTAGCTGATGAAGAGGGTTTGCATACCAATTGGCCCTGATGCGCCGGTCAGCGCCGTGCTTTCAATGAGTGCCGGAGAAGCCGCTGAAACTTGCTGCATTCAAGGTGACTGGGTGCCGGGCATCGCGAGGCATGACGCAGTCCGTCGCGCATGGCTGTGAGTTGCCTGATGGTCCGATCCAATTCGTCCGCCTTTGAGGCAAGCTGCCGGCGATCGATTTTCGGGCCATGGGGGGTGAACATGGTGGCAATTTCGTCGAGCGTGAAGCCGGCATTGCGCCCCAGGACTATCAATGCCAGGCGTTGCAGCACGTCAGCAGCATAAATCCGGCGCAAACCCTTGCGGCCAACCGGTTTGATAAGCATCCTTTCTTCATAGTAGCGCAATGTCGATGCGGGCAACCCGGAACGATGTACGACCTCACCAATGTCCATTATCGGCCTCGGCATATTTGCTATTGACCTCAAGTTCACTTGAAGTTGTATCCTTGCCGGATCAAAATTTCAACGACAGCTCAAGGGACAAGAAATCGTGGACGCAG
>JBPCVV010000164.1:0-2801 GCA_051010195.1 Anderseniella sp. | reverse complement strand
ACATCCTGGCAGAACGACCAGACGCCCATGGCGATGGGGGAGGTGCTGAACCAGCAGAACGTCAAGTCGCTTTATCTCCTGGGCCCCAACTATGCCGCTGGCAAGAACATGATGACCGGCGTGGAGCGCACCTTCAAAGGCGAGATCAAGGGCAAGGACCTGACCAAATGGCCAAGCCAGCTTGACTTCTCCGCTGAACTGGCAAAGGCCAAGGCATCCGGCGCGGAAGCCGTTTTCGCATTCTATCCGGGCAAGGCCGGCGGCGCTTTCATCAAGCAGTACCAGCAGGCCGGACTGAAAGGCGCAATGGACCTGTATACCGTGTTCACAGTGGACGCCATTTCGCTGCCCAAGCTGCAGGCCGCCAAGCTGGAAGGCGTTCTCGGCTCCCGCCTGACCCAGCAGTGGGACCCTACCCTGGACAACGAAGCCAACAAGAAGTTCGTTGCCGACTTCCGTGAAAAGTACAAGCGCTACCCATCGTTTTATGCAGCCCAGGCCTATGACACCATCAACCTGATCGCCTCCGGAGTGGCAGCTGTCGGCGGTGACATGAGCAAGACCGATGAACTGCGCGCTGCCATGCTGAAGGCGGACTATGCGTCGGTGCGCGGCAAGTACACCTACGGCAAGAACCATATGCCGGTGCAGAATTTCTACCTGCGCGAAGTTGTTGCCGACGATGACGGGAACTGGACAACCAAGGTGGTCAAGACGGTCTTTGAAAACCACGTCGACCCATATGTCGGCGAATGCCCGATGGCGAAATAGGCCATACGGCAGGTTGATGGCGGTTTAAACAGGGGAGAACTTTGCGTTCTCCCCGTTGACTTGTTTCATGACCGGTGGGTCATGGGACCACTTTTCGGGTCGGCTTTAGTGGTATTGTTGGATTGAGATCCAGGCTGGGTATGTTGGGGCAATGAGCACACTGTTTTTCATTCAGTTCCTGAACGGGCTGCAACTCGGCGTATTGCTGTTCCTGCTGGCAGCCGGCCTGACGCTGGTGTTCGGCATCATGGACTTTGTCAACCTAGCGCACGGTTCGCTGTACATGGTCGGTGCGTTTTTCTGTGCCACGCTGACGTTCTGGACCGGATCATTCGTGTGGGCAATCCTGCTGGCGATTCCGCTGACCGCGCTTGTCGGTCTGGCACTGGAGATGGGGGTGATCCGGCATCTGTACCAGCGAGACCATCTGGACCACGTGCTGGCCACTTTTGGTTTCATCCTGATCGCGGATACGCTGGTGCACCTGATCTGGGGCCCGGAAGGCATCGCCATCCCACTGCCTGAGTATCTGCAGGGTCAGGTCCAGATACTGCCGGGTGTGATCTTTCCAACCTTTCGGCTGGTGATTATCAGCTGCGGGCTGCTGGTGGCATTCGGGCTCTACTGGCTGATCGGGCGCACGCGCCTGGGCATGTTGATCCGCGCCGGCGCGTCCAACCGAACCATGGTGTCGGCGCTCGGCATCGACATCAAAACCCTTTTTACCGCCGTATTTGCGCTGGGCGCCGTGCTGGCCGGCCTGGCCGGCATGTTGATCGCACCGATCACCGAAGCCACAATCGGCATGGGCAACGACATCATCATCACCGCGTTCGTGGTCATTATCGTAGGCGGCATCGGATCCATGAAAGGCGCCTTCATCGGCGCCCTGATCATCGGCCTGATCGACACGCTGGGCCGGTCGTTCCTGGATGATATCCTGAAACTGTTCATTCCCATCAATGCGGCGGAGACGGCAGGCCCGGCGATCTCGTCGATGCTGATCTACCTTATCATGGCCGGTGTGCTGGCGTTCCGCCCGCAGGGTCTGTTCCCACCGAAGGTCCGCTAGATGACTGATACCACTCAGGCTCAGCTTGACGATTACCTGCGGTCTCCAGATCTATTCGGATCGGCCAGTGGCCGGGTCATAACCCTGGTGTTCATGGCCATCTTGCTGTGCATGCCGCTGGCTGCCTACTTTCTGGGTATCCGCCTGCAGCTGGTGTCAGTGGATTTCATCACCCGTATCCTGTGCCTGGCAATCGCCGCCGTCAGCCTCAACCTGATACTAGGGTTCGGCGGCATGATTTCGTTCGGACATGCCGCCTTTATCGGCATCGGCGCCTACTGCGTCGGTATTCCGGCCTATCACGGATATGAATCCGGATGGCTGCACTTCCCCCTGGCGATCGCCGCCAGTGCCCTGTTTGCGCTGGTCACCGGCGCCATCTCGCTGCGCACCAAGGGCGTCTATTTCATCATGATCACCATGGCGTTTGCGCAGATGGGATACTACTTCTTCCTGTCCCTGGACGAATATGGCGGCGACGACGGCCTGACCATCTATTCGCGCTCGGTTTTCAACATCATCAACATCGAAAACAAGTTAGTGCTGTTCCTACTGACCTATGCCTGCCTTGTCGCATCAATTTATGCCGTGTACCGGATCGTCAACTCGCGCTTCGGCATGGTGGTGCGCGGCTGCCAGTCCAACGAAGCGCGCATGAAGGCACTGGGCTACAACACCTATGCCTACAAGCTGACGGCCTATGTTATTGCCGGTGGCATGTGCGGGCTGGCCGGCGCGCTGCTGGGCAATTTCACCACCTTCATCTCACCCGACATGATGGGTTGGTCACGCTCGGGAGAACTGATGTTCATGGTGATTCTGGGCGGAACCGGCTCGCTGTTCGGCCCGGTGTTCGGCGCGGTGGCGTTCGTGTTTATCGAAGAGCTGCTGTCAACGTTCACGACCTACTGGGCTCTGCCATTCGGGGTCCTGCTGGTGCTGAGCGTGCTGTTCATCA
>JBPCVV010000163.1:0-19870 GCA_051010195.1 Anderseniella sp. | reverse complement strand
TTGGTGTGCCGGCGTTTGCCGGTGCGCCAAAGTTCGAATGGAAATAATCTTGCGCAATGCGCTCCAGTTCTGCATTGGACTTGTTGGCTTCGCGACCGGCAGCCAGGGCTGCCGCGTCAACTGCCGCCTGCAGGCGCGCCTGAACAGACACGGCATTGCCGTAGTCAACGGCCAGGCCTGCTGCCATGAAGATCGGGATCGCGGCAACACCCAGAACAGGTGCGAGCGATCCTTTTTCGTTTTTGCCAAATCGTGGCAGTTTAGATATAAAGCCAAACATCATTTAGTCTCCCGTATTCCACCCGGACATGTCGCCTTCCGGGGTTGAGCGTGCTGAGGGGTATTCGTCTTCAGCGGTAAATTTCCATCCCGCTTTGTACCAGAAGCAGGCAATTTATGGTCAAATTGAACAATTGACGGCTAACAAAAGCTGAATCATTCCAATGGCTTTTGCATAAAAATCTAGCTGGCGGGTTTACGATCGCCATTGGTTTGGAACGAAATTCAGCAGAAAATTGCGCTCGATCAAATTAACGAAAAACCGGCTGTGTCAGGCTGCAAAGATGTGGCAGAGTTCGCACAATTTATTGCCGCAGATGCGCACGACGAGGAAAAATTCCATGACGAGCCCCCACGTACAGGCTTTTTTTGACGAACCGACCAATACCGCCAGCTATGTCGTATCCGATCCGGAGACCAGGGCCTGTGCCGTCATTGATAGTGTGCTGGACTTCGATTCCGCCGCCGGCCGGACATCCACAACTTCAGCCGATCAGATCATCGAGTACGTCAAGGACAACAATCTCAACTGCGAGTGGCTGCTGGAAACCCATGTCCATGCCGATCACCTGTCAGCCGCGCCCTACATTCAGCAGCGGCTCGGCGGCAAACTGGGCATTGGCGACGGCATCACCCAGGTTCAGGACGTATTTGGCAAGATTTTCAATGCCGGCACCGAGTTTGAGCGCGACGGCTCGCAATTCGACCGACTTTTCAGGGACGAAGATGAGTTTGCCATCGGTGCTTTGTCGGTAAGCGCCATGCATACGCCCGGCCACACACCTGCCTGCATGACCTATCTGGTCGGCGATTGCGCGTTTGTGGGCGATACGCTGTTCATGCCCGATTTCGGTACGGCACGGGCAGATTTTCCCGGCGGCGACGCAAGGCAGTTGTACCGCTCGATCCGCAAGGTGCTTTCATTGCCGCCTGACACCAGGCTTTTCATGTGCCACGACTACAAGGCGCCAGGACGTGACGAGTTTGCCTGGCAGACCACGGTTGCGGAAGAAAGAGCCGGCAACGTGCATGTCCGCGACGGCGTCAGCGAAGACGAGTTTGTTGCGCTGCGTGAAGCGCGCGATGCCCGACTGGGCATGCCCAAGCTGATTGTACCGTCCATCCAGGTCAATATGAGGGCCGGCAACATGCCCGAGCCCGAAGACAATGGAATAGTCTACCTGAAAACCCCGATAAATCGGCTGTGATGAAGGTATCTAGAGCTGTACTTTGCCCGGATTCATCAGATTGTCGGGGTCAAGCGCCTGCTTGATGGCGCGCGCCGCCACCAGTTTGGCCGGATCCCCATAGGCGGCGAGCGCCTGCATTTTTTCAAGTCCGATACCGTGTTCGGCGGAAAATGAGCCGCCTTTTGCCGTCAGTTCCGAGAACACCGCAGCATCCACAAGCGCCTTGTCCAGCCGGACGCCTCCCGGCACCGATACGGTAATGTGCAGGTTGCCGTCGCCCAGATGTCCCATGCAACTGAAATGCACATCTCCGGAGATCGCATTCAGCTTCACCTGAAGTGTGTCCACATAATCGTCCATTGCATTCAGCGGAACAGAAACATCATACCACAATCCACCCGGCCAGCGCCTCTCCACCGCCCAGCTTTCTTCCCTGATACGCCAGAATTCCGACGCCTGGCGATCATTCTGGGCAATAACGGCATGTAGTATCGTACCGTTTTCCATCAACGGAACCAGCATTTCCTGCTGGGCCTCCTCTGCTTCCTGCTGGGTGATCCCGGAATGTTCAAACAACACCAGCACCTGTCCGGGAAATGACGCCACGAGTTCATGCAGGCTTTGGTCCTGTGCGACAGTTTCAGCATAAGCCCGCCACATGATCTCTGCTCTCAGCAGCTCGCCGTGCGCCCGCAGAAGGTGAAATGCCTCAACCGCTGCAGCGGCAGTTTCGAATGAGGCAAGCGTCGTCGATGCAGCGCCCGGCAACCTGTCCAACTTAAGCACCGCACCTGTAACGATGCCGAGGCGGCCTTCCGCGCCCACCAGCATGTGCTTGATGTCGAGCCCCTCATTCGCTTTACTCACACGGGTCATGTCCGCAAGCAGGCTGCCGTCCGGCAACACCGCTTCCAGGCCGAGCACCCGGTGACGCATGACGCCGCACCGGAATGCCTCCATGCCGCCGGCATTGGTGGCAATCATGCCGCCTATTGTGGCTGAGCCGCGCGCCGCCAGGTCGATACCAGGTGTCAGGCCGTGGACAGCGCACGCCTCCTGCACATCCTGCAGTGTTGCACCTGCTTCAACGGCAACAGTGCCGGTATCGGCATCCAGTTCGACAACCCGGTTCATCTTCTTCAGATCAACAATCAACTGGCCCGGTGCGCTCGCGCCAGCGCCAGCAAGCCCGGTTCGCCCACCGTGCGGCACCATCGAGACCTTGTGCGCCCGGCACAGACCGACAATCGTGCAAACGTCCTGCGTTGTTTCTGGTAGCGCTACGATACCAGCTGCCAGGTTGTCCGGATGAAAGCCCGGATCCAGAGCCTCAACGGCATCTCCCTGGCGCACGGCGCACACGCGTTCCAGCGCACTCAGGAGTTCCTTGTTCAGTGTCATCACCTCTGCCCTTGTGGCCGCCCATATCCAAGGTCATCATGCCGTCAATTAATCTAGGGTCCTGACCCTAAACAACCAGAACCGTCATGACATCACAACACTGGGAACAGACACCTGCCGGAAAACGCCGCGCGCGCGGACTGGGATTACCCCTGCCGGGTAGGCCGGGTCCATGCAACGCCATTACCGACGTGGCTGGCGTAGAGGTCGGCTATACCACTCTGATCGAGGCCGATCACATTCGCACCGGGGTAACCGGACTGCTGCCGCGTGGCCGCGTCAGCGCTGATACGCCATGCATGGCAGGCACTTATTCGCTCAACGGCAATGGTGAAATGACCGGAACAATATGGATTGAAGAAGCCGGCGAGCTGCAGACACCGATTACCATCACCAACACGGCATCGTGCGGCATCACCCGCGATGCGACCCTGCGCTGGCTGGTGGAAACCGGCATTGGCACCGGCCAGGACTGGGGGCTGCCGGTCGCCGCCGAAACATATGACGGCGAACTCAACGATATCAACGGCTTCCATGTCAGTGCTGAACATGCCATGGCGGCGCTGGACAATGCCGCTTCCGGGCCGCTGGAAATGGGCAGCGTCGGTGGCGGCACCGGCATGTGTACCTACGAGTTCAAGGCCGGTTCCGCCAGTGCATCGCGGCTTGTCGGCATAGGCACCGCACAATACACCGTCGGCACCTTCGTGCAGTCGAATTTTGGCCTGCGCCGCGAACTGACCGTGCTGGGTGCACCGGTTGGGCGTGAACTCGCAGGTGGCGAGTTTCGCTCAAAGGGTTCCGGATCGATCATCGCCATCGTGGCAACCGATGCACCGCTGCTCCCGCACCAGTGCAAGCGGCTGGCCCGCCGGGTGCCACTTGGCCTGGCGCGAACCGGCACCATTGGTCACAATTCTTCCGGCGACATATTCCTGGCACTTTCCACCGCCAACGCCCAGGCACTGGGCTCTGGCGGTATCCGCCACCTCACCGCATTGGCAGACAGCGATCTGGACCCGCTGTTCCAGGCTGTCGTGGAAACAGTGGAAGAGGCTGTGCTCGATTCGATGATCGCCAACGAAACCATGACCGGCAGGAACGGACTAAGCGTTCCGGCCCTGCCCCATAACGCCCTGCTCGCAGTGCTCAGGAAGGCCGGCAAGGTATGATGCCGGCGCGTATTCCTGAGCCCGATCCGCGTCAGGTGCTCTTCGCGCTGCAGGTATTGATGCCGAGCAGGCCATAGGGAGGACACCAGCCCACCACGGCAGTCAGCAGTGGCACAACGCCAATCCAGCCCGCCCAGGCATAGTCACCAGTGCCGAAAACGGCCCAGGCAATTAGCGCAATACCAACGATGGCGCGCAGCGCACGATCGATCGTTCCCACATTTCGTTTCATTGAATGAACCTCCTGGTTATGGAATCCGGCAGATCCGAAAACACATTCAATAAAATATATGTATTGAACGGAAATTCCAATGATCCAGATCAAGGCCGCTTAGCGCAGCGCATAAAAAACCTGCAAGCGACTTCTTGTGGTCGTTTGCAGGCTTGTAATTATCCAGCGGGTGTCGGGAAGGCTTCAGTGCCCCGCCCTAAGCCACACCCAGCTTCTTCTGGAGGTTGGAGCTGGACGTTGTGTACTGGAACAGCAGCCGTTCGCCCGGATTGATGATCCGGAACGCTTCCTGCGACATAAGCGCAGCCTCGTGGAAGCCTGACAGGATCAGTTTCAGCTTACCCGGGTAAGTATTGATGTCGCCAATGGCGAAAATACCGGTTTCGGAGGTCGCAAACTTTTCCGTATCAACCGGCACCAGGTTCTCCTCGAGGTTGAGGCCCCACTCGGCAACCGGGCCGAGTTTCATGGTCAGGCCGAAGAACGGCAGCATGGTGTTGCAGGCAACTTCAAACTCGCCCTCCTTGCCCTTCACCGACGCACCGGTCAGAACGCCGTCGCTGCCATGCAGGTTGGTGACCTGGCCTATGTGTAGCTTCATTTTTCCGGCAGAGACCAGTTCGCGCATCTTGTTGACGCTGTCAGGGGCTGCCCGGAAATCATCGCGCCGGTGCAGCAGGGTCATGGACTTGGCGATCGGCTGCAGATTGATGACCCAGTCCAGGGCACTGTCACCGCCGCCGACAATCAGAATGTCCTTGTCGCGGAAGTCTTCCATGCGCTTGACCGAGTAGAAGACACTGGTGCCTTCATATTCGTCGATTGACGGCATGGGTGGCTTCTTGGGCTGGAAACTGCCGCCACCGGCTGCAACCACCACGACCTTGCACTTGAACTGGATGTCCCCGTCTGTTTCCAGTTCGAAGGATCCGTCATCGAGCTTCCGCAGCGAGGTAACCATCTGGTTGTAATGATATTCCGGCTTGAACGGCACCGCCTGCTCCAGCAAGCGGTCGGTGAGTTCCTGGCCGGTCACGATCGGCAGACCGGGAATGTCGTAAATCGGCTTTTCCGGATAGAGCTCGGCGCACTGGCCGCCCGGCTTGTCCAGGATGTCGACGACATGGCACTTGATGTCGAGCAGACCAAGCTCGAAGACGGCAAACAGGCCGCACGGACCGGCGCCTACAACAACTACATCGGTTTCAATCGTCTGACTGGCCATCGAAACGGGCCTCCTTGATCATCTTGCCGGATAGCCTGTGTCAGGCCGCCGTAACGTGTGTATAACGAGAGTACTCAAATGGGTGAATTGAAGGTGCAGGCCCTAGAACTGTTTTTCCGGGACCTTCACGACGAGGCCGTCAATGTCGTCTGAAACCCTGATCTGGCATGACAGTCGCGAACTGTCCTGCACCTCGAAGGCAAAATCCAACATGTCCTCTTCCATTTCAGAGCGCTCCCCCAGCTTTTCCGTCCAGTCACCCTGAAGATAGACATGGCATGTTGCACAAGCACAGGCGCCGCCGCAATCTGCATCGATGCCCGGCACCATGTTCTTGATTGCGGTTTCCATCACCGACATGCCGTTTTCCCCCTCAACGACGTGTTCCTTGCCGGTGTGCTCGATAAAAGTGATCTTTGCCATGTCTTTGGATCCTGCCATGCACTAACGCGTGCAAACTTGTTTGCATACATTCAATTACAATTCAGGTTCTTAGCTAGGCCGACAGCGCGCAAATTGCAACAATTTCCGGTCAGGCTGGCACTATTTCACGTCTTTGTGCGACAATTGGAACCGAAGCTGACCCCCCGCATCCCACAGCTGTCCACTTTCACCCGCAAGCGACATCGCCGAATTGTGCTCTGAAACCGGGAATTTCAACGAGCGCACACGATTCGATCACCGTGCTCGCAACTCGGTCCGGGCCTGTCAGAGGTAGTCGTCAATTCGCGCTTCAAAAGCGGCTCGCACCGCAATCAGGCGGCTTAAAACCGCTGCGCGCGCTGCTTGATCGGAAAATGCCGTCCGCTCCATGGCCTCGGCCGCCGCTGCGACTTGGCCTGCCCCGATCGACCGCGCCGCGCCCTTGAGCGTGTGAACGGCAGACTTCCACAGCGTTGCATCCGTGCACGACACCAGCTCTTCCGCCTGGCATTTCAGCTGCTCACGGAACAGCTGCAGCAATTCTGCCTGCAGGGCATGGTCTCCAAGGGTGTATTGATCCAGATGTGCAAGATCAACAATTGCCTCAACGGAACTGCTGTCCTTGCAGTTTTCAGCGGCCTGATCAGCCTTCATCTCGGGACATTCCTTTTTGAACTGGAAGGGTTGTCAAGACCGGTCTCTAAGTGACTGATTCTGAGTTGATTTATACAAATTAAGCTACAATCCGACAAAAATTCGTTGTGATTTTTGCTAAAATTTGAACCATTTTCGCTCATGGCGTTAACCAATTCGCTAGTTTTCCCGGTCCCGTTAATTATAATGGTTTCTTTAAGTATCTGATTTGCACTAGAATCTGCGCCGGGACGTGTAATGGGTGTGGACAAATTGGTTAACGCAATGGCCATTGGGCTTGCTTCGTTTCCGAATGAGTCAGATCATGAAACGCGGGAGTGACCAGTATACGGCGCACACGGGGCACCGGGAGTACCTGGAGTGTGGATACCGGTTAGTAAGTTCTAGTTGCGGGGATGCAAGAAATGTCAAGCGAACCAAACCAGCCGCGCCGCGCTTCGCGCAGGGGCAATCGCAGGGCTGTTGAGGAAAAGAACGAAGAACAAGCCGCACGCCGCGACGCGGCTGAACGCCGCCGGCTTGACGCCCTTGAACAACGCCGCCGCGAGGCCAAGCTGCGCGGTCGCCCTGCCAACGAAAACGACGCATTTGCCGCCAGCAGCTTGCAGGCGATCCGCGAACGCACGTCGACCACGCCGATCTGGGCCGCCGTGGCCGTTTCGCTGGTATGGCTGGCAATCTGGACAATCCTTTATGTCCCCTCCCTGGCCCAGCTTGCCGGAAGCCCCTTGAGCCTGACAAACCTGCCGGTGACATTGCGCACCGTCTTGATGGCTGTCATTCCGGTTTTGTCTTTCCTGGTTCTGGGCTACCTGATCTTCAGGACCAACCAGATCAACCATGTCAGCCAGGCGCTGATGCAAACCGCCATGCGACTTGTGCGCCCGGAGGACATCGCAACTGAAAGCCTGGCATCGGTTTCGCAAATGGTGCGCTCCGAAGTGGACCAGCTCGTCGGCGGCGTGGAGCATGCAGTTCAGCGCGCCAGTGAACTGGAAGGGGTCGTTCACAAGGAAATTGCCAACATAGAACGTGCCTTCGGCGCCAATGAAGAGCGCATTCGCACCATGCTTGAAGGCCTTGAGCATCAGCGCAACTCGCTGCATGAAACCGGCCGGGTCATCGGCGTGGAGGCGACGCCGCTGCTATCACGCATCGAAGAAAACACCCAGAGCCTGTCGGGCATCATCTCGGCGGCTTCGTCGACCCTTGCGGCACTCGAGCACGGGCTGAAGAACACAACTTCCGAATTGTCCCAGACGGTTGACGAGATCTCGACGCGGGCGAGTTTTGTGGGCACCGAGATTTCGGGCCAGACGGCGCGCATGGAACAGATGTCAGGCACACTGGTCAATGAGATGCGGGTGTTCTCCGACAGCGTGACCAATCAGGTCTCGACGATGCAGGAAACCGCCCAGCGCATGAACACCGAAGGCATGCAGTTCGGCGACAGCCTGCGCCAGCTGGAAGGCAGTGTCACATCCGGCATCCGTGAAAGCCTGGAAGAAGTAAGAGGCGTTCGCGTCGAGCTGACCCAGGGCATTGAGCAGGTTACCGCTGCGACCACCGAGCAGCTGCGCGCGGTCGCCGAACAGAACACCGATATGATGAAGCTGACCGGCGAAAGCGTCGCCCACGCGGTACGCTCCACATCCGGCGAAGTTGTCAAATCCGTCGAGCAGTCGGGCCAGGCCGTCAACGAACAATTGCAGGCGACTTCCGAACAGAACATCGATATGATTAAGTCTGCAGGCGAAACCGTTGCCCAGAAGGTGCATTCGGCGTCCGGTGAAATTCTGCAGTCCGTCCAGGAAACGGCACAGGCGGTCAATGACCAGCTGCAGTCAGCCGGCGACAGTGTTGCGCAGGCTATCATGTCCACCTCCGGCACGGTCGTTCAGTCAGTACAGCAGTCGACCGACGCCGTCAGCGGACAGTTGCAGTCAGCCGCCGATGCGCACACCGCTATGATTGCCGAGTCCGGCAACCGCATCACCGACAATGTACGCGCCGCTTCGGGAGAAATGGTATCGTCGATCGAACAGTCTTCCGAGGCCGTGGCCGGACAGCTGCGCACAGTGGCGGACGAAAGCGTTGCCATGGTCAAGGGCACCGGCGAAAACGTCACCCAGGCCGTTCGGTCAACTTCCGGTTCCGTTGTCACCACCATGCAGGCGACATCCGACGACATACTGGGTCAGCTCAAGGTGGTCGGATCGGATGTGGCGGAATCCGTTCAAATCACCTCGGAAGTCGTGCTGCGCAACCTGAACGAGGTTGGCAGCGAAGTAACCAACCGCGTCCAGTCGGCCGGCCAGGACGTGGTTACCAACCTGCAGACCACCGGCAACACGGTTGCCTCCAGTCTTGAAACAACCAGCGTCAAGGTTGTCGAGACGCTTATGGAGTCCGGCGAGAAAATTGCCCGCGACACCGAAGCGTCCTCTGAGACCATGCTGGCCTATATCAACGAGAGCGGCAGCAAGGCGTCTGCGGCTCTGGCTGAAGCTGGCAACCAGGTCAATGAACGCCTGCTCGGCACCTCCAATGAAATGGCGAACCTGCTCAACTCATCTGTCGAGAAGGTTGCGAACCGCCTGACCTCGGCGTCATCCGCCGTGGGCGAGCAGATCGATCTTTCCGGTACCGCGCTCACCGACAGGCTGTTGTCGATTTCGGGAGAGTTTGTCCAGAACGTCGCCACGGCGCGCGACGAGGTTTATTCCTACATGGAAGAAGTTTCGGGCAAGATGTCAGGCACGCTTGAATCCGCTTCGGGCGATCTGTTCAAGCGCTTCGAGGTCATTACCGAGGAGATTACCGGCAAGCTGGAGACCTCTGCTGGCACACTGTTCAACCGGGTTGAAACAGCGACCTCGCACATGTCTGGTCATCTCGATGAGTCCACCGCCCGCCTGTCCGGCCAGATCGAGGAAACCTCAGACGCCATGGTTACCCGTCTCGAAGGCGCCACGACTCGCATGGCGGGGCTGCTGGACACTGCGTCCGTCGGCATGACCGGCAAACTCGAGACCACCTCCAATGCCCTCGCCGATCGTCTCGACAAGTCGTCTGAAACACTCACCGGCAAACTGCAGGCTACGGGAAGCGAACTGGCTGCCCTGCTGAGTTCGTCCTCGGAAGAACTGACCGGCAAGCTGGAAACCACCAGCCAGGACGTGACCGAACGCCTGAGCACCAATTCAACGCAACTCACCAACCGGCTGGAAAGCGTGACCTCGCGGGTTGCCGATGCGCTGGACCAGGCGTCCGTGGAAATGTCCGACAAGCTGGACACCACGACCACGTCCATCGCCCAGCGCCTGGACGGATCGACCGGCCAGTTGACCAGCCGCTTGACCTCCATCCTGGACAGCTCAACCGGCGAACTGACCGGTCGCCTTGAAGGCGCCACATCACACATGGCCGAGTTGCTGAACACCGCATCAGCCGAAATGACCGGCAAGCTTGATGCCACGACCAACGAGTTGGTCGAGCGCCTCGATACCTCGTCCAGCTCGATTTCAGGACGCCTGGAAGGTTCCACTTCACGCATGGCCGAACTGCTCAACAATGTTACCGCTGAGATGACCGGCAAGCTGGACACCACGACCAATGCGCTCGCCGACCGTCTTGATGCATCTTCCGGCGCCATGACCGGCCGGCTCGATGAAGTGTCGTTGCTGCTGACCGACCGCCTTGATTCCACATCGTCCAGCCTGACGACGCGTCTCGACACGGTGGCCGACACCATGAGCAACCTGATCACCCAACTGAAGGATCGTTCAGGCACGGTGCTCAGCCAGATCGAGGGCATGTCCGGCAAGCTGGATAGCACCACAGCCGAATGGTATTCCCATGTGGAACGCGCCAACCAGGATATGTCCAACCGCTTCGAGACGACGACAGCCGAAGTCGCCGAGACGATGGAGAAGACCGGCGCGGCCATGTTCATGCGCCTTGAAGACAATTCCCGCGAAATGGGCAAGCGGTTTGACCTGGCCAGCACGCTGCTGGAAGAAATTACCACAGACGTGATTTCCCGCATGGATGCATCGGGAGAACAGTTCTCCAAGATGCTGGACCAACGCGCTGCCCGGGTATTCAACGAACTCGGCACCGCCCGAGCGGCCTTCGCCGAAGGCCTGGATGGCGCCGCGCGGGACCTTGTCGCCGAACTTGGCAGGGCGTCTGTGTCCTTCGCCGACAATATGGAAGAGAACACCCAGTCGATCTCGGCCCGGTTTGAAACCAATGCCGCAAGCGTCATCAACAGTCTGGCTCAGTCCGCGGGAGAGTTTGAAACCCGCACCGGCGACGCGTCCCGCCGTGTCGAGGACACCGGTGCGAAGTTCGCCACCCATGTCGATCAGGCCTATACCATGATGTCGGACGCGTTGAAGGAAACCGCCGGCGAACTGGACCAGCGTATCGACACCGTGTCGACGGCACTGGTCGGCCGTCTCGACACCACATCAGGCAAGATTTCCGAACGCCTGGAAGGCGCGTCGGAGAAGGTCGACCGTGCGGTCACCAACTTCAACGAGCGGCTTGATCGCCTGATGGACAGCCGCGACACCCAGATGGCGGCGCTGCTGCAGAAACTCGGCCAGAAGTCGGACGAAGTCGACGGCATCATGGAACGCTACATGGAGCGTGTCGAACTTTCGCTGTCCGACGCCAACAAGCGCACCGATGAACTCGGCCGGTTGATTACATCACAGTTTACCGCCGCTGCCGACAACATGCAGGAAGAGATCAAGAAGATCGAAGCTATCTCCGATGATCAGGTCAGCCGGGCTGCCCGAAATATCATCTCCCAGCATGCCGAGGTCGTACGCCAGCTCAACACAACCATGTCCGGTTCCACCGAGGAGTTCTCCTCCACCGCGGATGAAATGCGTGAAGCCGCGGCCAGCGTGGTTCGCGAAATCGAGTTTGCCCGTGGCGAAGTGCGCCGGGCAGTGCTGGAACTGCCGGCGGAAACGCGCAACTCCGCCGACGCTATGCGCCGGGTCGTGACCGACCAGATCACCGCGCTCAACGCCCTCGCCGATGTGGTCAAGCGCCAGTCTTCCTCGCTCGCCATGTCCGGGCCGGGTATCTACGTACCGCCGGAGACCGGAGGCCGATCGCCGGGAAAAACTAAGGGCACCGCGTCCATAGCTGCATCCCAGCAGACGTCCGGTGCCCGGAAAGCCGCGCGCAGTGTTGAAGCAGTCGAAGACACCCCGGCACCTGCCGAAGAGAAAGGTGCAGTGCGCAGATTTCTCGGCGACCTGCTGTCTTCCGATGCCGACACCCCGGTTGCTCGTGAAAAACCACCGGCCAAGTCGAAGAAGGCGTCTTCATCCGATGATGGTTCAACGACCCGGACGACGGAAACCCTCGTCGCCAAGCTGAATGCTGCAACGCGCGACATCTACCAGGTGTTGAATGACGCCCTGCCCAAGGAGCTTGAGGCATCCTACCGCAAGGGTGACGCGCAGGCCTATACGCGCACCCTGTTCCACGGCCGCGGACGCAAGCTTATGGATCAGGCCCGCAAGGCCTACCGCGATGACAAGCAGGCCAGAACGCGAATAGATGGTTTCATTCGCCTGTTCGAGCGCTTGCTGGACACGGTTGCCAAGTCGGATGCAGGTGAGGAACTGGTGGATCAGTGCCTGGGATCGGAAACCGGCAAGGTCTATCTCATGCTGGCGGAAGCCGCCGGGCGGGTTAAGCACTAAGCCGAATGCTCTCCAGCCCTACCCTGGCATGCGGCGATGTTTCGGCAAGCTGTCATCCATCGGTGTGGACGGCACCGCACTGTCGCAGTAGATGTTCAGTTGCGGCGTCACAAGATGCTTCTGCGAAATGGTCCCTGCCCGAATGCCGATAGCTCCTGGTCGCCGCGAGTTCATTGAAAACAGTTGCGTCCCGCACGACGAACAAAATCGCTTGGTCATGGTGGCGCCGCTGTCGGCAGTATGGGTGTAGCTGGACGGGTAACCCTTGATCTTCAGACCCGCCTCCGGCACGAACACCATTGTCGTGTGCACAGACCCCGTTGCCTTCTGGCAGTCAAGGCAATGGCAGTTGACCACGCGCTGTATCTCGCAATCGGCGTTGTAGGTTACCGCGCCGCAAAGGCAGGATCCGTTGAATTGGGTCATCGACATGCATCCTCAAAAATTCCGGAGACTGATGCTAGAGCATGATCCACCTGAATCGAAGCATTTGATGGCACCAAATCAGTTCACTCGGCCAGGCGCAAAGCGCAGCGCGATGTGGTGCATCGGGCAAGCTTTGCAACGACGCCGATGGACCCGTGCTCTAACACTCTGCAAATCTGCATTTCATGTCTCAAGGTCTGCTTCTATTCGGGTTGAAAAAGCTCTACCTTCCTGGTCATGAAAGCCGCATTGATCACTGAATTCTCCCAGCCACTCGAAATAACCCAGGTCACGGATCCGGACACGCCGCGTGACGGCGTGTTGATTGAGGTAAATGCCTGTGGCGTGTGCCGGTCAGACTGGCATGGCTGGAAAGGCACCAATCATGTGATCCAGCTGCCGCATGTTCCGGGTCACGAGCTTGCCGGCGTTGTTGTGGAAGTTGGTCCTGATTGCAGGAAATTCCGCACCGGCGACCGGGTCACGGTGCCGGTCATCCTGGGATGTGGCGAATGCTCATGCTGCCGGGCCGGCAACCTGACAATCTGCGATGACCAGTACGTTGTGGGCTTTAACGGCTGGGGTGCGTTTGCCGAACGGGTGGCCATCCCGCTGGCTGATGCCAATGTCCTCAAACTGCCCGATGATATTTCCGACGAAGTGGCCGCTGCGCTCGGCTGCCGCACAACGACGTCTTTTTCTGCCGTTGTCGACAAGGCGGCGGTAAAACCGGGCGAAACCCTGGCCGTGCACGGATGTGGCGGTGTCGGCCTGTCAGCCATCATGATTGGTGCCGCCGTGGGCGCCACGGTGATCGCCGTCGACATTATCGATGAAAAACTACAGCTTGCGAAACAGGTGGGTGCCACTCACACCATCAACGCCGCCAAAACCAATGATGTCGGGCAGGCCATACGCGACCTGACCGGCGGCGGTGCCGATGCCTCCATCGAGGCGCTTGGTATTACCGAGACCTTTCACAATTCACTGCGATGCCTGAAAAAACTCGGCCGTCATGTTCAGATCGGCCAGCCGCTGGATCAACACGCCACCCCTGAAATCCCGCTACTGGAGACCGTCTACTACCGGCAGTTGGTGATCATGGGTTCACGCGGGCTGCCCGCGCTGCGGTTTCCTGCCCTGTTCGACATGATTTCCGCTGGCCGATTGAAAGTTGAAAAACTGATCAAGACCCGCATCGCGCTTGAAGATGCCGGTGCGGCGCTGACCAAAATGGACAAGCATGAAGATGTCGGCATCACCCTGATCAACAGCTTCTGAGCCAGTGGATCGACTGCTTAAGGCTGACCGGATAGCAGATATCTGGCTCCATCCGCCGCGCTGCACTGCCCTCTTGCGTAACGGTAAATCTTGTGGTGCGTAGGGTTGGAATAGATCACCTTTGACTGATGAGTGCGACCCATGGAAATCGAACGCCCCTACCTCCTGTTTCTCGGCGATGTTCATGACCAACTGGCAGCCAAGACCGCGCAGGGCGTGGTCGACTGGCGTCCCGACTGGTGCACCGGCCAGATGCGGCTGGATGGATGTCAGGCCGACACCGGGCTGACAGATATGAACATCGACGAGGCCGTGGCCGCCGGTGCGCGCACATTTGTGGTGGGCGTTGCCAATGCAGGCGGTGTTCTGCCCGATCACTGGATTTCGGAAGTCGTCAAGGCCATTGGAGCCGGGATGAATGTTGCCACCGGCCTGCACAAGCGCCTGTCGTCAATCCCCGAAATTGCCGAGGCGGCAGAAAAGCATGGCGCGAAACTTCACGATGTGCGCTTTTCCGATGTGGCCTTCGCCACCGGCAAGGGCATCCGAAGGCCCGGCAGGCGTTTCCTGGCGGTCGGTACCGATTGTTCCGTCGGCAAGAAGTACACCGCCCTTGCCCTTGATCTGGAATTGCGCAAACGCGGCATGAAATCCGACTTCCGCGCAACCGGGCAGACCGGCGTGTTGATCTCCGGCCGGGGTATCGCGCTGGACGCAGTTGTGGCTGACTTCATATCGGGTGCTGCCGAGTGGATCAGCCCGGCCAATGACGAAGATCACTGGGATTGTGTCGAGGGCCAGGGTTCCCTGTTCCATCCGTCGTTTGCCGGCGTGTCACTTGGCCTGCTGCATGGCTCGCAGCCGGATGCCTTTGTGGTGTGCCATGAACCGACACGCACCAAAATGCGAGGTGTTGAACATCCCCTGCCAACCATTCAGCAGGTCATTGACCGCAACATTGCAGAAGGCAGCCTGACCAATCCGGACATTCAGTGTGTCGGCATCTGCGTCAACACGCAGAAATTGTCGGAAGACGAAGCCAATAACTACCTGGCCCAGCTTGCAAGCGAGTACGACATGCCGTGTGTTGACCCCATCCGCACCGGCATGGCGCCGATCGTCGATGAAATCCAGAAGCGTTTTCCAGCCTGATGACCGCTTCGCGCAAGCTCACCGTCGCCCACGAAAGCTGGCCCATTGCCGGCAGTTTTTCCATTTCGCGGGGCACCAAGACCACTGCCGAGGTGATCAAGGTCACGCTGGAACAGGATGGCGCTATCGGTGTCGGAGAAAGCGTACCCTATGCACGCTATGACGAAACCATAGCTGCCACGCTGGAGGCCATGCAGGCTGCTCGCACCGAGATTGAAGCGGGTTGCACCCGGGCAGACGTCCCGGAAATCCTGCGCCTGCATGCAGCCCAGAACGCCCTGGATTGTGCTTTGTGGGACCTGGAAGCCAAACTGACCGGCACGCCGGTCTGGCAACTGGCCGGACTGGTCAAGGAGCCCGAAGCCGTCATCACCGCCTACACGCTCAGCCTCGACACACCGGAAAAAATGGCTGAAGCGGCTGCCAATGCAAGCGCACGGCCCCTGCTCAAGATCAAGCTGGGCGGTGACGGCGACCATGAGCGCCTGCGCGCCATTCGCGCCGCTGCCCCCGATACCCGCCTGATCATCGATGCCAATGAAGCCTGGCGTCCGGCTGATCTGGACAATCATCTCGCGGTCTGTGCCGAAACATCGGTCGAGCTGGTCGAGCAGCCGCTTCCCGCAGGCGACGACGACGCGTTGAGCGCACTGGGCAGGACCGACGTGCTGATCTGCGCCGACGAAAGTGCCCATGGCCGAAAGGACCTGCATGAGCTGGCCGGTAAGTACACGGCCATCAACATCAAGCTGGACAAGACCGGCGGCCTGACGGAGGCACTGGCACTGGCCGGCGCCGCTGAAGATCAGGGATTTGAAATCATGATCGGCTGCATGCTGGCAACTTCGCTGGCCATGGCCCCGGGCCATATCGTGGCCCAGCGCGCCCGCGTGGTCGATCTCGATGGCCCGCTTCTCCTGGCCAGAGACCGCGAACCTGGCATCCGCTTCGACGGTTCACTGATGCATCCGCCGCCACCTGCCCTGTGGGGCTAGCGCGCCGACCAGCCCTTCGTCCGCTGCTTCAGGACGACACCCAGCAGCAGCGCGACAAGGCACATGGCCGCCATCCACAGATAGCTGAGCGCCGCGCTGGCACCATATGACCAGCCGGCAAGCGCGATGGCGCCGGTCATCAACACGCCCCCGGAAATAGCCACGAACACGCCCTGCGCAGTGCCAGCAAAGTCGGCATCCATGAAGCGGCGGATATAGTAGATGGTGCCGAGATGGGTCATGCCATAGCTGGCTGCATGCAGGACCTGCAATAACAAAACTATCGCCAGCGGCGGATCAAACGCCATACCGGCCCAGCGCAGGACGCCGAAACCTGCCCCCGCCATCAGCAACAGTACGGGCCCCATTCGCTCGATTGACCCGCGCGCATACATGAACAGCACAATCTCCGCGACAACTCCGATTGACCACAGGCCACCGATGGTCACTGCGGTATACCCAAGGCTTCCCCAGTGCAGCGAGCCGAAGCTGTAATAGACCGCGTGACTTGCCTGCGTCAGGCCGGCAGCGAGGATCAGCAGGACAAAACTGCCGGTCATCAGGACAGTGCCCGCAGCCGCTATCGTCGGCGGGCTGGTGTCGCCAGCTTTCGCTGCGCCCAGTTTCGGCAGGCCAACGGCACTCAGCGCCATGAGTATGTGGGTTATCAACAGGACCCAGATCAGGTTGGCCTTGTCGATGACCAGCAGCAGCGCCCCTGCCCCCAGCGACCCGGCGATAAAGGTTATCGAGCCGGCAATGCGCACACGGCCATAGTCGTAAAACCCGGCATCGGACTGCTCAACCGCTACGGCATCCAACATGGGCATGATCGGCGACCAGCTCATGGCGGCCAGCACTACCATGACGACGATGGCATTCCTGCTGTCTGCCAGCCCGGCGGCGAGCATGAAAAAGGCAGCCAGCATCGAAAGCACGATTATGAACCTGCGCCGGGCCCGATACCGGTCTGCCAGGTAGGTCAGCACCGGTGTGGCGACAACCCGCGTCACCGATTGAGCTCCGATCGCAAATGCAACCTCGCCAATCGAAAAGCCGCGTGTCACCAGCCACACGGGCAGGAACGGCAGCATCACCCCCACCATGAGCAGAAGAGAGCCATAGACCGCCCCTGTGCGCACCGCCATTGGATTGATCATATCATCTGGTCCCGCAGTCGGATTCCGGGCTGCCTGCCTTGCAAATCATTTTCACACGGAAAGGATTCAGTAACCAAGTTCGTTAATAGTGTCATCTCCGGTAAGTTATGCGTTCGAGCGCAGGGAAATTAGTCATCATGTCTGACAATCAGGCTCTAGATACCTTCGATGGTCTCGACTATGAGGAAATCGAACAGGCGGTTATGGAAACCAGCCGCGGCCGCTGGTTTCTGACAGAATTTGCACGCCGCCACAAGGCAGCCGACACGGCTCTCCTGCTGGACGCCATCAGGCGGCTGGAAGGTCAGATCCAGTCCATGACGGCTGAGCAAGAACATGAGCCGCACGCCACAGACAGCAACCAAGCCGCGTCTGATTACGACGAAATCGCCGACAAGCTCGATCGCACCACGCAACTGGTGCGCCGGCTGCGCAGCTCCCACAAACAGATCGGTGACGCCGCCGACAAACCACTAACGGCACCCAAGGCCGCTCCCGCAAAATCAGGTTCTGAAAAACCCGCAGGCGATCCTCCAAGCTTTGTCGGGTCTGATGATGACATCTTTGCCGACAACAATTCGATTGTATCCGCGCTCCAGCAGCAGGCAGAGATGCCGGACGCATCGCCCATCAGCAATGACACTATGCAATTTGCCGAGATTGAAGTACCGGACTCCGCTACCGTAGACGACGCGCCCGATACCGGAGACGGCGAGGCATCGGAGCGCCCGGAACAGCAGGCAGCTCCGTCACCCGCAACATCGCAGTCCGATGAAAAATCCTTGAACGCAGACGAAACCATCAAGGCCAACGGCCGCATCAGCGTCACCCGCCCGACCGCTGCAAATCAGGTTCAGACCGACGACGAACCGGCGGCAGAGCCGGAACAACCCGCACAGGCGCCCGCGGCAGCCGGGGAAGCTTCTGTCGTGCCGGAAATTTCAGAGCCTGAGGAAAAGCCTAAAAAGCGGATCGTCGTCATCCGCCGGCCCGCCGATCAGCCCTGTGACATTCCACTGGCCGACAGTACTCCTGAACTGCCGGACGACAGCCCGACGGCAGCGTAAACCTCACGTTCCCGGCACATCTGCCGGTTTTTCGATCACCCGTTGAACAGCGCCCACGGCAGCTTTCTGTTTTGCAGCGTCCGGCTGCTCTTTGTCCTCATCGGCAATGCGCACCGTTACTTCCCTGTGGGCGAAGTGAATGCCGTGTTCTTCAAACAGTTCCCGGATGCGCTGGTACACGACCTTGCGCACGTCGAACTGGTCACCGGGCTTGGTCATGAATTTGACCCGCACAATCATCGCCGAATCGTCCATTTGTTTCACGCCCTGTGATTTCAGTGGCTGCATGAACTTGTCGCCGATTTCAGGATGATCCAGCAGCTCGATGCCGAGCTTCTTGACGAGTTTGCGGACCCGCTCGATGTCCGTGTCATAGGTCAGCCGCAAGGGCAGTTTCATCATCACCCAGTCACGCGAGAAGTTGGTCAGTTGCTTGATCTCGCCGAACGGGATTGTGTTCAGCGGGCCATTGTGATGACGCAACTGCATGGACCGGATGGAAATCTTTTCAACTGTTCCCTTGGCAGACCCGATATCGATGTACTCACCCTTGCGGAACGCATCATCGACAAGGAAGAAAGCACCGGAGAATATGTCCCTGATCAGGGTCTGGGCGCCGAACCCTATGGCGAGCCCCACAACACCGGCACCGGCAAATAACGGTGCGATGTTTACGCCCATCTCCGACAGGGTGATCATGCCGGCAATGGTGACGATGGTAATCAGCAGAAAGTTCCTGAAGATCGGCAACAGCGTCGCCAGTCGCGTGGCCCCGGCACCACCCGGCTCACCACCGACTTCCGCCTCCGCGCCTGCGTGCGGGTCTTCTTCCGCCACCTTGCTGTCGATCCACAATTCAACGGCACGATAGGCGATATAGGCACCGAACAGCACGACGATGACATCCAGCGAACTGGCCACCCAGTTTGACGGGTCGCCAAAGTTGACACCCCAGATCTGGGCAATCGCAGCCAGCCCGAGAAATCCTATACCAAGGGCGGCAGCATGTTCGATCAGTCCCTTGAAGACCGAAGCGGAATCGGTTTCATCATCAATCGCTGGCTCATCTTCATCATCACTATCAAGCGTCGCACCTTCTTCAGCATCCGATGCTGCTGACGCCAGCGGTAGCCGGCTTTCACGCGCGGCAAACAACCTGTCGATCAGCACCAGTAAAATGCCGTACACCACCAGTGCCGCAATCAGAGCAACAAGTGGCGCACCGACCAGTCCGCTTGATGCCCGCTGGTCCAGCAGCAACCGCACCGCAGACACCGCCCACGCACCCAGCATGTAGATGATCAGGATGACATGCCATGACCTGGCCAGTGCCCGCAGCCAGAACGGTTTTTCATCCAGGCTGCCGAAACCGGCAATCGCCCGTGCAACAGGTCCCCGGTGAACCACGACAATGCCGCAAAACAGCAGCGCGGAGAACAGCGACCCGAACATCAGCAGCAGCTTGTGGGTATTTGCATCAA
>JBPCVV010000162.1:0-5368 GCA_051010195.1 Anderseniella sp. | reverse complement strand
ATACAAAACCGTCTGCCTGCACGAATCTCGGTGTATCCTTCAAACCTTCTGCGGTGTGATAAATCATTGTCTCCATTCTCCTGTGCGTTGATTAAATTCACGGCGTCACCGTGTAAACGGATATCCGGTGAAACACCTCCGGCTCGCCGTAAGGTATCCTTATCTCCAAACTAAGTCGTGGGCGGATTGACCTTATCATCCGGCAATCCCCCGTTGGAGTAAAAGAAGTGGGCAGGCACCGCCCGATCTCGTCAGGACTTCAGGAGGTTGGCTAGGTTGTCCAGCGCGAATCCTTCTGGAAACAGGTTCTGCTAACGCGTGGTGAACAAGGACTAAACAGAAACTGATTTAAGCCACGCCTCTTAGCAAATACTGATTTGATCTGGTATCAATTGGGGGAATGTTTGGGGGATAGACAGGATGAGCACAAAAAATTACACATATAAAACAAATATTTAATAAAAATAAATGGCGGAGAGAGGGGGATTCGAACCCCCGGAACGCTTGCGCGCTCAACGGTTTTCGAGACCGCCCCATTCAACCACTCTGGCACCTCTCCTGAAGATGCGTTGGCAGGTCGCTGTCACAAGCTTGGTTTGACACTTTTTGCCTGCCAGGGCAGCGCTCTGATACAGGAAGCTGAGGCCGCCTTCAAGCCCGCTTTTGCTTGACTTCCAGCAGCCTTGGATATACCAAACCGCCAGTCGCGAGCGGCAATTGGTGTGCGCTTGCGAAAACTACGCTGCCTGAGGTTCAATAAAACCTATAAAAATTCAAGCCTGACAGTGGGTTGTATCAAGCCCTATCAGCACCGCAAGGCGCGGCGAGAAGAAAGATAAGGACTTAGAAACAATGTACGCAGTCATCAAGACCGGCGGCAAACAGTATCGTGTTGCTGCTGAAGACGTCATCGAAATCGAGCGCACAGGCGCTGCAGAAGGTGACATTGTAGAATTTCCCGTGCTCATGGTTGCCGGCGACGGCAATGTTGAAATCGGCACGCCGGTGATTGACGGCGCCACCGTTGCCGGCCAGGTCATGGCCCTGTCGCGCGGGCCCAAGATCATCATCTTCAAGAAGAAGCGCCGCAAGTACTACCGCCGCAAGAACGGTCATCGCCAGGACCTGATGCAGGTCCAGATCACCGAAATCCTGACCGGCGGCAAGAAGCCATCGAAGAAGGCCGCCGCGCCAGCCGCCAAGAAGGCAGCGCCTGCTAAGGAAGAAAAGTCGAAGGACGACGCCAAGCCCGCCGCCAAGAAGGCAGCGGCCAAGAAGGCAGCGGCCAAGAAGGACGACGCCAAACCCGCAGCCAAGAAGGCGGAAGCCAAGCCGGCCGCCAAGAAAGCAGCCGCAAAAAAAGCACCAGCCAAAAAGGCACCGGCCAAGAAGGCTGCCGCCAAGAAAGCCGATACGGACAAGAAATAAACCGAACACGATTTGTTAAAGGAGCAAACTCATGGCTCATAAAAAAGCAGGCGGTTCATCCCGCAACGGACGTGACTCCGCAGGCCGCCGCCTCGGCGTGAAGAAGTTTGGCGGCGAGCGCGTCATCCCCGGCAATATCATCATTCGCCAGCGCGGCACCAAATGGCACCCCGGCGACAATGTCGGCATCGGCAAGGACCACACCATCTTCGCAACATCCGAAGGTCATGTGGAATTCCGCGCCCGTGCCAACGGACGCACCTTCGTGTCCGTTGTCCCGATGCCGGCAGCTGCAGAGTAAAGCAACCGGATAAAGGGCATCGCCCAAAACGCCGGTGCCCATCGCCCCGGTGAGACGACATCGTGAAACACCAACGGGGAGATGGAAATCACCATCTCCCCGTTTGCCGTTTAAGGACCAGGTTCCGGGACTGCACGACATGGACCAGATTGAGACAGAAAGGCTGCTGCTTCGCCCCTTGCGCGACACCGATGCCGCGCGGCTGGTGAAACTGGCGAACCACCCCGAGATCGCCCACATGCTGGCAACCATGCCGCATCCCTATTCCCTGGCAGACGCGGAAGACTTCCTGGAAAGCGTTCGCGAACTGCCGGCCAACGCGGCCAATTTTGCCATTACCCTGAAAGACGCAACCGACGAGCTGATCGGCGGCACCGGATATGGACCTGCCCGCGGCCCCGACAAACCGGCAAACGAGATTGATTTCGGCTACTGGCTCGGCCTCGATTATTGGGGCAAGGGCTACGCGAGCGAAGCCGCGCGTGCCGTGCTCCGGCATGCCTTCGAGGTCAACACCATTGAACGCATCGACACTGAACACCTGGTCATCAACCCGGGTTCGGGGCGTGTTCTTGCCAAGTGTGGTTTTGTCGACGAAGGCGAACGCACCTGTTTTTCGCAAGGCTCCGGCGAGACCAGGCCGTCGCGCAAGATGGTGCTGACCAAAGCCCGCTACCAGGAACACAAGGCGCTGACACAATGAAGTTTCTCGATCAGGCAAAAATCTACGTGAAATCCGGCAACGGCGGCGCCGGCTGCGTGTCGTTCCGGCGCGAGAAATACATCCAGCACGGTGGCCCCGATGGCGGCGACGGAGGGCGCGGCGGGCATGTGTTCGTCGAGGCGGTCAGCGGCCTCAACACGCTGATCGACTATCGCTTCCGCCAGCACTTCAAGGCCAAGGTCGGCACCCACGGCATGGGCCGCAACCGCACCGGCGCCATGGGCGAAGACGTGGTCCTGAAGGTGCCGGTCGGCACCCAGGTGCTGGAAGAAGACGGCGAGACCCTGATCGCCGACCTGACCGAGGAAGGCCAGCGCGTGCGCCTGTTGCGCGGCGGAAATGGCGGCTGGGGCAATTCGCGCTTCAAGTCGTCGGTCAACCAGGCGCCGCGGCGCGCCAACCCGGGCGAAGACGGCGCTGACATGTGGATCTGGCTGCGCCTGAAGCTGATCGCCGACGCCGGTCTGGTCGGCATGCCCAACGCCGGCAAGTCGACGCTGTTGTCGGTCGTCTCCGCCGCCAAACCGAAGATCGCCGATTATCCGTTCACCACTCTCGTCCCCAATCTCGGCGTTGTGGAAGTGGATACCGCAACCTTCGTGCTGGCCGACATTCCCGGCCTGATCGAAGGCGCCCATGAGGGCGTCGGCCTCGGCGACCGGTTCCTCGGCCACGTGGAACGCTGCGCCTGCCTGCTGCACCTGGTGGATGCATCCGGCGAAGACCCGGCCGAAGCCTACCGTGTCGTGCGCGGCGAAATCGAAGCCTACGCCAGGGACCTGGCCGACAAACAGGAACTGATCGTCTTCAACAAGGCCGACATCGTTGAAGAGAACGAACTGGCGGAAAAGCGCAAGACCTTCGAAAAGGCCACCGGCCAGGTGCCGCTGCTGATGTCTGCCGCCACCGGCCAGGGTGTTCGTCCCGCCATGGCAAAACTGCTGCAGATGATCCGCCAGGTTCGCAGGCAGGAAGACAGTGACCAGCAGGTACAATCGGTCGTCCTCGACGAAGACGGCGACCCTTCCACGGAAGACACCTCATGGCGGCCCTGACCTCACAACTGGAAAACGCCGGCCGGCTGGTCATCAAGATCGGTTCGGCCATGCTGGTCAACCCGGACGGATCGCTGCGCCGGACCTGGGTCGAGGGACTGGCGCGCGACATTGCCGAAGCCCGCGCCCGCGGCACCCAGGTGCTGCTGGTCTCGTCCGGCGCCATCGCGCTCGGCCGCCGCCGCTTGGGGCTGGGCAAGACACGGTTGAAACTGGAGGAAAGCCAGGCCGCGGCGGCTGTCGGCCAGATTGCCCTGGCGCAGGGTTGGCAGGCGGCACTTGCCGATCATGACCTGGTGTCGGCGCAGGTGCTTCTGACACTGACCGACACCGAGGTGCGCCGGCGCTACCTCAACGCACGCGCCACGCTGAATACGCTGCTGGCGCGCGGTGCCGTACCGGTGATCAATGAAAACGACACCGTCGCCACATCGGAAATTCGATACGGCGACAATGACCGCCTCGCCGCACGCGTCAGCTCGATGATGTCTGCGACCTGCCTGGTGCTGCTGTCTGACGTGGACGGTCTTTACACCGCGCCACCGAACGCTGAAGGGGCGGAATTCGTCTCGCGGGTCGATGAGATCACGCCGGAGATCATCGCCATGGCCGGTGCGCCGGTATCGGGCATGGGGTCCGGCGGCATGATCACCAAGATCGAGGCGGCGCGCATCGCCACCAGCGCCGGCGCCTCCATGGTCATCACCTCAGGCCATGAAGACCGGCCGCTTACCCGCATACTCAGCGGCAGCCGCGCCACCTGGTTCAAGTCCGCCGCAACCCCTGCCACGGCGCGCAAGCGCTGGATTGCCGGCTCACTGGAACCGGCCGGCAAGCTGATTGTCGATGACGGGGCGGCTAACGCGCTTGGCAAGGGCCGCAGCCTGCTGCCGGCGGGCGTCCGCCAGGTCGCCGGACGGTTTTCGCGCGGCGATACGGTGGCCATCGTCACCCTGAACGGCCTGGAGATTGCGCGCGGACTGTGCGCCTATGACGCGGCGGATGCAGAAATCATCGCCGGACGCAAATCATCGGAAATTGAGGCATTGCTGGGCCTGGCCGGGCGTGATGAAATGGTGCATCGCGATGATCTGGTGATGACCGGAAAGGACACCGCATGAACATGGCTGAAACCGTCGCCGCCGCTGCAGTTGACCTGGAGCGCGACATGCAGGCCCTGGGTGAGGCCGCCCGTGACGCCGCTCACTTGCTGGCAACAGCAGCCACGGCCAAAAAGCAGGCGGCCCTTCACGCCATGGCAGCGCGGATTCGGGCAACGCAGACACAGTTGCTCGAAGCCAATGCGAAAGATGTGGCCCGCGCCACTTCGGCCGGTAAGCCGGCTTCGTTTATCGACCGGCTGACACTGACGGCAGACCGCATCGAAGCCATGGCCAAGGGCCTGGAAGATGTTGCAGCATTGCCTGATCCGGTCGGATCCGTCATGGCCAACTGGCAACGCCCCAACGGGCTCGATTTCACCCGCGTGCGCGTACCGATCGGGGTTATCGGCATCATTTACGAAAGCCGACCCAACGTCACCGCCGATGCCGGTGCGCTGGCCATGATGTCGGGCAATGCCGCGATCCTGCGTGGCGGTTCGGACAGCCATGACAGCTCCGGCCTGATCGTTGAGTGCCTGCAGGCCGGCCTTGAACATGCAGGATTGCCGACCGCAGCCATTCAGATGGTCCCGACGCCAGACCGCGCAGCTGTTGGGATGATGCTGCAGGGCCTCGGTGGTACGCTCGACCTGATTGTCCCACGTGGCGGCAAGTCACTGGTTGGACGGGTGCAGGACGAGGCCCGTGTACCGGTGTTTGCCCACCTTGAGGGCATTTGCCACGTCTATGTGGACAA
>JBPCVV010000161.1:0-26463 GCA_051010195.1 Anderseniella sp. | reverse complement strand
GTCTATTTTGCCCCTGACCGCGTTGAAAGGACTTGAAAACCGGACGGTTTCCTGCGCTCTTTCGCCTTGTCAGAGGCAAAATATCCTCCCGCAGAATGGATAACATTAATGGGTCCTGACCCTAGGTTGTTCACTTACGTCAGAAGCCATTCAACAGGCAAGTCATCATGAATATATCAGACAAACCATTGCTTCGCGGCACCCTGATCAAGCGCTATAAGAGGTTCCTGAGCGATGTGACTCTGGATACTGGAGAAATCGTCACCGCCACCTGTCCGAACACCGGCTCGATGATGGGATTGCTGGATCCGGGCAATCCGGTGTGGCTGTCGGTTTCCGACAGCCCGACACGCAAATACAAGCACACATGGGAAATGGTCGAGGCGCTCAATGCCGGCGGCGACAAGGCCCGCGTCGGCCTGAACACCGGCCTGCCCAACAAGCTGGTCGAGGAGGCCATCGTCGCCGGCCGCATTCCTGAATTGGTCGGGTATGGCACACTCAAGCGTGAACAGAAATACGGCAAGAACAGCCGTATCGACCTGCTGTTATCCGATGACGACAAGCCTTCGTGTTATGTGGAGGTCAAGAATGTCACCCTGTCACGGTCTGCCGGTCTGGCTGAATTTCCCGATGCCGTGACGTCCCGCGGCGCCAAGCATCTTGACGAACTGGCCGACATGGTGCGTGACGGCCATCGCGCGGTGATGGTGTATCTGATCCAGCGCAGTGACGCCGAACGCTTCTCGCTGGCGCGCGACATTGATCCGTTTTACTTTGAAACCTGGACCAAAGCCACTAAATCAGGCGTCGAGAGCATCGCCATGGCTTGCACCATGGGCGATGATGCGATTTCATGTGACACGGCAGTCGAAATACAAGGCGTGTCGTAGTACAAGGTAAACCATGCAAACCACTTATGTAGAGGCAACAGCCGCGCCCCTGGTCAATAACGGCCAGATCAAGTTGCACGGGCCGGAAGATTTTGAAGGCATGCGCAAGGCGGGCCGGCTGGCGGCTGAAGCACTGGATTTGCTGGTGCCACTGGTCAAACCGGGTGTCACCACGGCGGAACTTGACCGGGTGGCCCTGATGTTCGCCAAAGACAATGGCGCCACGCCTGCGCCTTTGTACTATCGCGGTTTCCCCAAATCCATCTGCACCTCGATCAACCACGTGGTATGCCATGGCATTCCCGGCCCGCGTGCACTCAAGGAAGGTGAAGTCGTCAATATCGACATCACCCTGATCGTGGATGGCTGGCACGGCGACTCCAGCCGCATGTATCCTGTCGGCGCCGTCAATCGCCGGGCAGAGCGGCTGATCGAGATCACCTATGAATGCCTGATGCGCGGCCTGGAGGTAATCCGTCCCGGCGCCCATACTGGTGATATCGGCCATGCCATCCAAACCTATGCGGAAAGCGAGCGCTGTTCGGTCGTGCGCGATTTCTGCGGCCATGGTCTTGGCCGCCTGTTTCATGACATGCCGAACATCCTGCACTATGGCCGCAAGGGTGAAGGCATCGAGTTGCGTCAGGGCATGTTCTTCACCGTTGAACCGATGATCAATTTGGGCCGGCCGCAAGTGAAAGTGCTGTCCGATGGATGGACTGCGGTTACCCGGGACCGGTCCCTGTCGGCACAGTTCGAACACTCCATCGGCATCACCGCCGAGGGGTGCGAAATTTTCACGCTGTCACCCGAAGGCTATCACTGCCCACCGCACAAGACCTGAGCACCAAACAAGCGCCCCTGGGGGGCTTAGAATGGGTTTCAAGGACGAACAGGGATCAGATGTTCCAGGCCGCACAACGCAAGATGCGCCCGGCCACCTGGGCCATCGCGAACGCCTGCGTGAACGTTTCAGCCGGGGCGGTGCCGAAGCCATGCCCGACTACGAGCTTCTGGAACTGGTATTGTTTCGCGCCATTGCGCGGCAGGACACCAAACCCATCGCCAAGGCGCTGATCACCAGGTTTGGCACATTCGGCGATGTTCTGGCCGCGCCCGCTGCCCGCCTGAAAGAGGTCAAGGGAGTGGGTGACAAGGTGGTGTTTGAATTGAAGCTCATCCAGGCTGCGTCGGTTCGAATGGCGCGCACCGCGGTGATGGCAAAGCCTGCACTCACCTCCTGGTCAGCGCTGATCGAGTACTGTACAGCCGCCATGGCCTATGACGACCGCGAGCAGTTTCGCCTGCTGCTCCTGGACCGCAAGAACGCGCTGATTGCCGATGAAGTGCAGCAACGCGGCACGGTTGACCATACCCCGGTCTATCCGCGCGAGATTATCAAGCGCGCACTGGAGCTGTCGGCTTCTGCAATCATTCTGGTGCACAATCATCCTTCAGGCGATCCGACACCGTCGCAGACCGACATCGATATGACACGGCAGATCGTCGATGCAGCGGCAAAGCTGAATATCACCGTGCACGATCACATCATCATCGGCCGCACCGGCCATACCAGTTTCAGGGCGTTGAAGCTGATATAGTGGCACTCTAGCTGGCTTCGCGTTTGGCCCAGGCGCTCTGGAAAGCAGGTCGATCGCGCACCCGGGACAGGTAGTCCCGCAACGGGCCTTTCGGCGGAATCCATTTCATCACATTGATACCCCAGCCCATACAGTGTGCGATAATCAGGTCGGGCACGGTAAATTCGTCCCCTGTAACATACTGATTGTCGCCCAGGCGGGTTTCCAGATGGGCAAGCCCGCGCATGAAGTCGTATTCGCAGGCGGCCGCGGCCTTGTCGCTGCGCAGTTCGGCCGGCAGGACGAAACTGTTTTTCGCCGCCCACCACAACGCCGCGTCCAGTTCATCAAGTGCCAGGTGAGTGAAACTGTCCTGCCGGGCGCGCGCCACAGTGCCCGCTTTGTGGGTAAACTTGCCGTGCTTGTCAGCCAGGTACTGGCAGATCGCCACGCTGTCCACGATGATGTCGTCGCCGTCCATGAATGCCGGAACTTTGGCCGACGGGTTGACCGCCAGCGCTTCCGGCGATCGTGGCGCTGCACTGTCGTGCTTGTAAGGTTCACCCAGTTCCTCCAGCATCCACATCACCCTGAAGGCGCGGGATTTTGCCGATCCGATCAGCTTGTACATGGTTTTAAATACTCCGGCTTACCTGTTGAACTGACTCTCGAAAAAGCGCTTTGAATTCCAACCGCATCATTCCTGACTTGTCAGGCTGTCAGGGGTATCAAAATCCCTTAACACAGCATTGCTGCCCACATCGATCAGACGCACATTGGCACCATTCAGCAAGCCACGCGCGCCCTTGTCACCGGCAGTCTTCTGCACTTCGGCAAAGTTCCCCCTGCCCAGTACGACCGGATTGCCGCGCACCCCGTCATGTCGGGGAACCACAATACCGGTTTCATCGGTAAAAGCGTCCAGAAGCTGATTGATGATTTCAGCAGATACATCCGGCATGTCACCGAGCAGAACCATGGCGCCTGAACAGCCATCGGGTACGGTGGCTATGCCGGTCTTCAGCGAGCTTGCCTGCCCTGTTTCAAAATCTGCATTACGGACATAAACAACATCAAGCCCGTTCAGCGCCTTTTCGACATCACCGGCGTCATGCCCGGTCACCACCACAACCGGATCCAGTTCCGAGGCCAACGCCGCTTCTACGACACTGCGCACCATGGCCTGTCCGCGGTACTGTGTCAGCAACTTGTTGCCCGGGCCAAAACGGGAAGACGTCCCGGCCGCCAGCACAATGCCCGCCACCCGGCTCACCGGTCGGCCTCGCGCGGAGACGGCCGTGTGTCGATCTCCATCAGCAGTCCGCCTGCCCCCATGTCCATAATATCCTGGGGCCGCACGTCAATGCCCGCCAGCACCCGGCCCAGCACCCAGTCAAAACCGTTTAGTTTCGGCGAGCGGGCGCAGGACGGCACGCCGATAACGGCATCTCCGTCCAGCGAGCCGAGTAACAGCAGATTGCCCGGGTCAACCGGCATGCCCAGGTGCACAATGTGCCCGCCAGCCGCTTCCAGGCCCGCCGGTACTACATCACCACGATCGACAATGGCCGATGCGCCAAAAACCAACACAGGGTTGTGCCCAGACGATTTCAACTCACCAATCCCGCCGGATACGCCTTCGATGGTGTGGGCGACTTCCACCACATCGCCCAGCGTGCTGCCATGGCGCTCAAGCCGGTCGCGAATGACCGTCGCCGATTTTTCCAGCAAGGTCTCTTTCATGCCGTCGGTCCGAGTCAGCACCAGCCCTGCTTTGTGTGGTGTGAACGGCACGACCGACAACAGCGCACCGGAACCCGCCAGTGCCACGGCCTCATCAACAACGCTGGCCGGGGCTGAAAACGGAATGATCTTCACCGTCGCCACCATCTGGCCCGCCTTGACCGCCTGGAACGGAGTCAGCGTCGCCAACGTTACCGCCTCGTGCAGCCGGTTGAGCGCCCTCACCATGCCTGCATCCACCAGCACGATACCGTCATGGGCGGAATAGATATTGGCCCGTCCGGTTGACGCGTCCTGCCGGGTGACACCGCCGCCACACACGGCATCTGCCAGACAGGCGGCAGCGGCATCTTCATGCACATCGTCTGCTTCCACACGGGCGGCAAACACCTTAGCAACACCGGCTTTGCTCAGGTCGGCAATGTCTGCAGCAGACAGAACCCTGCCCTTCTTGAAACTGATGCCGTGCGAGCGCACCGAATGGGCAAGAATAGCCCCTTGTGCCAGCGCAACGTCGATCTCGCTGAATGTCATGTATCCAGACCCAGTCGAAGCGCGCTGGTCATCTCCGCCATGATTGAAATGGCTATCTCCGGGGCACCGCGCGCGCCGATATCCAAACCCACCGGCCCGCTAATGCGCGACGGCTCCACGCCGGCCTGTTTCAGCCGATCTGTCCGCGCTGCCTGGGTCCGCCTGGAACCCAGCGCGCCGATATAGAAACACTCGCTTTGCAGCGCCGCAATCAGCGCCGGATCATCCACTTTCGGATCATGGGTCAGTGCCAGAAAGCCGGTTCGCGCATCAAGGGCCATCCCGGGCATCACCTCATCTGGCCATTCAGCATGCAACTCGACCCCAGGAAAACGGTCCTCGGTGGCGAACGCCCCGCGCGGATCAATCACCGTGACGTCATAGCCGGCAGCCTTGGCCATGGGCACGAGCGCCTGGGCGATATGAACTGCGCCGATAATCACAAGCCGCAAGGCCGGGTTGTGAATGTGGATGAAAAACTCACCGGTATCCGTTGAAACGACTCCGGATTTATCGAATCGGAAGCCGTTTTCCAGCGCCTCGGCCAGCTCGTGCTCGTCTGCATAGCGTTGCGCCACTACTTCCTGCGCACCGGAGGCAATGTCGGTCACAACCGCCACGGCAAGCCGGTCAGCGCGCGCCTTTTCCAGGATCTGAAGAACCTCAACATCCATTGTCGCTTCAGGCTCCGGTTACCGGCTCGACATAGACCCTGATCTTGCCGCCGCATGCCAAGCCGACCTCCCAGGCGGTTTCATCGGCCACGCCGAACGCCAGAACCTTGCCTTCGCCAGTTTCAATGGCGTCCTGGGCTTCAGTGACCACGGCTCCTTCCACACATCCGCCGGACACGGACCCTTCAAAATTGCCATCAGCGTCGATGACCAGTTGCGATCCGACGGGCTGCGGCGCCGATCCCCAGGTCTCGATCACTGTTGCCAGTGCTACCTTGCGGCCTTCCTGCACCCAGTTGTTGGCCGTCGCCAAAATGTTAGCGTCAATGCTGCTCATCGTCTTACCTCTTCCGGTTTCCGCGGATCACCAGTTTTCAGCCAACGTTGCGGATCATGCGTTTCATTCCGCGAACCCGACAGGACCTCTGCCAGATCGGCCAGTGTATTCAAGGAATGGCAGGGCCGAAACTCGTCCACATGGGGCATGATCGCCCTGATACCACTGGCACGGGCTTCAAATCCACCATAACGCAAAAGCGGGTTGAGCCAGACAACTCGTTTGGCTGATCGCGCCAGCCGCGCCATTTCCATCTCCAGCATGTCGACATCGTCCCGGTCGAGCCCGTCCGTCATCATCAGCACGTGGGCACCCTGCGCCAGAACACGGCGGGCCCATTTCCGGTTGAATTCGCGCAGGGTATGGCCGATGCGCGTGCCACCGGACCAGTCATCCACGCTGGAACCCACAAGTTCCATGGCTTCATCCACGTCCCGGCGTTTCAACTCCCGGGATATATTTGTCAACCGCGTGCCGAATACAAATACCTGGACCCGCGACCGGTCATTGGTCAGAGCGTGCAGGAAATGCAGGAAGATCCGCGAGTAATTGGCCATCGATCCGGATATGTCCAGCAACACGACCAGCGGCGGCTCACGGGTCTGGCGCGCCTTGTGGGCAAGCGACGTCAGGTTACCCCCTGCCCTGAGCGAGCGGCGCATGGTGGCGCGCATGTCCACCGCGCCCCGCGGCGACGGTTTGAAGCGGCGCATTTTCACCTGCAGCCGGTTCATGCGCATGCGGGCAATGGCGGCACGGGCAATCCGCTCCTCGTCCGCGCTCATCTGCTCGAAATCCTTATTGCGGATAACCTCACGCGCCGACGACGTATACTCACCTTCAAGTTCAACCTCATCCGACGGGCGCTCGCGCTGCGAGGCGGCATCATCCTGGTTGAACATGGCTTCCGCCAGGCGCTTATGGCCGGCTTTCTTCTTGTCCGGTGCCGTTTCCACCCGAACCTGCTGAAACAGCAGCTGCATCAGTTGTTCGACCATTTTCGGCTTGCGCCAGAACACCTCGAAGGCATGGTCGAACAGCGTGGTGTGTTCATGCCGCTTTACGAACACCGAGTGCATGATCCAGTAGAAATCGGTCTTGGTCGCCATGCCGCCGCCGCGCACCGCGTCAAGCGCATCCAGAACCGCGCCGGGTCCCACCGGCAGGCCGGTGTCGCGCAGCACGCGGGCAAAGTGCATGATATTATCCGGCAGATGGCCTGTCGGCGGTGGCTTGTTGGAGTTGGCCGGCATTGGCTGCATCGCCATGAGCACTACTCGGCTGCGCGCAGGCGTATGTCGGACTGGATCTGGTCGACCAACCGCTTGGCTTCGGAGCCTTCCATGCGGGCAATGTCATCCTGGTACTTCAGTAACACGCCAAGCGTGTCGTTCACCGTGGCGGGATCCAGCGCGATCGCATTCAGTTCGTTCAGCGCCGATACCCAGTCCAGCGTTTCGGCAACGCCCGGCGACTTGAACAGGTCTTCGCCGCGCAGCGCCTGGATGAAACCGACGACTTCCTGTGCCAGCTTGTCGCCCACGCCGGGCTTGCGCGCCTTGATGATAGCCAGCTCGCGCTCGGCCGATGGATATCCGACCCAGTGATACAGGCATCGCCGCTTGAGCGCGTCATGCACTTCCCGGGTCCGGTTGGAGGTGATGATGACGATCGGCGGTTCTGCCGCCTTCACCGTGCCGATCTCGGGAATGGTGATCTGGTAATCCGACAGCACTTCCAGCAGGAAGGCTTCGAAAGCTTCGTCGGTCCGGTCAAGCTCGTCAATCAGCAGTACCGGCGCGCCACCGGCATGCGGTTCCAGGGCCTGCAGCAACGGCCGCTTGATCAGGAAACGGTCAGAGAAAATGTCCGACTGCAGCCTGTCACGGTCATCAACGCCTTCTGCCTCGGCCATGCGGATTTCGATCATCTGCGCCGAATAATTCCACTCATAAACCGCCGCCGCCAGGTCAAGTCCCTCATAACACTGCAGGCGGATCAGGTCGCGACCGAGCACAGTGCTCAGTACCTTGGCAATTTCCGTTTTGCCGACACCGGCTTCACCTTCAAGAAACAGCGGCCTGCCCATCTTCAGGGCCAGGTGAACCACCGTCGAAAGCGGCCGGTCAGCCAGGTAGCCATCGCTGGACAACAGTTCCTGGGTGGCGTCAATGGTGGTCGGTAGTGTCTTGGGCATATGTTTGCTCAACCTGGGTTGCACTTAAAAAAACGGTCTGCGAGCAAGATACCCGCAGACCGGCATTTATCAAGTTGGCACGGGTTACTTTGCCGCAGCAATCGCCCGCTTCGCCATTACGCCCACAAGATGCGCGCGATACTCTGCCGAGGCATGGATGTCCTCATTCATGTCGTCAGCCTTGATCTTCACCTTAGCGATGGCATCGGCAGAAAAATCTGCCGTCAGCGCCTTTTCCATCGCCTTCTCGCGGTAAGCCGAACCCTTCGCGCCGGTTACCCCAACACGAACACCCTTCTTGCCGAAGTCAGCGACAAACACACCAACCATGGCATAGCGTGATGCCGGGTTCGGGAACTTCGAATAGGCGGACTTTGCCGGAATTGCAAACTCGACCTGCTTGATGATCTCGTTGGTCCGCAATGCGGTCTCGAAAAGGCCCTTGAAGAACTTGTCGGCTTCAATGGTGCGGCTGTCCGTGACCACCTTTGCATTGAGTGCCAGCAGGGCTGCAGGATAGTCTGCCGCCGGGTCTGCATTGGCCACAGAGCCGCCAATGGTGCCTCTGTGGCGAACATGCGGGTCACCGATCATGCCGGCCAGAGCGGCAAGCGCCGGTACAGCCTTTTTCAGGTCCGAATTGGAGGCAACTTCCGCATGGGTGGTGCCTGCCTTGATGGTGACCTTGGTCTTGCTGACGTTCACGCCCGAATTGCCAAGGCCCGAAAGGTCAATCACATCTGTAGGCGCGGCCAGGCGCTGTTTCATGGTCGGGATCAGCGTCATGCCGCCGGCCATCAGCTTGCCTTCCTTCTTCGACTTGATCAGTTTGACTGCATCCGCCAGCTTCTTGGGACGGTGATATTCAAATTCATACATAGGTTTTCTCCTGTCCCTTTGGTCTATTCAGCGGCTTCACGCAGGTGCGCCATGGCGCTCCAGACATTTTGCGGCGTTGCCGGCATCGGCACGTCCTTGACGCCCAGCGCATTGGTCAGGGCGTTCATGACCGCAGCAGGTGCCGCGATTGCGCCGGCCTCACCGCAACCCTTTATACCCAGCGGGTTTGACGGGCACTCAGTCTTGGTAAATCCGAGTTTGAATGACGGCAGGTTGTCGGCACGCGGCATGCAATAATCCATATACGATCCCGTCAGCAACTGACCGCCTTCATCATAGACAACGGCTTCGGTCAGTGCCTGCCCGACACCCTGGGCAATACCGCCATGGACCTGTCCTTCAACGATCATCGGATTGATGACATTGCCGAAGTCATCCACGGCCACCCAGTCGACAATCTCGGTCACGCCGGTATCTGTATCAACTTCCAGTTCGCAGATATGGCAACCGGCCGGGAAAGTGAAATTGGTTGGATCGTGGAACGCGCCTTCCTTGAGGCCGGGCTCGATTTCAGAGGTCGGGAACTTGTGCGCCACATAGGCTGACAGTGCGACTTCGCCGAACGCCATCTTCTTGTCGGTGCCCTTGACCGAGAAGTTGCCGTCCTTGAACTCGACATCACTCTCCGAGGCCTCCATCACATGGGCCGCCACTTTCTTCGCCTTTGCCTCGATCTTGTCGAGCGCCTTCGAAATGGCCGTCATGCCGACCGCGCCTGAACGCGACCCGTAGGTACCCATGCCGAACTGAACCTTGTCGGTGTCGCCATGCACGATGGCCACCTGGTCGGCTGCGATGCCCAGCCGGTCCGAGACAAGCTGCGCAAAGGTTGTTTCATGGCCCTGGCCGTGACTGTGCGATCCGGTGAGTATCTCGACCGTGCCGACCGGGTTCACACGAACTTCAGCCGACTCCCACAATCCGACGCCGGCACCAAGCGACCCGACCGCCGCCGACGGTGCGATACCGCAGGCTTCGATGTAATTGGAAAAACCGATGCCGCGCAGCTTGCCCTTGCGCGCCGAAGCAGCCTTGCGCTTTTCAAAGCCAGCATAGTCGATCATCTCCATCGCCATTTTCTGCGATGCACTGTAATCGCCGGCGTCGTAGCACATGATGACAGGGGTCTGATGCGGGAACGAATTGATGAAGTTCTTCGCCCGGAAGTCAGCCGGGTCCATGCCCAATTCGCGAGCCGCTGTCTCCATCAGCCGTTCCACGACATAAGTCGCCTCCGGCCTGCCGGCTCCGCGATAAGCATCCACCGGGGAGGTGTTGGTATAAACCGCATCCACTTCTGCGTAGATGTTCGGAATATCGTACTGACCCGACAACAGCGTTGCATAAAGGTATGTCGGCACAGACGACGCAAATGTCGACAGGTAAGCCCCCATATTGGCAATCGTCTTGACTCGCAGACCGGTGATCTTGCCGCCACTGTCGGTCGCAAGTTCCGCCGTGGTGACGTGGTCACGACCATTGGCATCGGTCAGGAATGCTTCGGAGCGATCTGCAACCCATTTGACGGGTACGCCGCCGGCGCGCTTGGACGCCCACAGGCACACAACTTCTTCGGCATAGATGAAGATCTTGGAACCGAAACCGCCGCCCACGTCAGGCGCGACAACACGCAACTTGTGCTCCGGCGCCAGACCCACAAAGGCCGAAATGACAAGCCGTGCCACGTGCGGGTTCTGGCTGGTGGTATAAAGCGTGTAGTGATCTTCGCCGGCATCATAAGAACCGATGGCGGCACGCGGCTCCATGGCATTCGGCGCCAGCCGGTTATTGACCAGGTCAAGCTTGGTGATATGCGCCGCACTGCCGAACGCCGCATCGGTGGCAGCCTTGTCGCCAAGCTCCCACTCAAACACCGTGTTCTTCGATGCCACATCATGCACTTTCGGCGCGCCACGTTTCTGCGAGGCAACCGGATCGACATTGGCGTCCAGCACATTGTAAGTCACGTTGATCATTTCGGCAGCGGCTTTCGCCTGCGCCATGGTATGGGCCACCACGACCGCAACTTGGTCGCCGACATGACGTACCTTGCCCTGCGCCAGCACCGGGTGCGGTCCGGCCTTCATCGGTGACCCGTCCTTTGAGTGGATCATCCAGCCGCAGATCACGCCGCCGATATTGTCGGCAGCGGCATCTTCACCGGTCAGCACACACAGCACGCCCGGTGCCTTTTCGGCCTTCTTGATGTCGATTTTCTTGATCTCGGCGTGCGCATGGGGCGAACGCAGGAAATATCCAACCGCCTGTCCCGGCAGGTTGATGTCGTCGGTATACCGGCCCTTGCCGGTGATGAAGCGGTGATCTTCCTTGCGCGGCATGCGCGCGCCAATGCCTGTATTACTCATTTTGAATTCGTTTCCTCTAATACGGTGAATGTTCCCCTCCGGTCTGCGCCACGACGGGGCGACCGGTATTCGTCACATCTTGGCAGCGCCAGCCTGAATGGCTTTGACGATGTTGTGATAGCCGGTACAGCGGCAGATATTGCCTTCCAGCTCCTCGCGTATGGTCTCTTCCTTGAGCTTTTTGCCCTTGCGCTTCACGATGTCGATGCCCGCCATGATCATGCCCGGGGTACAGAAACCGCACTGCAGGCCATGGTGTTCGCGGAAGGCTTCCTGCATCGGGTGCAGCTCGCCATTCTTGGCCAGCCCTTCAACCGTGTTGACTGTCGCACCGTCACAGGCCACCGCCAGGGCCGTACAGGACTTGATGGCCTTGCCGTCGACATGCACTACGCAGGCGCCGCACTGGCTCGTATCGCAGCCAACGTGAGTGCCCGTCTTTCCAAGATTACCGCGGATGAAATCGACCAGAAGCGTGCGGCCCTCAACGTCTCCGCATACTTTTTCGCCGTTCACCGTCATTGATATTGCCGGCATTCACAAACCTCCCTTTGTACTCAAATTCACCCGCCATGATCCATCTGGCGGCTTTGCCGGTGGCCAGCTTGCGTCAAGCGGCAAGTCAAGGTCAAGCAGTACCACTCATCCTCATCGCGCATTTTGACGTATACTGGACCGACAGGCGGAAAACTTGGCGAAAGGCTCAGACATGTTGGGAAAAATCACTGGCGTCATCATTGTAGCTTCAGGCCTGCTTTTAGGCGCTCCAGCAGGTCACGCCCAGGAACCTGAAACACTGAAATCCATTATCTCAAGCCAGATAGAGGCGTTCCGAATAGACGACGGCGTAACGGCGTTTGGTTTTGCGTCCCTGAAGATACGCTCGATATTCCAGTCTCCGGAACGCTTCATGGAGATGGTCAGGCGTCAGTATGCACCCGTCTACAGGCCGGAAAACTTCCGCTTCGGCCCAACCTCTCTGGAGACGGCCGGACGGCCAGTTCAAATCGTTGATATCGTGGATCAGCAGGGCAGCGCATGGCGTGCCACCTACACTTTTGAACAGCATCCCGACGGTTCGTGGCGCATTGCCGGTGTGCACCTGGAAAAGCTGCCTGGCAGCAGCGTCTGATACCGCTCACATGTGCAGGCAAGGCTGCGTCACACTGCCAAATACCCTAAACTCGGGAAACTCGGTCAGACATGCTTGAACTATTAGGTTAAGGCTCCGGTAATCACGCTGCGAATTCGCACAAGTCAGCAACCTTTCCGCAACCATGTGCAGGTATCAATTATCTCTACAAAGACATGTCTGTGCATTTCTTGGCGGCAGACTATCTGGCCCTTGATGAGGGCATGCCCTGATTGACGGGTCGTGAAGGGAAACTGAAGTGCCGGCTCTGCGCAAATCCGTGCCTGCATATGTGGCGTTTGTCTTGATCGTCGCGGCCGCCATCGGCTTCGGCATTCATCAGGCCATGGATTTTGCCGTCGGCAAGGCGGTCCAGCGGGACGGTGAAGTCAAGCTGCGGCAATGGAGCGACTACATCAACAACCAGGTGCCGGATCTTGAAGAGCTCGTGACAACCGGCAGGCCAACGCCGGAACAGTTGCGCAAACTTAAAATCATGCGTGAGGTCGGCAGTGTATTCCGGTTCACGCTGTTCTCCCCTGACGGAACACCAATCCTTGTTTCCGATGAGGTCTCAACCCGTGCAAGCAGAGACACGGTTGGACACGTTGATCTGCCGGCACGTGAAGCGTTCAGGACAGGCCGGAGCCACATTGCCGTGAAAGACGGCATAGGCGAAGCCGGCAAACCCGACGTCTATGTGCAGTCATATGTTCGTGCCCATAGCGCCAGTGGCCATCCTGTTGGCATCTTCAAGATCTTCGTGGACCAGACCAAGATGGCTACCTTCCTGCACTCACTGTTCGGTTGGGCAGCCGCTGGCCTGGCGCTGCTGGGGTCGCTAGCCTACCTGATCCCGTCATTTGCATTCCTGCAAAGGAATGCAGAGGCAACGCGCGCCGAGGACAAGGTGTCCTACCTGACCGAGTTCGATCCGCTGACCTCTTTGCTGGGCCGGCGATCTTTCTCGCAGCGGTTGGACGAGGCGCTTTCGCGGCCATATGCGTATCTGCGCACCGACGCAATCTTGTTTATCGACATCGACGACTTCAAGGCGATCAACGACGATTATGGGCACGAAGGCGGTGACAGGTTCATTGTCCACGTGGCTGACGCCATCAAATCGCAGGTCGGCCAGGCCGGTTACGCGGCTCGGTTTGGTGGCGATGAATTCACCGTTTGCCTGCCGGGCATCACAGAGACCAGCCTGCGCAAGACCTGCAACAATATCCTGAAGGAAGCCCGCAAGCCATGTCATTATGACAACCAGGTTATCAAGGGCCAAATCAGCATCGGCGTGCACATCAATCATCGTCAGAGCACGTCCACGGAGTTGCTGCGGGCCGCCGACATCGCGCTTTACAACGCAAAGAACTGCGGCAAAAACCGGTTTGTATTGTTCAACGAAGACATGGCGGAGCAGCTCAATTCCCGGCGCAATCTGGAACGCCGGTTGCAGTCCGCCCATGAGGGCAGCGAATTTGAACTGAATTACCAGCCGATCGTGGACAGCGGCACATCGAAAATCGTTGGCTTCGAAGCACTGCTCCGGCTGCCGGACGGCGAAGGCGACTACATCCCGCCAGACCGCTTCATTCCCGTGGCAGAATCAATCGGCCTCATTTCGCCCATCAGCAAATGGGCCATGCACGAGGCCCTGGACACCGCCAGGACATGGCCGGGCAAACTGTTCATCTCCATCAATCTGTCACCACGCCAGTTCGAGGACGACAACCTGGTCGGTACGGTCAGGGACGCTCTGGAGCGGACAGGCTTCCCCGCAAATCGCCTGGAACTGGAAGTGACAGAAAGCCTTTTCCTTGGCAACACAGAAGCTGTCGATCGGCAGATCAGGGAACTGAAACGTCTAGGAGTATCGATCGCCCTGGATGACTTTGGCACCGGTTACGCCAGCATCGGCTATCTCATCCGCTACGGGTTTAACAAGCTGAAAATCGACCGTTCATTCCTGCTGGCGCATGAGAAAGACCCGGACAAACTGCACCGCGTCCTTGAGACCATAGTGTCTCTCGGGCATGGGCTTGGCATGCGTGTAACAGCCGAGGGCATCGAAACACCGGCACAAGCCAGGTTGCTGGGAGAGCTGGGCTGCGACCAATTTCAGGGTTTCCATTTCGGCAAGCCCATGGACCGCGACCAGGTGGCAATCAAACTGCTGCGCTCAACCGCGGATCAAATGGCCCGGGTCCGGCACAAGTCACCGGACACCAGAGGCAGCCGACTTGGACGTGCCGTCGGCTAGAGCCGTTTTCCTGCGATGTTGCGACGGCGACAGGCCGTACATTGTCCGGTATGCCCGCGAAAACTGGGCAATCGATGAAAAGCCGGAAGCAAGCCCTGTATCCCGCACACTCAGGCGGGAGTAGGTCAGAAGATGTTCCGCCCGTTCCAACCTCAAGGACAGGTAAAACCGCATTGGCGGCATGCCCAGAAGGCGTTTGAAGCGGCGCTCCAGCTGGCGGGGCGAAACCCCTGCAGCACTGGCCACGTCCTGCAATTGCAATGTGTCTTCGAGATGGTTTTCCATGGCGGATATGGCAGCCAGCAATGCATCGTCATCAATTCCGTACCGGGTCCGGGCGGGAATGCGCGTTCCGCCCGGAGCTTCCCGGTGACGGGCATGAACCAGTGTGTCAGCAACCCTTGTTGCCAGGCTGGCGCCATGCAGCGATCCGATCCACGCCAGCATCATGTCCAGTGGCGCCGTACCGCCTGAGCAGGTCAGGCGCGGCCCGTCGATTTCGTACAGTGCTTCGGTGACGGTCACGCGCGGATAATCCTCGCGCATGGCAGCCAGCGTTTCCCAATGGCAGGTTGCCCGTCTGCCGTCGAGCACACCGGCCTCGGCCAGCACGATGGACCCGGTATCCAGTCCGCCGAGCCAGACACCGGCAACATCCAGCTTGCGCAACGCGTTGCGCAGATCCGGTGTGACCGCTAGCTGGTGATCATAACTCGAGCAAACCGTGACCAGGTTGGCCCTTCCAATCTTTGACAGCGCCGCCGAGACCGAGACCGGGATACCGTTTGACGCTGTAACCGCGTTGCCGTCCACGGAGGCAAACCGCCAGGCAAACAGATCGCCTGCGAACCGGTTGGCCACCCGCAAAGGCTCCAGAGCCGAATAAAGCGCAATCATCGAAAAGTTCGGCAGTAGCAGAAACACGATATCGAAGGAGGTACGCATGGCAATTTTACTCAAATTATTGTCGTTTTTCCTCAAATAGAAGTTTGCTCGACAGATAGACTTCCAGTCAACCGCAAACTCGAGGGAGACACTCCATGAACCCAAAGGTCATCATCACATGCGCCGTCACCGGCGCGGGCGATACGGTCAGCAAGCACCCGGCCATCCCTGTCACTCCGGAACAGATTGCCAATTCAGCCCTTGAGGCGGCATCGGCCGGCGCGGCCATTGTCCATTGCCATGTCCGTGATCCGGAAACCGGCAAGGGAGTTCGCAATGTTGACTATTACCGTGAAGTCATGGAGCGCATTCGCGCTGCCAACACCGATGTCATTATCAACCTCACCGCCGGCATGGGCGGTGATCTGATGATCGGCGACGGCGACACCCCGCGCAATTTCGACGAAGACAATACCGATCTGGTCGGACCCGTCGAGCGCCTGCTGCATGTAGCCGAACTCCGCCCGCAAATCTGCACGCTGGACTGCGGTTCGCTCAACTTCGGCGACAGCAATTCCATCGTTGTGCAGACCCCGGTGCAACTGCGCGAACAGGCCCGGCTGATCCAGTCTTACGGCGTGAAGCCGGAAATGGAGATTTTCGATTCCGGGAATCTCTGGTTCGCCAAGCAACTGGTCGCTGAAGGCCTGGTGTCCGGCATTCCGATGTTCCAGTTGTGCCTCGGCATTCCGTGGGGCGCGCCGGTCAACACCGAAACCATGACCTATATGGTCTCGCAACTGCCCGACAACTGTGTCTGGGCCGGCTTCGGGATCGGCCGCTGGCAGATGCCCATGGTGGCGCAGGCAATGATTCTCGGCGGGCATGTTCGTGTCGGACTTGAGGACAACCTCTACCTCGACAAGGGCGTCTATGCATCCAACGGCTCACTCACCGAACGCGCGACGGAGATCATCCGCCTGCTGGGTGCGCAGGTTGCAACGCCGGCAGAAGCCCGAGAAACATTGGGTCTCAACTCATGAGCGACGTCAAAACCCTCGGGATCGCCGGCTCAGGGGTTATCGGTGCCGGTTGGGCCGCGCGTGCCATGGCGCACGGGATTGATGTCATCGCCTATGATCCGATTGCGGGGGCGGAACAGGCAATGCGCGACAAGGTCGAGCGTGCTTGGCCATCTATGGCCCGGCTTATGGAGACCGCGCCCGACCGCAAGGGCACCCTCGCCTTCACAACCGACTTGAAGGAAATGTGCCAAGCCGCTGACTGGATTCAGGAAGCCGCACCGGAGCGCGAAGACCTGAAAATATCGCTGTATGAGCAGATGGATGACCTTGCAGGGCCGTCGGTTGTCATTGCCTCGTCATCGTCGGGTTTTCTGCCCACACGCCTGCAGTCGAAATGCAAACACCCGGGCCGCGTCATCATCGGACATCCGTTTTACCCGGTGTATCTGCTGCCGCTGGTGGAGACCGTGGCCGGTGAGAACACATCTGCTGACACCATGGACAAGGCGGATACATTTTATCGCAGCATCGGCATGTTTCCGCTGCGCCTGAAAAAGGAAATCGACGGCTATATCTGCGATCGGCTTCAGGAGGCCTTGTGGCGCGAAGCGCTGAACGTCCTTGATCTGGGTGTTGGCACCACCGAAGACATCGACAGGGCGATTATCTACTCTGCCGGCCTGCGCTGGTCCATCATGGGCTCGTTCCTGCACTATCACACCGCGGGCGGAGACGGCGGCATGCGCTCGTTTATGGCTCAGTTCGACCCGTCACTGGAATTGCCATGGACCGATCTGAAATTCCCGCAATGGTCAGACGAACTCACCGACAAGCTGATAGGCGGCTGTGAGGCCCAGGCTGCCGGCAGGACAATTGGCGAGTGGGAAACCAAGCGCAACGACGTGTTGGTCGACATCCTGCATGTGCTCAAGAAGCACAATATCGGCGTGGGCGAAGTTCTGAACGGAAACGTGTGATGGGCGCGCGCCGCATTATAATTACCGCAGCGGGCGCAGGAATAGGCCGGGAAACCGCGTCCCGTTTTGCCGGCGACGGTGCAAGGGTTCACGCCTGTGATATGGACCAGCAGGGTCTGGATGAACTCAAAGCGCAATATCCGGACGTCAGCATCGCCAGGGTCGATGTTACCAATGAAGCCGCTCTCGACGCCTGGCTGCAGGATGCGCTCGGCGAGCTCGATGGCTGCGATGTGCTGGTCAACAATGCCGGCATTGCGGGTCCCACCGGCGCTGTGGAAGAGATGACGCTTGCTCAATGGCGTCAGTGCTTTGCAGTCAACCTCGATGCGCAAATGCTCACCTGCCGGCGTGTGGTACCGGTTATGAAGGTTCAGAGGTCCGGCTGCATCATCAACCTGTCGTCCACTGCGGGCCTGTTCGGATTTCCGTTCCGCACGCCCTATGCGGCGGCAAAGTGGGCCGTTATCGGGTTCACAAAATCAGTAGCTGCCGAAACCGGCCGCTTCAACATACGCTGCAACGCTATTTGTCCCGGGTCGGTTGACGGGGACCGCATGGACCGTGTGATTGCGGCGGAAGCAGAAAAAACCGGCAAGTCACCGGACACAGTACGCACCGAATACACCTCCGGCACATCCATGCGCCGTTTTGCAAAAGCATCTGAAATTGCGGACTTGTGCCAGTACCTGGCGTCCGACGCCGCCAAATTCATTTCCGGCCAGGCCATATCGGTGGACGGCCACACCGAAACCTACCACTCGGAGTAAGTGTCATGGACTTCAACCTCACCGAAGAACAGCGCATGATCGTGGAGACCACCCGCGCCTTTGTGGAAAACGAGCTATATCCGCATGAGGCGGAGGTAGAACGATCCGGTGAACTCCGCCGCGACCTTTACGAGGAACTCAAGGCAAAGGCCATCGAGGCCGGGCTGTATGCCGCCAACATGCCGGAGGAAGTCGGGGGGGCCGGCCTCGATACCCAGTCCTGGGTCCTGTACGAAAAGGAGCTCGGGCGGGCCAACTATGCCCTGCACTGGAATTGCGTGGCCCGGCCGTCAAACATCCTGATGGCGTGCAATGACCAACAGCGCGAGCGCTATACCCTGCCCTGCGTGCGCGGTGAAAAGATAGACTGCATGGCCATGACCGAACCCGGTGCCGGGTCGGATCTGCGCGGCATGAAGGCAACCGCGGTGCGTGACGGCGATGACTGGATCATCAACGGCACCAAGCACTTCATCTCTCACGCAGATGTTGCTGATTTTGTTATCGCTTATGCTGCCAGCGGTGAAGAGGACACAGCGCGCGGCAAGAAGAAGCTGATCACTTCGTTTATAGTCGACATGGGCACGCCCGGTTTCACGGTGCGCGATGGCTATCGCAACGTCTCGCACCGCGGTTACACCAATTCGATCCTGGAGTTCGACAACTGCCGGGTGCCGGACGCCCAGCGCCTCGGCGAGATACACAAAGGCTTCGAGGTCGCCAATGAGTGGCTCGGGGCGACCCGCCTGCAGGTCGCCGCCACCTGCCTGGGCCGCGCCGAGCGCGCCTTTGAGCACGCCTTGCAATGGTCGGTGGACCGGCAGCAGTTCGGCCAGCAGATATCCAAATTCCAGGGCGTGTCGTTCAAACTCGCCGATATGGCGCTCGATCTGAAAGCGGCACACCTGCTCACCATGGAAGCCGCCTGGAAATACGACCAGGGCACCGTGACGGATGCCGACATGGCCATGGCTAAGCTCAAGGCATCGGAAATGCTGGCCTTCGTGGCCGATGAGGCCATCCAGATACATGGTGGCATGGGGGTCATGGACGAGTTGCCGCTGGAGAGAATCTGGCGTGACGCCCGCATTGAACGCATCTGGGAAGGCACCTCAGAAATCCAGCGTCACATCATCTCACGCGAACTTCTGCGCCCGCTGGGTGGCTAGACCTCCATGGTGTCATCGTCCCTGCATCGCCTGCTGTCTCCCCGTTCGGTCGCCGTTGTCGGCGGGCGGGTTGCTGAAAGCGTGGCCAGCGAGTTGCAGAAGCTCGGCTTTGCCGGTGACATCTGGCCGGTGAACCCGAAGCGTGAAACCATGGCCGGGCTTGCCTGTTTCGCCAGTCTGGATGACCTGCCCGGCGTGCCCGATGCCACCTATCTCGGCGTGTCCAGGGAAGCCGCCGTCGAGATGGTCGCCAAGTTGCGGGCGATGGACGCCGGCGGTGCCGTTTGCCATGCCGCCGGGTTTTCCGAGTTGGGCGACGGCGGTACACCGCTCAACGATGCCCTGGTTGAAGCAGCCGGTGACATGCCGGTCATCGGGCCCAATTGCTGGGGCATACTGAACCTGCTCGACCGCGCCGCTTTGTGGCCCGACTTTCACGGCTGCGAGCCAGTTGAGCGTGGCGTCGCCATCCTGTCCCAGTCCGGCAACATGGCCATCAACTTCACCATGCAGGTCCGGGCCCTGCCGCTTGCCATGGTCATCACCGTCGGCAACCAGACCGTCACAAACGTCAATGATATGATCGAGGCGCTTCTGGACGACGGCCGCATCACTGCCATCGGCCTGCATACCGAGGGCATTGCGGACGTGGCCCGGTTTTCCTGGATTGCCTGCCGGGCTCACGCAAAGGGCAAGCCCATCGTGGTCCTGAAGACCGGGGCATCGGCAAAGGGCGCACGGGCCACCATCAGTCACACCGCAACACTGGCCGGACCCGACCAGTTTTATGATGCGCTGTTTTCCCGCACCGGGGTCGCCCGGGTGCACTCGGTGCCGGTGTTCATCGAGACGCTGAAACTGCTGTCCATGACAGGTCCCATGCCCTCCGGCCGAGTTACGTCGCTAAGCTGTTCGGGCGGCGAAGCCTCACTGATGGCTGATGCTGTTGAAAAACGGCCTCACCTGTCACTGCCCGATCTGTCAGACAATGAAGCGACAAGCGTGCGCGCAACCCTGAACGAATTCGTGGATGTGGCCAATCCGCTCGACTACCACACGTTCATCTGGGCCGACTTCGAGGCGATGAAGCAGGCCTATGCCGCCATGATGCGGGTCGCGGCCGACATGGCATGCCTGATCTATGACATCCCGCGCGCCGACCGGGCCGACACCGCCCAGTACGATATTGGCCTTGATGCCTGGATTGCGGCAAGGCAGGAGACCGGCAGTGCCGCCTGCGTCATAGCCACCCTGCCTGAATGCCTGCCGGAAGCAACAGCCGTTCGCCTGCGCGAGGCAGGTGTCATACCCTTGTTTGGCCTGGATGAAGCGCTGGACGCGATGAATGCTGCGGCTGCAATTGCAAATTGCAGTCCGCGCCCATTGCCACCCCCATCCGTGTCGGCCCACCCTGCAAACGTCCTGAGCGAACATCAGTCCAAGGCCCTGCTGGCGGAGGCCGGTCTTCGCATCCCGAAAGCGGTAAGTTGCGCCGTATCAGAGGCGGGGTCTGCCACTCGCAATATCGGCTTTCCCCTGGTTGTGAAAGCAAACGGCATTGCGCACAAGACAGAAGCTGGCGGTGTGGCGCTGAACCTTGCAACTCCCAAAGACGTCCAGGCGGCAGCCGATGCGATGTCACCAATAACAAGCGATGTCCTTGTGGAGGAGATGATTACCGGTGCCGTTTGCGAACTCATTGTCGGTGTCACCCGCGATCCGCAGTTTGGCCTGGCGCTTGTAATCGGCGCGGGCGGCGTTCTGGCGGAACTGATGGGAGACAGTGCAACCGTGTTGCTGCCCGCCTCACGATCAGACATAGCAACAGCGCTGAAGAGCCTGAACGTCAGCCGCCTCATTGACGGTTACCGGGGCAAGGCGGGCGATCTTTCATCCACGCTCGACGCCATCGAAACTGTTGCCACGTTCGCCGCTGACAATGCCGCAACACTTGAAGAACTGGACATTAACCCGTTGATGGTTCTTGCACCGGGCAGAGGAGCGGTGGCAGCAGACGCGCTGATCCGCATTCGCCAGACTTAAAGGAGACTACCCATGACATTGTTCAATATGACCGACGGCCCGATCAGAACCTCCGTGAGCAACCAGGTGCTGGAAGTCACCATCGACCGGCCCAAGGCCAATGCCATCGATGCCACTACCAGCCGCATCATGGGTGATGTGTTTTCCGCCTTCCGTGATGACGATGATGTGCGCTCAGCCATTCTGACCTCAACCGGAGACCGTTTCTTCTGTCCCGGCTGGGACCTGAAAGCGGCAGCTGATGGCGAATCTGCGGATGCCGACTATGGCCTCGGCGGGTTTGGCGGACTGCAGGAACTGCCCAACCTTGGCAAGCCGGTTGTCTGTGCCGTCAACGGACTGGCTTATGGCGGCGGCTTTGAGATCATGATAGCCTGCGACATTATCATCGCGGCAGACCACGCCACCTTCGCTCTGCCTGAGATCCGCTCAGGCGTCATCGCCGACGCGGCCACAATCAAACTGCCCCGTCGCATTCCCTATCACGTCGCCATGGAAATGCTGCTCACCGGGCGCTCGTTTGATGCTGAAGAAGCCAAACACTGGGGCATCGTCAACGAGGTTGTTGCAGCCGACACCCTGATGACCCGGGCCCGCGAAGTGGCTGAAAAACTGGCTGGTGGCCCGCCGCTGGTCTATGCGGCGATCAAGGAAGTACTGGAGCGCGTGCACCACCTCAACGACAAGGAAGCACTCGCACTGCTCAACCGCCGCGGCCTGGCCACCATCTCAAAACTGTACGCCTCCGAAGACCAGCTTGAAGGTGCCCGGGCCTTCGCCGAAAAACGCGACCCTGTGTGGAAGGGAAAGTAGCTCAAGGTATCATGGTGCGGCGCTCAAGTTAGCCAGACTGCCTACTCCCTGTGCTCGGCAGGGAGGCCTTCTGCCTCACGCCTGAATTGCACCAAGCGTGAGTTCTATCTTGCCGAGCGCGGTATTGAACTCTTCCGCAGGCAGGCCGAGCCGGACACGAAAGAATCCTGGCATGTCGAAAGCTTCGCCGGGCAGCACGAGCACGTCATGTTCGCGGTATAGTTTTTCGCCAAAATCGATCGAGGATATGCCCGTTGTCAGTCGTGGAAATGCAACTGTACCGGCTGCAGGTGGTGCCATGGAGAGCATTGGGTGGTTCTTGGACACAAACTGCTCAAGCGTTTTCGAGTTGGCGCGCACGGTCGCCCGGTTGGCTGCGATAATGTGCCCACCTTCACGCAGCAGGCTGACGCAAATGGCGTCATTCAGCTTGCACACCGCATGACTGGTGAGCGCCTTGACTGCGTTCATCGAGGCCAGCCGCGCCGGGGAAGAAATTGCCCAGCCTACACGTAGGCCCACTGTTCCATAACATTTGCCGGCCGACCCCAATCCGACAATTCGAGCCGAATGATTTGCCATGGAGGCCAGACGCTCTGTCCCGTCTTCGTAGGGCAGCAGCCGGTATTGCTCGTCGAGAACGATGTCGCAATCCAGCGGCAGCAGCCGGTCCGCCAGGTTTGATATTTCATCAGGCGTAATGACCGTACCCGTCGGGTTGCCGGGAGTGGTCAGGAGCACCGCACGGGTCTGAGCGTCACATGCTGAAACGACTTCATCGAGAGGCAGGTTGAAGTTGTTCTCTGACGACAAGGCGATGCGCCGGACGTCGTAGCCGAGCACCCCGGGCAGGTCATACAGGTTGTGGAAGGCCGGTGTCAGCACCACAACGTTGGCGCCGGGCTGCATTCTGTCCATCAGGTATACCAGCAACGCTTCCGTGATGCCCGCTGTCACCAGTACATTGTCGGCTTCAGCATGATCATACAGTTTCGCGATTTCGCTTCGCAGCTCGAATGATCCGCGTGTGTCATTGTGTTCGAAATCAAGGTGCGCCAACCGCGCGCTCAGATCCTGAGCAGGAATGATCTGATCCAGCCGGATGTCCGCAATGCCGCTTTCACCCAGATTGTAGCGGGCATCGGCACGGGCATCCAGCCACTCATCAAGAAAGCTGGCCGCCACGGTCAGCCTCTTTTCCCGGCAGGATCAGATGCGGCACCGGCTGGAAATGCTCCGACGTTGTCCCGAACCAGTTGCGCGACCAGCGATGGCGCATCGTTTGAAGACCAGAATATGCCGCCGCATTCATCGTCACATGCCCGGTAGGCGGCATCCTGCCGCAGGAGCCGGTTCAATTCACTCATGCGCCAGAACGGAACCCGCGGGAACAGGTGATGTGCCAGATGGAAAGATTCCCCATGCATCCCGGTAAACAGATTCTCAACCCAGTGGCTGTTGCGGTTTCGCGACATGTGGATGTCCTTGCCGCTCTTCATCAACGGCGCATGTTCGGCCAGTTCAATGTACCAGCCTATTACCTGGTAAGTTGAAAGGAACGGAACCAGCCAGTACCAGAACAACAGATCAACCTGGCCCGCCGCTACGCTGGCCGCCAGAATGGCGAACCAGAACGACACAAACAGCGCGACTTCATATCGATCATTCTTCTGGTCTCCAATAGAAAACCGATCTCGTACCAGAAAACCAAGGTAAGCAGGAACTTTGAGCAGCAGGGCCGGTGAGACGATCACATGCCAGATGTATGCCCAGCCCTTTGACTGGCCATACACCCCCTGTTCGATCATGTATCGAAAGTCACAATCCACTTCCGGATCACCGAACGAGCCATGATGGTCTCGGACGTGGGAACCTTTGTAGGAACCCAGCAGCATGGCAACGGCGTATCCGCTGAATATCGTTCCCAGCAAGTTATTGAGGACTTTGTTGCGCGCAAGCGTACCATGCGCAGCTTCATGGGTCAGCGTAGCCAGCGCTCTTTGACGTGAACCGATGAATATGATTGCCAGCACATACATCGCCCAGCCAAAATACTCCGCCAGCGTGATAGCCGCGGCAACAATCACTAAATTCTGCAGAACAGCGAGAACACCATGATAATTGTCGAGCGGGTATAGGGAACGAACACCATCAATTACCTCCCGGCTGAACCGGTGCCTGTCGATATTTGCCACTGGTGAAAAACTCCGAATAACCAGCGGTCACGGCGGATTTGGTGCCGGACCAACACTGAAGATCGCCATCCACTCCCGCTTGCCCTGTCAAACCCAGGACACAAGCAATCTATTACATAACCGCTTTCAGACCCGTGAGCTAGCGTTCTGAAACTCCGGGCAACGCTTGAACGAGTTAACCCGGACAAAGCTTCGGCAGCATCACAATGGGGCCATTACATAGAAAAAAAATTACCCATAATGTTACAATTTTACCAAATCATTCTTGCAGCAGAGCTCGACAATCGCGTGCATCACGCCTGTTCTGATGATCTTGTTTCCCTCGCTCCAAGCATGATCGTTTCTATCCAAAGTTGAATACAGATGTAAGTCACACCTCGTACGATTCGCTATCGACCGGCGGCCTACCCGTGTCGCTGAACATTGCCACTTCTGACGGGAACGCCAAACTCCTCAAAACAGATGTTTGCCAGTTTGGCGATGCCGTCCCGGATCGTATTGATCGGCGGATGTCCGAAACACAGGCGCAGGCGGTGTCTGTTGGCTGAGCCATCAACTGTCCACTGGGACCCTGGATTGACCTCGACGCCGTGGGCAAGGGCCGCCTGATACAACCGGTCGGTATCGACATTTTCAGGCAGGCTCACCCAAAGGTAGATACCGCCATTGGGGCGCTCATACTCCACGCAGTCGCCAAAATGTTCATCCAGCGCTTCGCACAGAGCGTCGGCCTTCGCTTTCAGCATCGGCAGCAGGTGAGAGACATGATCATCAAAATTGTCCGGCAGGTATTCCGCCAGCACCATCTGTTCCAGGGCGCCACTGCCGGCATCGGTTTTCAGAGGCAGGACAGAGCTCAGGAACTGCCAGGGAGCAACCAGATAACCGACCCGCAAGGCAGGCGCGATGGTCTTGGAGAAGGTACCGCAATAGATCACTCGCTGATCCTCATCGAGGCTATGGATCGCCGGCGGACGGTCGCCGGAAAAAACCAGGTCGGCATAGCAGTCGTCCTCAAAGATCGGCACATCGTAGGCCCTGGCCAGCGCCAGCATCTCGCGGCGGCGTTGGACCGGCATCACGGACCCGGTGGGGTTTTGAATGGTGGGAATGGTGTAGATGAATTTCGGCTTGCGGCCCGCCGCGGCGAGGTCCGACAATGCGCGCTCCAACGCATCCATGCGCATGCCGTCCCGATCGAGGTCTATGCCTTGATACTCGACACCGAGAGCATCCAACCGGCTCAGCGTGCCGGCATAATTTGCCGCCTCAAGCAAAACCACATCGCCCTTGTCCAGCAGCGCCTTGTTGACCAGGTCCATGGCCTGCAGGGAGCCAGTCGTGAGAAGGACCTCATCCGGCGTCACGGTCATTCCGGTGCGCCTTTTCAGGCAGTCGCAGATAAACTCCCGCAACGGCAGATGTCCCTGCGGGCCACTGTCCATGCCGTACTTCGCCATGGCCTGGCCCTGCTCCCGGATCACTTTGCGAACTGCATCGCCCAGTGCCCCGGTCGGAACGGTGGACTCGTCGATATTGCCGCCGACGAAATGGTAGGGCGGATACCCTGAAAACCGGGCTGCTTTGCCAGTAGCCGCCGTCGACAGCAAGGTGCCGAATTCAAACGCCATGCTACTTCACCCTTTCGGCAAAAACGGCAATCGCCACCTGGTACTTTCTCGACTTGTTCCATTCCGCCAGCGCGGCCTGTTTGAAACCGGCCAGCCAGCGATCGAAACCGGCGCCGGAATTTCCGCAGGACGCAGCCACCGCAGGCCCCGCCGCCAGCGTCACAAACAGTCCGGCAACCGAAAGTATCTTAAGCTTCATGAACGGATTTTCCCTTGTTGGATAAAGCTTGAATTGCTGCAACTCTGTCGCGCAAACATGACATTCGCAAGGCCAGCATCTATTGCCGGATTCAAACCTTTGTCACATGCAGCGGCGGCACCCGGTCCGCCCAAGGC